>JANQIN010000159.1 GCA_028282145.1 Thermodesulfobacteriota bacterium | reverse complement strand
CTATGTTGCCAAGATTTCTTCCAATGGAGGGACTCTAACTTCTTTTGAATTAAAAGAGTATCGGAAGGAGAATACCCCTGATGCCGGTCCTGTTAATCTTCTTGCCAATATGGTTCAAGGAGATGGGACTTTGGGTATTGTTGGGGAAGGTCAGTTCGATCTTTCAACAGACACCGGGTATTTGATTGCTGTTGAAGAGGATTCCATTCAAGTTGGGAATGAACCTTTTACCCTTCAGATGGCAGCAAAAACCCGTTCGGGGCTTACTCTGATTAAGAGTCTTACCTTCACAAACGGATCCTTTCAGGTGGATATGGATTTGAAGGTTGTTGCGGGTGAACTTCCTCTTCAAGGTAAATTAGGTATTGCTCTTCGACAGCCCTGGGACGATGAGGATGAAGGGTCCACAATGACTTTTATCGGACCCATCACCAAAACGACTGAAGATAAAGAACAGGTTAAAATTGGCGATATCCAGGAAGACAAGCCTTCTTATGGAGCCAGTACCCAATGGACGGCTTTCGCCGATAAGTATTTTATTCGTGCGTTGGTCTTTGGAGACGATAAGCCTGAGCAGGTTCTGATCGGGAAGGAAGAAAATTTAGTCGAGAATTTGATCTGGACACCGGGAATTGGGCTTCCCGTCTCTGGTTCCAAGGAACTGAAATATACTCTCTATTTCGGTCCCCGGGATATGGAATTGCTCGAACCGGTCGGCAATGAATTTGAAAAGAGCATGGACTACGGAATTTTTGCTCCCATTGCCCAGCCCCTGATGTGGGTCCTTAAATGGTTCTATGGGTTTATTGGCAATTATGGGTGGGCTATTATTCTGGTGACCGTTTGCATTAAATTAGCTTTCTGGCCACTGACCCATAAGTCTTATACTTCCATGAAGGCGATGCAGAAGTTACAACCGGAAATGCAGAAGATCCGGGAAAAATTTAAGAACGACAAGCAACGTCTGCAAATGGAAATGATGGCTTTGTACAAAGAACATCGGGTGAATCCGATGGGGGGTTGTCTTCCCATGCTGATTCAGATTCCTGTTTTCTTTGCACTCTATCGCGTTCTTCTGGGTTCTGTTGAAATGCGACATGCCCCCTTTATGGGATGGATTACCGATCTTTCCGCAGCCGATACCTTGATCTCCGGCTTCCTCGGTCTCCCCTTTGCCTTGGGCCCCCTTCCCCTGATTATGGGTGCATCGATGTGGCTGCAGCAAAAACTTTCGCCCTCAACGATGGATCCGGCACAAGCGCGGATCTTTATGATGATGCCGATTGTCTTTACTGTTATGTTCCTGAGCTTCCCCTCTGGCTTGGTTATCTACTGGTTGGTGAATAACCTGTTGTCGATTGCGCAGCAGCTGATGATTAATAAGAAAGCAGCTTAGGAAAAATAGTTATTAAGTTGTTATGACCGATTGAAAAAGGAGTTGATCCTTTACAAAAGGCGACCTTCGGGTCGCCTTTTGTTATGATCAGAATCATGTTTGATATCGATTGCAATGATACCATTGTAGCTTGTGCGACACCGCCTGGAGAGGGAGGTGTTGCTATTGTTCGAATTTCCGGAAGGGAAGCTGTTTCTTTTTTGGAGACCTCCTTCCATCCCGCTGGCCAGGGGATGAACTCTCCTCTGGAAAGTCATCGGTTTACTTACGGTCATCTCTTTTCCAAAAACGGAGGATTGATTGATGAGGTCATGGCCGTGGTAATGAAGGCACCTCGGTCGTTCACCCGCGAGGATGTGGTTGAGGTGCAATGCCATGGTGGACAGATACTCGTCAAACGAATTATTGCTCATTTCCAGGAACTAGGTGCTCGTCTCGCAGAACCCGGTGAATTTACCTTTCGCGCTTTTTTGAATCAACGATTGGATTTGACTCAGGCGGAAGCGGTTATCGAATTGATACAGGCCCGGTCCGATCGGGCTCGACAATTGGCTTTGCAACAGTTGGATGGACATCTCAGTCAGGGGATTCATACCCTTCAGGACGAAACTGCCAATCTTCTCTCTCTTGTAGAAGCCTGGATTGATTTTTCTGAGGAAGAATTGGATCACCCGTCCAACGAGGAATTCCTGACAAAAGCCGATTCGATTCTTCAAAAAATCAAGCACCTTCTTTCCAGTTATGATTCGGGCCGCGCCTATCTGGAAGGGATTTCCATTCTTTTGGCAGGTAAGCCCAATGTTGGAAAGAGTTCTCTGATGAATACCCTTCTCGGAACTGAAAGGGCTATCGTCACTGAGATTGAAGGAACCACCCGGGATTTTCTTGAGGAAGGGTACAATCTCGACGGTCTTCCCTTACGCCTTATCGATACCGCTGGTTTAAGGGATACTGTTGATCTGGTTGAATCCATAGGCGTTCGAAAGACCAAGGATAAGATGGAAACAGCGGATCTTATTCTTTTAGTTCTGGATAGCTCCGAACCTCTTAACCTCAACGACCGACTTGCTATTGAAGCCTGCGGTCAGGGGCGAATTCTTGTAGTACTTAATAAGTGCGATGAGAAGAACTACGACCATCAAAACGATATTGGCGAATTGCCCTTTGTGTCTATTTCGGCGAAAGATGGTACCGGTATTGGTGATCTTAAAGAAGCTATAAAAGAAATGTATCCCCTGTCTTCAGGGCAAGAGGGGTATGAGTCTGTTGTTCTTACAGAGCAACGTCAATTTGAGGCAGCCCAAAAAGCCCAAAAAGCCGTTCAAGATTTCTGTAATCATATATCCCAAAACCAGCCGTTTGAATTTATCGCGCTCGATTTACGACAAGCTTTAGATGCTCTCGGAGAGATTACAGGAGAAACAACACCCGATCAAATTCTTGGACGAATCTTTGATCGGTTCTGTATTGGAAAATAGATGTGTGTTTCACGTGAAACATTTGTAATTACAGGATGAAAGACGATTAATTTATGGTCGACTACGGAAAGCAATACGATGTTATTGTTGTCGGCGGGGGGCATGCTGGTTGTGAAGCTGCTCTGGCAGCGGCACGGATGGGATGTGTAACTCTGCTGACAACGATCAGTATTGACGTGGTGGGGCAAATGTCCTGCAATCCTGCTATTGGTGGACTTGCTAAAGGCCACCTGGTGAAAGAGATTGACGCCCTTGGTGGCGAGATGGGTCGAAATATTGATGCGACAGGAATCCAGTTTCGAACCTTAAATACCAAAAAAGGACCAGCCGTTCGATCCTCCCGGGCTCAGGCTGACCGATGGGAATATTCGGCACGCATGCGCCGTATTCTCGAAGAGACCCCTTCCCTGGATTTGAAACAGGTTTCTGTCACCGGATTGGTGATGGAAGGTGATTCTGTCTGTGGGGTCACAACCCGAGAGGGATTGCAGTTTTCCGGAAAGGCAGTAGTCCTGACGACAGGAACCTTTATGCGTGGACTCATTCATGTGGGTCTGGAAAATTATCCCGGAGGACGATCTGGGGAGCCTCCCTCACTGGGTCTTTCGGATCAGTTAAAAGAATTGGGGCTACGGGTGGGGCGTTTAAAAACAGGAACCCCTGCTCGACTGGATAAGCGCACCATTGATTTTTCCAAGCTGGAAGAACAGGTGGGGGATCGCCCTCCCCGACCGTTCTCCTTTGAGAATAAGGAGATAGATCGTCCACTGGTCTCTTGCTATATCAGTTATACCAACGAAAAAACCCATGATCTGATTCGAGGAGGTCTGGACCGTTCTCCTTTGTATACAGGGGTGATTGAAGGGATCGGTCCACGTTATTGTCCTTCGATCGAAGATAAAGTCGTTCGGTTTCCGGAAAAGGATCGACATCAGATTTTCCTGGAACCCGAAGGGTTGACTTGTAACGAATATTATCCCAGCGGTCTGCCGACCTCACTTCCGGTGGATGTACAACTCGCCTTTCTTCGAACCATACCCGGATTGGAAAAGGTGGAGATTATTCGCCCGGGGTATGCCATCGAATACGACTATGTCGATCCGACGGAACTCCGTGCCTCCCTCGAAGTGAAATCGATTTCGGGACTATTCCATGCCGGCCAGATCAATGGCACCTCCGGTTATGAAGAAGCTGGTGCTCAGGGACTTCTGGCCGGAATCAATGCCGCACGCAAAGTCCAGGAAAAAGATCCGTTGATCATTGGACGGGATCAAGCCTATCTGGGAGTGATGATCGACGATCTCATCACGCGAGGTACCGAAGAACCCTACCGTATGTTTACCTCCAGGGCAGAATATCGCCTCCTTCTTCGGGAGGATAATGCCGACCAACGATTGACCCCTCTGGGTCGGGAGATGGGACTGGTCCAAGATCAACGTTGGTCGATGTTCTCGGAAAAATTGGAAGCGATCCAAAAGGCACGAGAGCTTATCCAGCAAACGCGTATTTCTCCAAACGACAAGGGGACTCTTGCCTCTCTCGGCCTGGAAGCGTTGCAAAATGGAGCAAGCTTGGAAGAATTATTGCGACGGCCGGAAATTGAGATCACCAACCTGGCCAAGGTGAATGACACTTTGGCTAGGTTTTCGGTGGAGGTTCTGGATCAGTTGGAGATTCAGACCAAATACGAAGGGTATATCCAACGCCAGCAGGAACAGGTCGAGCGTTTTCAGAAAACCGAAAAAATAAAGATCCCGGCCGATTTCGATTACGAATCGGTTCAGGGAATATCGCTCGAAATCCGGGACCGGCTCAAAAAATGCCAACCGGAAACCTTGGGTCAGGCGTCCCGGGTTTTCGGGGTCACACCGGCAGCGATTGCTGTGTTGTCCATTCTTCTTAAACGGGGGGACCGTGCTTAAAGGGACCTTTCAAGCCTGGTGTAACGGTTGGGACCTTTCTTTGGAAGAAGAGCAGATCGATCGTTTGCTTTTCCTCCAGGAAGAACTGCTTCGCTGGAATCAACGCATCAATCTGACTGCCATCACCGACCCGATGGAGATTCTGGAAAAACACCTTCTGGATTCGTTGAGCCTTGTCCCTCATATCCCTTCAAACGCCAGGGTTCTCGATGTTGGAAGCGGAGGAGGATTTCCAGGGCTGCCATTAAAAATTGCCAGGCCCGACCTGAGAATCGTCAGCGTCGATTCGGTGGGAAAAAAAATCCGATTCCAGCAACATATGGTTCGAACCCTGGGGTTGGTCGACTTTTCTCCGAAGTCAGAAAGGATTGAAAATTTGATCCTTGAAGGGCTGGATTCCCGAGGGTTTGATGTCATTGTCAGCCGGGCCTTTTCCCACTTATTTCAGTTTGTCCAATGGGTGTCTCCCTTGGCGATCCCCTCGACGGGACAAATTATTGCCATGAAAGGACCGGAAGGAATTCAAGAGGCGGAGGAAAGCAGGGAGGAACTGACTACGATGGGATGGGATGTTATCCATATCCGGGAGTTTTCGCTGCCGGAATCGGAGTCCAGAAGAACCCTGATTGTTCTAGGTCAAATTTAACGGGGATTTCACTTTTTTGAGATTCGGTCCTGTGGTACATTTTGCGTCTGCCGTTGAGAGGAAAAATTCACCTTTCAGGCAGTGGCAGGACGATCTGCGGGACGATTCTTTTCCGTATTCATCAAGTCCGGGCAGCACCGTTTTCACTTCGGTGCTTTTTCAATGAACACCCACTGGGATTACCCCAAGTAAGGTCGGTCGGGTGAAGGAGTGTTGTATGGGTCGGATAATTGCCGTTGCCAATCAAAAAGGGGGCGTGGGAAAAACGACCACCGCCGTCAATCTGGCTGCCTCTCTGGCGGCTGCAGAATGCGACACCCTCCTGGTGGATATGGACCCTCAGGCCAATGCGGTTTCCGGCGTGGGTCTGGATAAGGAAGAACTGGACCAAACTATCTACCAGGCGTTGATCGGAGAAACCCCTCTGGAGGAGGTGATCCAATCGTCCGATCTGAATCACCTGGATATCCTCCCTTCGAATACCGATCTGACCGGTGCCGAGATCGAACTGGTATCGATGATGGCGCGGGAAGTTCGCCTCAAAAAACTGCTCGATCCCCTTCGGGAAAAATACGAATACATCATTATCGATTGCCCGCCTTCCCTGGGTCTGTTGACGGTCAATGCCCTGACGGCTTCCGATTCGGTCCTGGTTCCTCTTCAATGTGAGTTTTACGCCATGGAGGGTCTGACCCAGTTGATGACCACGATCGGTCTGATTCAGGGTGCCCTGAACCCTTCTCTCGATATTCATGGGATTCTTCTGACGATGTACGACGGTCGAAACAATCTATCGCGCCAGGTTCAGGAAGAGATCCGGGCCCACTTCGGTTCCAAGGTCTTTCAGGTAGTCATCCCGCGGAATGTCCGTCTTTCCGAAGCACCAAGTCATGGATTGCCGGCCCTGCTTTACGATGCAGGTTCTCGCGGTGCTCTGGCCTACCTTGAATTGGCCAACGAAGTTATTCAGATGAAAGGTAATTAAATCATGGCAAAACGACCCGCACTCGGAAAGGGAATTGGCGCCCTTTTGGGTCCGAATGTCGAGGAAAAAAAGGGACCGGGCGGTTCCAAATATTTCCTCTGCCCCATTGAAAATCTGAAACCCCACAGTCAGCAACCGCGTAAAACCTTTGACGACGAAAAGATGGCGGAACTGGTTGCGTCGATCAAAGAAAAAGGGGTGATTCAACCGATCGTTGTTCGTCAGCAGGACGATTACTGGCAGATCATTGCCGGTGAACGCCGCTGGCGCGCTTCGCAGAAGGCCGGTCTTCATGAAGTTCCGGTTGTCATTCAGGATGTGTCCGAAGATTCGGCACTGGAAATGGCTTTGATCGAAAATATCCAGCGGGAAGATCTCAATCCCCTGGAAGAAGCCGCCGCTTACCGTCACCTGATGGACAGTTTTTCGCTGGCTCAGGATGAGGTCGCCAAGCGGGTGGGTAAGGACCGTTCAACGGTCGCCAACAGCATTCGACTGCTCAAGCTTCCCGAAAAGGTACAGGACGACCTGCGCCAGACCCGTCTGAGTATGGGACATGCCCGTTCTCTCCTTTCTCTGGAAACGGAAGAGGATATGGTGGAAGCCTCCGACGAGGTGATCCGGAAGCGCCTCTCGGTACGTGAGACCGAGGCTTTGGTCAAAAAGATCAAAAACTTCGAAAGTGCTCCTGCGCCCAAAAAGACAGCGGCACGAGAACCCTGGGTCGATCAATTGGAAGAAACTCTGCAGCAATCGTTGGGTACCAAGGCGAAACTCAGCCCCAAAGGCAAAGGAGGTCGTCTGGAAATTCACTATTCTTCAGCGGAAGAACTGGATCGCTTGCTGGAGCGTCTGGGAATCGGCTGACCGAAAGACAGGATAGCTTCGTGAAACCATCTTTGTTCGGAAAAAAGGACGAGCCCATGTCGAAAAAGGAATTAACCCTGGAAAAGGCAGATATTAAGGCGTTTCTTGGTACCGGTAGCCGTTTCGAAGGCAAACTGATGTTTGATGAAGCGGTACGCATCGATGGCGTCTTCAGTGGAGAAATCAGCTCTAAGGATATTCTTGTCGTTGGTGAAACCGCCGATATCCAGGCGGAAATCAAGGTGGGAACCCTGGTTCTCTCCGGAGCCTTCAAAGGCCAGGTGACAGCCACTTGCAAGGTGGAACTCCGGGCACCGGCAAAAGTGGAAGGATCGATCCAGACCCCCTTGCTAACTGTCGAAGAAGGGGTAATCTTCAACGGGACTTTGGCGATGGGGAAAACTTCACCTCCCGCAACCCCTGCGAAAGAACCCAAAACCGAAACCTGATCCCGAAGCGGAGAAAAATCAAATTTAACCCTGTTTTTCCGGTATTTATAAGATCCTGTAATTTCTAGGGTTTTCACGTGATGCGGGAAAATAAAACTCTGTCTCTGTTTTTATTGACAGTCTCTCTTTTCGTATGATAAAAAACTACCGGAAGGTGGTCTTACCAATTTACATTTGATCCTACGGAGTGCACCAAGGATGTGCATGCTTGCCGAGAGCAAGTGTGCCCAGTTCTGTTTTCTGTAAAAGGCGAGGTATCCAGAGTGCTTGAATTCAACATTACCCTACTCTATCAGTTCGCCCTGTATCTGGTGTTGCTGTTCCTGCTGAATCTTCTCCTGTACCGGCCGCTACGCGCGGTGATGCAGGAGCGCCGTCAGACCATCGACGGTTCGAAGGAGCGGGCCAAGTCTCTGGAAGCGGATATCCAGGACAAAATGGCCCGTTACGAAGAGAAATTGCAGGAGGCACGGACTGCCGGTGCAGCCGAACGGGCTCAGCTGAAAGCTGAGGCCAACAAAAAGGAACAGGAGCTGCTGAGCGAGGCCCGTGAAGATGCCACGGCCCAGTTGACCAAGATTCGAGAGCAGGTGGGTGCTGAGGCCGATACGGCACGTACCCAGCTGCAGGACGAATCCCGGGCTCATGCAGAGATGATTGCAGCCAAGGTTCTGGGGAGGGCGCTGTAATGAAGATGATGACCCGTTTGACCCTGCTTTTGGCTCTGGTCCTGATCCCAACCGTCGCCCTGGCGGCCGGTGGGGGTGGGCACGCCGACTCCGGTGCCCTGATGAAGGATTACATCTACCGTGTAATCGACTTCGCCATTATCGCCGGAATACTTTGGTACTTTACCCGCAAACCGATTGCCAACGGTCTGAAAGGCCGTAGTGAGAAGATTGCGGCCGACCTGGCCGAGGCAAAGCAGTTGAAGGAAGAGGCCGAGGCCAAATTCGCCGAATACGATGCCAAGCTCACCAAGGCCAACGACGAAATCGAAGACCTTACAAAGGCGATCAAGAAAGAGGCATTGCAGGAACACGACCGTATCCTGACCGATGCCGCAGCTGCAGCCGCCAAAATTCGGGAAGAGGCCGGCAAGACCGCCGAACAGGAGATCGCCCGCGCCAGAGCCGCCCTGCGTAAGGAAGCGTCCCAACTGGCCGTTTCGCTGGCGGAAGAGCTGGTGGGTAAGAATCTGACCAAAGAAGACCAGGCTCGTCTGGTCGATGAATACCTGCAAAAGGTGGGAGAGTTACATTGAGCGCGAGTGCCATTTCCATGAGGTACGCCAAGGCCCTGCTGGCCCTTGGCGCCGAGAAGAAGATGGTGGAGCCCTACAGTGAAGAACTGTCCCGGGTCGCTGCTGCCTACGAAGCTGAAGAGTTTCTGCGGCTGATCCTGGAAAGCCCCACCTTCCCTCTCGAGAAGAAGCAGGCCATTCTGAGCGATGTCGCCAAGCAGCTGGAACTGTCGGAAGGCATCCAGCAGTTCCTGGGACTGTTGCTGGAGAAGGGCCGTATTGAATACTTACAAAGCATCCAGGAGTACTACCGCACGCTGGCCGATGAGCAGTCCGGTGTACTTCGAGCCAACCTGAACGCTGCGGTCAAGCCACTCAAGGCCCAGACCGAAGCGATCAAAAAGGCGCTGCAGCAAGCTACCGGAAAGAATGTCGAACTGACCGTCCGCACCGACAAATCCCTGCTGGGTGGCCTTCAGGCCGAATTTGCAGGCCGGGTGTTCGACGGCAGTATTCGTGCTCAGCTTAAACGGATGGCAGATACCTTAGAAAAGGGGTAATGGGAAGCTATGGAGATCAGAGCAGAAGAAATCAGTGCAATTATCAAGAAGCAGATCGAAAACTTCGGTACCGAAGTTGAGGTCAGCGAAACCGGCACCATTATCTCCGTCGGTGACGGTATCGCCCGTATTCACGGTCTGGACAAGGCCATGGCCGGCGAGCTGCTGGAATTCCCCGGCGGAACCATGGGTATGGTTCTGAACCTGGAGGAAGACAACGTCGGTGCTGCCATCCTGGGTGAGGCTGCTCACATCAAGGAAGGCGACCTGGTCAAGCGGACCGAGCGGATCGTTGAGGTCCCCGTTGGCGAGTCCCTGGTTGGCCGCGTTGTTAACGGTATCGGCCAGCCGATCGACGGTCTGGGCGACATCAAGACCGACACCTACAGCACCGTCGAGGTCAAGGCCCCCGGTATCGTGGCCCGTAAATCGGTTCACGAGCCGCTGCAGACCGGCCTTAAGGCGATCGACTCCATGGTTCCGATCGGTCGTGGTCAGCGTGAGCTGATCATCGGTGACCGTCAGACCGGTAAAACCGCTGTTGCCGTTGATGCCATCATCAACCAGAAGGGTCAGGACTGCGTCTGCATCTACGTCGCCATCGGTCAGAAGCGTTCGACCGTTGCGCAGGTCGTTGACAAGCTGAAGCAACACGGCGCCATGGATTACACCATCGTCGTTGCCGCGACCGCGTCCGATCCCGCACCGCTGCAGTTCATCTCGCCCTACACCGGCGTTACCCTGGGTGAGTACTTCCGTGACAACGGCAAGCACGCCCTGATCGTCTACGATGACCTTTCCAAGCAGGCCGTTGCCTACCGTCAGCTGTCCCTGCTGCTGCGTCGTCCCCCGGGCCGTGAAGCCTTCCCCGGTGACGTTTTCTACCTGCACAGCCGCCTGCTGGAGCGTGCCGCAAAGGTCTCCGACGCCCTGGGCGCCGGTTCCATGACCGCTTTGCCGATTATTGAAACCCAGGCCGGTGACGTTTCGGCCTATATTCCGACCAACGTTATCTCGATCACCGACGGTCAGATCTTCCTTGAGGCTGATCTGTTCTACTCCGGTGTTCGCCCTGCGATCAACGTCGGTCTTTCGGTTTCACGTGTCGGTGGCTCCGCCCAGATCAAGGCGATGAAGCAGGTTGCCGGTAACCTCCGTCTCTCCCTGGCGCAGTATCGTGAGATGGCGGCCTTTGCTCAGTTCGGTTCCGACCTTGACGAAGCGACTCAGCGTCTGCTCCACCGTGGTGAGCGTCTGGTTGAGATCCTGAAGCAGGGTCAGTACCAGCCTCTGAAGGTTGAAAAGCAGGTCGTGATTATCTACGCCGCCAACAACGGTTATGTCGACGATTACGAGCCCGCAGCTCTGGCCCGGTACGAAGCTGAGCTGTACTCCTTCCTGGAGACCAAGCACAAAGATATCCTCGAAGGCATCGAGACCAAGCAGAAGATCGATGACGAGATCGAGGGCAAGCTGAAGAAGGCTCTGGACGAATTCAAGGGCCAGTTCGCCGCTTAAGTCTCTGACGGAAGGTATGACCGATGGCAAATCTTAAAGACATAAAAAAGCGCATCGGATCGGTTAAGAACACGCAGCAGATCACCAAGGCCATGAAAATGGTCGCCGCCGCCAAATTGCGGCGCGCACAGGATGCTGCGGTCTCCTCCCGACCCTACGCACAAAAGTTGGCCGAGGTGGTTTCCAACCTGGCCAAGCGTGGGGCCTGCGAGGAAGGCAACCCTCTGATGGAACAGCGTGACAAAGGCCGGGCCCTGCTGGTGGTTCTCACCGCAGACCGCGGCCTGTGTGGTGGCTTCAACTCTCAGATCAACAAGGCGGCTGAGGCCTGGATCAACGAGAATCCGGAAGGATACGAAGCTGCAGATATTCTGGTGATCGGCCGAAAGGGGAAGGAATACCTGGAGCGGCGTCTGGATTGCGTCACCAAGAGCTACGAGCACCTGACTGGGAATGTCAATTTCCAGACCGCGTCGCTGATCGGCCAGGAAGTTGTGGAATGGTTTGAGGAAGAAAAGTACGACGGGGTTTTCCTGATGTACAACGCGTTCAAGAGCGCGATTACTCAAGTCGTCACCACGGTTCAGCTGATGCCGATTGTTCCGGCCGAAACCGAAGCCGATGAAATCGTTGTCGACTACATCTACGAACCGAACCGCTGCGGTTTGCTGGACGAGATCTGCGCCAAACAGATTGAGGTTCAGCTCTTCTCCGCCCTGCTCGAATCGGTGGCTGCCGAACATGGGGCCCGGATGAGCGCCATGGACAGTGCCACCCGGAACGCTTCGGAGATGATCAAGAAACTGACCCTGGATTACAACCGGGCCCGTCAGGCTGCGATCACCACCGAACTGACCGAAATCGTCGCCGGTGCGGAATCCGTTAAATAATTACGAACTAGGAAACCCTTTCCATCCCTCAGAGAAGGGTGGAACAAGGAGGAATGGTGCATCATGAATAAAGGTAAGGTTACACAGGTCATCGGGCCCGTCGTCGACGTGGAGTTCGAACCTGGGAAGCTCCCCGAAATCCTGCAAGCTGTGAAGATTACCAACCCGGCCATTGACGATCGCGAATGGAACCTGGTCTGCGAAGTCGCTCAGCATCTGGGTGAGAACACCGTTCGGACCATCGCTATGGACGGCACCGACGGTCTGGTCCGTGGGCAAGAGGTGCTGGACACCGGTAAACAGATCCAGATGCCGGTCGGTCCCAAATGTCTGGGCCGCATCATGAACGTTGTCGGTGAGCCGATCGATGAGGCCGGCCCCATTGGCAACGAAACTGAATGGGGTATCCACCGTGAGGCACCGGCATTTATCAGCCAGTCGACCAAGGTTGAGGCGTTCGAGACCGGTATCAAGGTTGTCGACCTGCTTGCCCCCTACTCCCGTGGCGGTAAGATCGGCCTGTTCGGCGGTGCCGGTGTCGGCAAGACCGTTCTGATCATGGAGCTGATCAACAACATCGCGAAGCAGCACGGTGGTTTCTCCGTCTTCGCCGGTGTCGGTGAGCGGACCCGTGAGGGTAACGACCTCTGGGAAGAGATGAAAGAGTCCGGCGTTCTCGATAAGGCCGCTCTGATCTACGGTCAGATGAACGAGCCCCCCGGCGCCCGTGCCCGTGTTGCTCTGTCGGCCCTGACCTGTGCGGAATACTTCCGTGATGAGGAAGGTCAGGACGTGCTGCTGTTCGTCGACAACATCTTCCGCTTTACCCAGGCCGGTTCCGAGGTTTCGGCGCTGCTGGGTCGGATTCCTTCGGCCGTTGGTTACCAGCCGACCCTGTCCACCGAGATGGGTGAACTGCAGGAACGGATCACCACCACCGATAAGGGTTCGATTACCTCGGTTCAGGCGATCTACGTTCCCGCCGATGACCTGACGGACCCCGCACCGGCAACGGCCTTTGCTCACCTCGATGCAACGACCGTTCTGTCGCGTGCCATCTCCGAGCTCGGCATTTACCCGGCGGTTGATCCTCTGGATTCCACCAGCCGGATTCTTGATCCTCAGGTGGTTGGTGAAGAGCATTACAAAGTCGCTCGTGACGTGCAGTTTATCCTGCAGCGTTACAAAGATCTGCAGGACATCATCGCCATCCTCGGTATGGACGAACTGTCCGAAGAGGATAAGCTGGTCGTTGCCCGTGCCCGTAAGGTTCAGCGTTTCCTGTCCCAGCCGTTCCACGTGGCCGAGACCTTTACCGGCGCCCCCGGTAAGTACGTTGAGCTGAAAGACACCATCGCAGGCTTCAAGGATCTCGTCGCCGGCAAGTACGACGACATCCCCGAGATGGCCTTCTACATGGTTGGCGATATCAACGAAGCTCTGGAAAAAGCAAAGACCCTGTAAGTAGGATTCCGGCGGCGGGTTCGCCCGCCGCTTTCCATAGAGGATTAGGTACATGGCTGAAAAACTCACACTGGAGCTGGTCACCCCGTACAAGCGGGTCCTGTCCGAAGAGGTGGATGAAATCCAGGCACCGGGCACCATCGGTGAACTGGGGATTCTGCCCGGCCATACCCCGCTGTTGACCACCCTGAAGATCGGCGAACTCTGCTATCGCAAGGGCGGCGAAACCTTTCATGTGGCCGTCAACTGGGGCTATATGGAGGTCGGTGAGGAATCCGTTTCCGTTCTGGTCGAAACCGCAGAAACCGCGGATCAGATCGATCTGGCCCGGGCAAAGGCTGCCCTGGGACGTGCGGAAGAGGCCCTCAAGCGCCTCTCTCCCGAAGAGAAGGAGTTTGCCGTGATGGAAGCGGCGCTGGAACGGGCGGTGATCCGTGTCCAGGTGGGCGAAAAGCCCGGCCGTTAATTCATACGACTGTTCCACCAAATGCCCCTGGCCTTCATTGGTCAGGGGCATTTTTGTTTGAAAACCAGAGTCCCTCCCCGATCGGACGTTCAAAAGCGCCTTCATCGATTCATGGAATTCTTTTGGGCCCTTTTCTCCACCCTTGTTACACTGCGGCTATGACCTTACCGCCACGACAGATCCTCCATCTGGATATGGATGCTTTTTTTGCCTCTGTGGAACAGCGGGATTTTCCGGAACTCCGGGGTCAGCCGGTGGTGGTTGGAGGCCGTTCCGGGCGCGGCGTGGTCTCTGCCGCCTCCTACGAAGCACGGAAATTTGGTATCCATTCGGCGATGTCGATGTCTCAGGCTTTGAAACGTTGCCCTTCTCTTCTGGTTCAGCCCGGACGAATGGCCGTTTACAAGGACGTCAGTCGGTCGGTTTTTGATATTTTTCACCGTTATACCGACTTGGTGGAAAAGCTTTCAGTGGATGAAGCATTTCTGGATGTCACCGGCTGCCAGAGACTGCACGGAACCGGGCGGGAGATTGCAGAAAAGATTCGTTCCGAGGTTTGGAAAGAAGTGTCCCTGACGGTCAGTGCAGGCATCGCTCCCAACAAGTTTCTCGCCAAACTGGCGTCTGATGTGAACAAGCCGGACGGGTTGTTTGAGTTAAGCCCTGAAGAGATCGATCCCTTTCTGCTGTCTCTACCGATCAAACGCCTCTGGGGTGTAGGCCCCAAAGCACAGGAACGATTGCAGCGTTACGGCATCGAGACGGTTGCCGATCTGAGGGAGTACTCCATCGAATGGTTGGAACAGCAGATGGGGTCCTGGGGTCCGCGACTGTATGACCTCTGCCGAGGACAGGACGATCGCTCGGTGGAACCGGAAACTGAGATTCAGTCGATCGGCCACGAGGATACCTATTCCCGGGACCTCTGTGATTCGGATCGAATCCGGCAAGAGATCCTTCACCTCACCGAACGAGTCACGATGCGGGCCCGAAAGAAAGGGGTTCGAGGAAAAACTCTGACGGTCAAGGTTCGATACGGTGACTTTAAAACCTGTACCCGGTCAGCCACACTCCCCCACCCCACTGATCAGACGATGCCCCTATATCACCAGGCGATGGAATTACTGGAAAAGACCGAAGCAATGGACCGGCCGGTACGACTTCTCGGTGTGACACTCGGAAATCTGGGCGAGGACGACCAGGTCGAGTTGTTTGAATCACCGAACAATAAGGACAACGAAAACCTGGATCGGGCAATCGATAGCGTGCGGGATCGATTTGGCAAAATCGGACTTGTACGAGGGTCCTTACTGGATCGGGGAAAAAAGTAGCTCCCGAGCGGCAGCCAGGCTCCGATTCAGACGTTCCGGGCTGTGAGCCTCCAAGGTCATGGTCGGTTCTTCGGGAAGCTTTTTCAGCAAGGATCGGAACGTTTCAAAGTCGATTGTTCCCTCCCCGATGGGAAGGTGGTCGTCGTTCACGCCGTGGTTGTCATGAAGGTGAAGGTGTGTCATCCAGGGACCGAGGAGATCGAACCACTCCTCCAGGGTGCTGTGTCCAAAAAGGGCCCAATGCCCAATATCAAAACAATGTCCAAACCAGGGGGAATCCACGGCCTTTAAAAGGCTGACCAGGGTATCGGGCGTTTCCTCAAAGATATTCTCCAATACCAGCTGGCATTCCATGCCTGCACCACGGTCAACGAACGGTTTCCAGAACGACAGGCTGTTGTCCAGCCAGGGGGTTGGCCTTCCGCCGAATTTCCATCGGTCGTAACCGGGATGAAAGACGATGGTATGGGCCTCGAGTTCTTCGGCCAGGTCCAGGGTCTGGTTGAATCGATGCGCAGTTGCTTCCCGAATAAGAGGGTCAGGGCTTCCGGGACTCAGATCGGTAAAGGGCGCATGAAGGCTGATCGGCCAAAGATGTTCTTTCAGTTGTTGCAAAACTGTTGCATCAAGGTTGTCGAGATCGGCTGCTTTGACCGCCAGTTCAAGGGGAAGTTCCAGATTCTGCAACCGCCCCAGATGACGTGAAACCTCGGTGTAGGGCAGGTGGGCGTGAAACCGTTTAGGCATCGGCGGGACCTGAGGCGATTTTGAGCAACTGCTTGGTATTGCCTAACTCACCGGCCGTAACCAGCGTATCCCCTTCCAGAAGTTCGGCATCGTAGGGTGGTGGAAAGAGACTCATGCCGCTGCGGCGCCGGATACTGACCACAATGATCCCCAAATCACGAATGCCGGAATCCTTCATCTTCCTGCCGATAAGCGATGAGCCCTGCTGAATGGAGATTTCATCGAAATGAAGATCCAGACGTTGCCCGGTCATAACGACCTCAAGTTTGTCGAGGACAGAGGGGTTGATGACGGCTTGGGCGATCTTTTTGGCGCCCATGGTGTAGGGGGAAATGACTTGATCTGCACCGGCACGGCGGAGTTTGCTCTCGCTGGAAGGATCGGCACTGCGGGAGATAATCAGCAGCTCTTCACTAAGCCCCCGGGCGCTGAGAGTGATATAGAGATTGGTTGAATCGGAGGTCGTAACGGTAATCAGCCCTTTTGCGGTTATCACGCCCGCGGTCAACAGGATCTCGTCAGCTGTCGCGTCGCCGTTGATGCAAAAGAGCCCCTGATCCCGCATCTCCTGGCACAGTCTCTCGTCATCCTCGATCACAACAAACGGGATGTCGTTCTCTTTCAATTCTTTTGCCACCAGGCGGCCGATACGACCGTAGCCGCAAATAATGTAGTGCGTACGTAACGCATCAATCTGTTTGGCCAATTTTTTTCTCCCCCAAAATTGCCTGAGTTGGCCCTCTACCGCGAACTGAATCAACTGTCCTACAGTATAGGCGATCAGACCGGCGCCGACCAGAATCAGCACCATGGTAAACACTTCCCCCTGTTGCGATAGGTCGTCGATTTCACGGTACCCGACGGTCGACAGGGTGATCACGGTCATATAGAGGCTGTCGTGAACCGACCAGTCTTCGATCAGGTAATACCCTGTGGTGCCAAAGGCGAGAATGGCAATCAGCGTGAACAGGCAGATGATGAGCTTGGTAATCGGTTGCATTGCGCCTCGATCAACAAAGGAAATAGGCTGAAACGCTGTTCGACAAGCGGCAATAGACCCTTGTGGGCCGGCGAAAGACAGGTAAGCTTATGCTCAAATCCCGTCAATTGACATAAGATTATACAAATTTTGAAAAAGAGTAAACAATCCGGGGACTTTTGATATTTTCCAGGGTTTCTGGTATTTCTTCAATGAGTAATTCTTTCCTGATGCTTGGCAAAGAAGCATGCAGAAAGGCAATGAGATGGCAACACGCGACGAACACCCGGAACAGACGCTCACGCAGGAACCGCTCGAAATGGCTCTGCGTGATGAACTCCCTCTCCTCCCGGTCCGGGATCTGGTGGTCTATCCTTATATGATCCTCCCGTTGTTTGTCGGTCGCGATCGTTCGGTGGCGGCCGTTGAACAGGCGCTGGAAGGCGATCGTCTGATCGTCTTGACGGCGCAGATTTCACCCGAAACCGAAGAACCCGACGAATCCGACCTTTATCCGGTAGGGACCCTGGCCATGATCATGCGGATGGTCAAGCTATCGGACGGACGTCTTAAGGTCCTGGTTCAGGGCTTGACCAAGGTTCGCATCGAGGAGTACCTCTCGCGGGACCCCTATCTGCGGGTCAGAGCGGAGCGGGTGGTGGAACCGATTATTTCCGAGGTTGGCGTCGAAACCGAAGCGTTAATGCGAACTGTCCGCGATCAGTTGGCCGAACTTCTCAAGTTGGGAAAGAATATCTCACCGGAAGTGGTCGCCGTTATCGGCAATATGGAGGATCCCAGCAGTCTGGCGGACCTGGTGGCTTCCAATATCGGGCTCAGCGTGGAACAGGCGCAGGAGTTGTTCGAGATCGTCGATCCGCTGGATCGCTTGCAGCGGGTGGAACAGGTGCTGGTGAAAGAGCTCGAACTGATGACCGTGCAGAATCGGATTCAAAGTCGCGCCAAGGAAGAGATGAGCAAATCCCAGCGGGATTATTTCCTGCGGGAACAGCTGCGAGCGATCCGATCTGAGCTCGGTGAGTCGGAAGCCCACGCCGAAGATATCGAAGAGCTGCGACAGAAAATTTTGGAACTGAAGCTTCCGAAAGAGGCGGAGGAAGAAGCCCAGCGTCAGCTCAAGCGTCTGGAGACGATGCATCCGGATGCCAGTGAATACAGTATGCTCCGTACCTATATGGATTGGCTGGTCGATCTGCCTTGGAACACAGCGACCCGGGACAAGCTCAACCTGATCCGGGCCCGAAAAGTACTGGAAGAGGATCATTACGGGCTGGAAAAGATCAAGGAGCGTATTCTGGAGTTCCTGGCGGTGCGTAAGCTGAAGAAGAAGATGCGCGGTCCGGTCCTCTGCTTTGTTGGTCCTCCGGGCGTGGGTAAAACCAGCCTTGGTAAATCGATCGCCCGGGCTTTGGGCCGGAAGTTTGTCCGAATTTCCTTGGGGGGGATGCGGGATGAGGCCGAAATCCGAGGGCACCGACGTACCTATATCGGAGCCCTACCGGGCCGGGTCATGCAGGGGATGCGTCAGGCAGGGACCAAAAACCCCGTCTTCATGCTGGATGAACTGGACAAGGTGGGAAGTGATTTTCGCGGTGACCCCTCCGCGGCCCTGTTGGAACTGCTCGACCCCGAGCAGAACCACGCCTTTTCCGACCATTACATCAACCTGCCGTTCGATCTGTCGAACGTCATGTTTATCGCCACCGCCAACGTGATGGATACTGTCCCACCGGCCCTCCGAGATCGGATGGAGGTCATTCGCCTGGCAGGATATACCGCCGAGGAAAAGCTCGCCATTGCCGAGAAGTATCTGGTGCCCCGCCAGACCGATGCCAGTGGTCTCAAGTCCAGAGATATCCATTTCGGCAAACCGGCTTTGCTCAAGCTGATCGCTGAATACACCGCCGAAGCCGGTTTGCGGAACCTGGAACGGGAGATCGGTTCGGTCTGTCGCAAAGTGGCACTGCGTTTTGCCGAGGGGAAAAAGACCGCGGTTCGAATCACGGAAAACCAGGTCACTAAATTTCTGGGACCGCCTCGCTTTCTGCAGGAGGAAGAGAGGAAGGAGAACGAGGTGGGGGTGGCGACCGGTCTGGCGTGGACGGAAGTCGGCGGTGAAGTGTTACACGTGGAAGTGACGCTGATGCAGGGCAAAGGAGGCCTGACGCTTACTGGCCAGTTGGGGGATGTGATGCAGGAGTCAGCCCAGGCTGCCCTCTCCTACGCACGGACCCGGGCCGATGAACTGGGGATCGACAAAGAGCTGTTTGAAAAAAGGGATATCCATCTCCATGTTCCCGCCGGAGCCATTCCTAAAGATGGCCCCTCGGCCGGCGTGACGATGGCAACCGCCCTGGTTTCGGCACTGACCGGACGACCCGTGGAACGAAACCTTGCGATGACCGGGGAGATCACCCTTCGGGGCAGGGTTCTTCCCGTCGGCGGAATCAAGGAAAAGGTGCTGGCGGCCTTGCGAGCTCATATTACTACTCTGGTGCTGCCGGCACGGAACGAAAAGGACCTTCACGAGATTCCCAAAGATCTGCGAAAGAAGGTTCAATTCCGGTTTGCGGAAACCATGGACCGGGTGTTGGATGAAGCACTGGCCGGCGAGGCAACTCCATGAAGCTATCGGGTGTTGGGGAGTTCGGCCTGATCGACCGGATAACCCGCCACGTCGAAAACCATCCGCTGGCGGTACGAGGGATTGGCGACGACTGTGCTCATAACCGGATTCCGGAAGGCTGTGAACTTCTGACCTCTACCGATATGCTGCTGGAGGGTGTTCATTTCCGGCGAGACTGGACGAACTTGGAGACTCTGGGTCGCAAAGCGGTCGCCGTCAATGTCAGCGATGTTGCCGCCATGGGGGCAAAACCCCGCTTTCTTTATCTCGGGCTGGCGTTGCCCGATGATGCAACCGTGGAAGAGGTCGACGCCTTTATGGACGGCTTCCTGTCGGAGGCGGAACGTTACGGGGCGTGTCTGGTGGGAGGAGATACCTGTCGTTCCCTCCAGGGCTGGGTCTTGTCGGTGACGGTGGAAGGGACGGCAACCCAGGGGGCTGCTATCGGTCGTGAGGGTGCGAAAGCCGGCGATCTGATCTGTGTCTCCGGCAACCTGGGAGACAGTGCCCTGGCCCTTAAGATGTTGATGAAAGATCGGAAACCACCGGAAGCCCTGGCCTGGAGACATCATCGGCCGAGAGCCCGGGTCGATCTGGGGGTGAGACTGTCGGAAAGTCGTCTCGCTACAGCCATGATCGATCTGTCGGATGGACTGGCGGCCGACCTCGGGCATATCCTGGAAAGGTCGGGAGGCGGTGCTCGCATTGATTTGCAGACCCTGCCTCTTTCCGAGGCCTTTCGGGAGGCCGGAGGGAGTTGGGATCAGGCCGTGACCGGTGGTGAAGATTACGAGTTGTTGTTTACGATACCGGCCGGTCGGTGGCCGGAGGTGGAGGCCTTGATGTCCGAAATAGGCCCGATTCACCGCATTGGTGAGATTCGGGAAGGACAGGGTATCGACTGGTTGGAGGGTGGGCAACCGGGTTGGCAACCACAGGCGGCAGGTTTTAACCATTTTGGATCCCGTGGTTGAAGACATCACCCATGTTTGGACGACCGATCAACAGGATCGGCTCTGTCGCTGGATCCACCAGACACTGGGAATCGATGTCTGCAGTTACAAGCAGCCGTATGTGCATCGGCGGATACAGGCACGTTTAAGGAAGCTGCGGATCAGCGATCCGGAAAAGTACCTGGCCCTGTTGGAGAAGGATCCGGCAGAACCGGATCACTTGATCAACGCGCTGACTGTCAACGTGACCCAGTTTTTTCGCAATCCCAGCACCTTTGCCATGCTGGAGGAGAAGGTCTATCCGGAACTTTTTCAGATGGCCGATCCCGGACGCCCGGTACGTATCTGGAGTCTGGGATGTGCCGGCGGGGAAGAACCGTTCTCAATGAGTTTGCAGCTGGCGGTGCATCGGGCTTACCATCGACGTTACCGGATCTTGGGAACCGATGTCTCTCACGCCGTCCTTGATCGGGCCCGCAAAGCCCTCTACGACGCCGATCAACTGGATTCGGTGCCCGAGAAATACCGTCGGGAAATTCAGGCTCAGGAGGAGGGAAGGTTCACCTTCTCCAGGACGATCAAACAGGCGGTTCGGTTTCGCCGTCAGGATATTCTCGACCTGGACCAATATCCGATCAGCGACCTGGTTCTCTGTCGAAACGTGCTGATCTATTTTGACCGGACCCGGCAGGCAGAAATTTTGCATCGATTGGCCTTTTGTCTTGCCGACGACGGTTACCTGGTCTTGGGACGGGCGGAAACCCTGGCTGTTGAAGCCCGGGATCTGTTTGACTGTGTCGATTCGGCCGAGCGGATTTACCGGAAGAAGAGGTCTTGACGTCTGTAGAGCTGCGGGCTGGAAAGAAGCAGCGTAAATTTGAGGACGTTGTACTTATTTGAAGAAATAACGTGTTAGGTTGCATGTGATCTGAAATGTCCCCCAAGAGGGCTGGATGGACAGTAAAGGAGTCCCCCATGCGTTTGGAACTAAGAACCAAGTTTATAGGCGGTTTTGTCCTTGTTGTCGGCAGTATTGTGCTGCTCGATTTTGTCGTTCAAAGCATGGGCATACCGGAATTTTGGTGGTCTGATGCGGTTGAAACGCTCGCAGGGATTCTCCTCGGGATGTTTCTTGGCGTGGGAATGTCCAAAGCGTTTACCGGAAATGTCCGGGTTCTGACGGAAGGGGCCGAGCGGATCAGCGATGGGGATCTTTCCCGTTCTATCCGTTTGGGACACACGGCTTTTCCGGATGAGACGGAAGACTTAGCCAACAGCTTTAACAGCCTGGTGGAAAGCCTGCGGAAGTTGGTGGGTCGAATCCGCGGCAGTTCGGATACGGTGGCGAATACCGCCGACGGTCTCTCCTCAACCGCCGAGCAGATGTCGGTCTCTTCGCAGGAGATTGCCGGTGCAATCGAGCAGATCAGCCTGGGTGCCGAAACTCAGGCCGAAATGGTAGAGCGGTCTGGACGGGCCATCAAGGAGATGGCAACATCCGTCGATCTGGTTGCAGCAGCAGCCAACAAGTTGGCCAATTCGGCCGATGAGACCGCTTCCACCGCTCAGCAGGGGGGTGACAATGTCCGTCAGGCGATGGCGAGCATGAAGAACGTCCTCTCCACTGTGGAGGCCAGCGGTCAGAAGATTGTTTCCTACAACGAACTGGTCCAGCGGATCGGTACGATTGTCGATGTGATCACCAACATCGCTCAGCAGACCAACCTGCTGGCTCTCAATGCCACCATCGAGGCAGCCCGGGCCGGGGAGTACGGTCGAGGATTTGCTGTGGTGGCGGAGGAGATCCGAAAGCTGGCCGACAGTACCGGAGAATCGGCCGGTGAAATTACCCAGCTGGTCGAACAGGTGCGGGACGAGAGCCAGAAAGTTCAGGCCACCATGGCCGATAGTGTCCGTCTTTTGGACGGGGGGCGCACGGCCATCGATACCACTGGGGATGCTTTTGAACGAATCATTGATATGGCCGTAGGGACTCAGGAGCGCGCTGGTCAGATCGCCGAGATGTCCCTCCACCAGAGCGAACAGTCGGACGCGGTGGTGCGGGCTATTGAGGAAATTGCCAAGATCACCGAGGACAATGCCAGTGCCACCGAAGAGGTCTCCGCCGCGACCGAGGAACAGTCGGCCTCCATGGAAGAGATGGCCCGTTCGGCGATGGAGCTGACCGATCAGGCCCGTCAGTTGATGGAATCGGTGCGCCGGTTCAAGCTGGGAACAGACCAGGAATAGCATTTTTATGGATCAGGTTTTGACCTTTCGCCTGGAGAACGAGCTGTACGGACTGGAAGTGGATCGTATCCAGGAAGTCCTGCAGTCGCCTCCGCTGCATTATATCCCACGCACACCTCCGTCTTTTCTGGGGTCGATCAACGTTCACGGCAGCCCTAGAACAGTGCTGGATCTGGCCCGGTTTCTCGAATTTGCGGCGGAGGTGCGGGATCCGAGAATCGTGGTGTTGACGCCCAGCTCTTCCTCCCTGGCCTTTTCGGTCACCCAGCTCGAACGGATCGTACCGTTGGACCCGGAGCAGGTTTTTCCTCGGCAGGAGGGTGCTGCCGCCGGAAGCTGTATTCGGTCGGTCCTGCAACTGGAGGAACAGATGATCAATCTTCTGGACCTCGACCTTTTGCTGCAGCGGGTTGAGGAGGTCTGCGAGACCGGGGGTGCTCCTTGACGGTTCGGATTCTGATTGTGGACGATGCCCTCTTTATGCGGACCTTGCTGCGGGATATTTTTGAAAAGCAGGGGTGGGAGGTTGTCGGGGAGGCCGAGAACGGACAGGAGGCTGTGGAACAGTATCGCCGCCTTAAACCCGACCTGGTGACGATGGACATTGTCATGCCGGAAAAGAACGGTCTGGATGCCCTGTGGGAGATCACCAGCGAATACCCGGAGGCCGCCGTCGTGATGTGCAGTGCCCTGGGCCAGGACAACCTGGTGTTGCAGGCGGTGCAGTACGGTGCGCGGGATTTTATCGTGAAACCGGTAGATGAAGACCGTCTTCTGGAAGTGGTTCATCGCATCCTGGAGGCCCCGGAGGCAGAGCGCTAAATGGATATGGCGAAGTACCGGGCGCTGTTTCTCAGCGAGTCCCGGGACCATCTGAATAACCTGGTCCGCCAGGTAGTGGGCTTGGAACAGGATCCGACCAACCACGATGGGATTGATGCGGCCTTCCGAGAGGCCCATTCGATTAAGGGGATGGCGGCCTCCATGGGGTTCCAGCGAACGGCTGACCTGGCACACCATCTGGAAGACCAGATGGACCGGTTCCGGCAGGGAGGGAGTGTTCCCGCCAGCGGTGTCGACCACCTGCTGGAAGGGGTGGATCTGCTGGAAGGTCTGCTCGACGATATTGCCGATGAAAAACCCGAACGGGAAATCAAGGGATATCTGGCTGGAGAGAACCCGGTTGTTCCAGAAGAGGAGGAAGCATCTCCGACGCTACCGGTGAGCGAAGAAAAAGAGGTTCCGGTCTGTCACCTGATGTTGCATTTGGCACCCGAAGCCGAAGCCCCTTCAGCCCGACTTCTGCTTTTGGCGCGGGAGCTCCAACGCCTTGGGGAGCTGACCAAAACAGAACCCGGCCTTGAAGCCCTGGAACGCGGTGAGGGGGAGTTCCGGCTGGAAGCCTGGTTGCGGACGGAGCTGTCACCATCCCGCCTCGAAGAGCTTCTGTCGTCCTTTATCGATGTCTCTCATGTCCGGGTCAATCTGGGAGACACGTCCACCGAAAATCGGGAAGAAGAAGCCAGAACAGTTCGTGTCCGTACCGATCTTTTGGACCGGTTTATCCGGCTCACCGGTGAACTGATCACCAACCGGACCCTACTGCAGGATGCTCAGAAGAATCAGGACTGGCTCCAGGTGCGAGATGGGTTGAACCAGCTGTCACGGATGGTGACCGATCTTCACTATCACGTGCTACAGGTTCGGATGATGCCGCTGCAGGCGGTGACCGACCGGTTGCCCCGAATTGTGCGGGAGCTGGCACGGAAGCAGGGGAAACAGATTCGGCTTTCCCTCGAAGGGGAAGAGTTGGAGCTCGATCGGGGGATTCTGGAAGAGCTGGCCGACCCTCTGATGCACCTGTTGCGCAATTCGGTGGATCATGGGATTGCCCAGCAGGGAGAGATACACCTCCGGGCCTGGCGGGAAAAGGATCAGGCGTTGATTGAAATTGCCGATAACGGTCGAGGAATCGACCCGGAAGCGGTGCGGGAAAAAGCTATCGAAAATGGCCTTCTAACCGCAGTTCAGGCGCGCAATCTGCGGGATATTGACCTTCTGTCCTACATCTGCCACCCGGGGTTTTCCACTGCGGGTGAGGTCACCGAGACCAGCGGTCGGGGTGTCGGGATGGATGTGGTGAAAACGGCAGTCGACCGGCTGGGCGGAGTACTTCATATCGAATCGGAGTTGGGCGTTGGAACCCGTTTTGTTCTCAAGCTTCCTCTGTCAGTGGCGATCGTCCGAGTTCTCCTGGTGGAATGTAAAGGTCACCTGATGGCCATGCCGATCACTCGCGTTCTTCGTACCCTGGAACTGGAGCGGGATCAGCTTCAGTCCTCCGGCAAACAGTTGATGATACCACTTGAAGACGAACTGATCCCCTTGCTGTCTTTGCGCAAAGCCCTGCAGATGCCGGCTCGCCCGATGAACAGCCCGGTACCGATCGTCTTGGCCGAAATCCGAGGGCGCAAGGTCGGCCTGGTTGTTGATCGGCTCGCAGGCCAACAGGAGGTCTTTGTACAACCGGTACCCTACCCCATCCAACAGCTTGAAGGTACCAGCGGATGTACCATTCTGGGCGATGGACGGGTGGTGTTTCTGCTTGATCTGCAAGGCTTGTTTTTACCGGCCTCTACCCCTGTCGTGACTTCGGAGGATTAACAGGTGTCATCGCCTTCCCCACAGTTGGCAAACCTTCTTTCCCTCTGCCGACAGGCGATGCACGGGGCGATACTGGCCGTGGACAAATGGGTGGACTGTTCCCTGGCGCTGGTTGCTCAGACACCGGTCGATCTGGCCGATTTTCAACGTTATCTTGAGGATGCCGGGTCGCAGAAAGATACCTTGGTCCTTCAGTTGAAAGGCGATCTTGTCGGGGCCCTGTCCTTAAACCTGTCTCGCCGGATGACGCACCTGTTGTTGGAGCCTCTGGTGGAGGAAGAGATCGATCCTGCCCGCCCTCTGAGTCGCTCAGCTCTGCTTGAAATGACCAATCTCATCGGTTCCTCTTTCGCCAATTCCCTGGCCGAGGCGACGGAGTTGTCCCTTCTGCCTTCGGTGCCTCAACTTCTGGAAGAGAGCAACCTTCTACCGGACTATTTTTCTCCCGAAGCCTTGGGCGTACGGTTTGACCTCGAGGAGCCGTCGGACTCGTCAGGGACCGGTGTCCTCTTCGTCTTCCTTCAGCCGGAGGGGTTGACGCAACTCCTGGGAGATGAGCAGGGATGATTCAGCCGGTCGGGATCGGAGAGCTGCAGATCGGACGATCCCCCCTGATCCTGGTCGCCTATGGCATCGGGTCCTGCCTGGGAGTCACTTTGTACGATCTGGGGCGAAACCTGGGCGGAATGGTTCATTCTCTTCTTCCTGAACGCAGTCCCGATGAGCCCGTCCCCGACCCCAAATATGTGACTGACGGCGTGGAAACTCTTCTTAACCGTCTCTTGTCTCAAGGCGCCAATCGGGCTACCCTGAGGGCAAAGTTGGCAGGCGGGGCCCATATCTGTCCCGGCCTGATTGAAGCACCAAAAATGGCGGCCATTGGCCAACGTAATCTTCTGGCAGCCAGGAATGTTCTGGAGAGGTTGAAAATACCTCTGGTGGCAGAAGACAGCGCCGGGGATTTCGGTCGGAACCTGTTTTTCGACCTGGAGACCGGAACTCTTACCATCCAGCGGGTGGATTGTCGTGAGCATCGAACCGATTTGTAACCGATCAAAGGAGACACTGTGAAATTTTTGTGGATTCTTACAGCACTGCTGCTTGTTCCCGGTGTTGGAACCGCCGCGTCGACCGAGCCGACCCTGGAACAAGTGGTCACGGCGGTAGAGGCACCTTTTCAGGCGGGTTCACCCGTTTCATTGCAGGATTTGAAAGCCGGATTTCGCCAGGTCTCTCATATCGTGACCTTGGATCAAACCCAGGACGCCGATGGCCAGCTTTGGTTACAATACGATCGCACCCTTCCTGAGAAGAGTCTGCAAAGCCGATTCCGCTGGATCTACACGCAACCCCTGGAGCAGCTTTTTATCTCCAACGGACTGAAAATCTGGGTCTATCTGCCCGATAACAATCAGGTGATCGTTTCGGAGGCAACCGGACTTGAACAGAAGCCCGGAATGCAGAATCCCGTAACCCTTCTGACCGGTCTGGGCGAATTGTCGAGAGATTTCTCCATCGCCTGGGCTCCGGAGCGAAAGACCGCTGACGGAAATTACCGAATCCGACTGACACCGAAAGTGGAATCTCCCTACCTGGCAATTATTGACTTGGTGGTAAATGCGTATTACGTGCAAGAAGCCGCCAACAAGGCCTATTTCCCATTGACAGGACTGACCGTGGTCGATACCAGTGAAAACAGAACCGAACTTCGGTTTACCGAAGCCAGAGTGAACGAAGGGGTTTCCCCCTCCCTGTTTCAATTTACTCCACCACCGGGAACGGATATCGTTCGACCGGAGGATCTGGCCCCCGGCTCCTGATCGACCAAGGGTCCTGTGAGAGACTTTTCTTACAGGACCCTTCGTGGTATAACCCTTTGATTCATCGTGATAAAACAATTTCAGATAAACGAACAACAGGAGGAAAACCGTGCCGAGCTTTGACGTGGTTTCGGAAGTTGATCTGCAAGAGGTGGACAATGTGGTGAACCAGGCGCTGAAGGAGATCGGGCAGCGCTACGATTTCAAAGGGACCCATAACGAAATCGATTTTGACAAGGGGGCTCCGTCGATCACTATTCTGGCAGCCGACGATTACAAACTGAGCGCCATCACCGACATTCTCAAAGGGAAAATGGTCCGTCGCGGCCTGTCCCCCAAGGCGTTGGATTTTGGCAAAACCGAACCGGCCTCGCACAATGCCGTACGCCAACGGGTCGGTATCGTTCAAGGGGTCTCCAAGGAGAAGGGCAAGGAGATCGTCAAGAAGATCAAAGACACCAAGTTGAAGGTCCAGGCCCAGATCATGGACGATCAGGTTCGGGTGACCGGCAAGAAGATCGATGACCTGCAGGAGGTGATCCAGTTGCTCAAAGGGAGCGACTTCGGGATCGATCTGCAGTTTGTCAATATGCGTTCCTGAAACCGGGTCCGTCAGGCCCCTTAAGTGAGAGAGACCTTTGAGTACATTAGCTGTCAGTTTGATCAGCCTGGGTTGCCCCAAAAACCTGGTTGATGCAGAAATCATGTTGGGTCATCTTCCGCCCGAGCGTTACACCATCACTACCGATGAGGCGGCGGCCGACATCATCGTGGTCAACACCTGTGCCTTTATTGAGGATGCGCGGGAGGAGTCGGTCGATACCATCCTGGAGGTGGCGGATTATAAGAAAACCGGCAACTGCAAGATGCTGATCGTCTGTGGTTGTATGCCCCAGCGTTATCAGGAAGAGTTGTCTAAAGAACTGCCTGAAGTCGACCTCTTGATGGGGACTGGTGATGCGCCGAGATTGGTGGAACTGATCGAGGAACAGTTAGGTCGGCCCGAGCAGCGGACCGAGATCGGAACGCCCGACTACCTGTACGACCACAATACTCCGCGAGCGTTGGCCTCGCCCTTTTACACCAGTTACATCAAGATCGCCGATGGCTGCGACAACAACTGCTCCTATTGCGTGATCCCTTCCTTGCGCGGCACCCTGCGCAGCCGAACCATGCAGTCGGTCGTGGCCGAGGCCCAGAGTCTGGTGGAAAAAGGGGTGAAGGAGATCAACCTGATCGCCCAGGATATCACCGCCTATGGGGCCGACCTTGGTGGTGCGACCAATATCGAAGCGCTTTTGCCCCAGCTGGTGAAGATCGAAGGGCTGGAGTGGATCCGTCTTCTATACGCCTATCCGGAAGGGATCAGCGATCGCTTGATCGAATTGATCGCCACCGAAGAAAAGATCTGCAACTATCTGGATGTGCCCCTGCAGCATATCGACAACGATATTTTGCAGCAGATGAACCGCCGCCTGGATGAGAAGGGAACCCGGGCGTTGGTGAAGAAGCTGCGGGAACGGATTCCGGATCTGACCCTGCGCACCTCCTTTATCGTCGGTTTCCCCGGCGAGAGTGCGGCTCAGTTCGAAAAGCTGCTGAAGTTTGTCTCCGAAGGCCACTTCGAACGGGTCGGTGCTTTCCGTTACAGCCGGGAAGAAGGAACTCCGGCTGCGACCATGAAGAGGCAGGTACCCGATCGGTCGAAAAACGCCCGTCAACGTCGCCTGATGAAGGCCCAGGCGCGGGTTTCTTTCCGCAAGAATCGCGGGCTGGTGGGCCAGGTGGAATCGGTGCTGGTCGAAGGCTACAGCGAGGAAACCGAGCTCCTTCTCAAAGGTCGTTCGGTGCGGCAGGCCCCTGATGTGGATGGTCAGGTCTATATCACCGCCGGTCAAGCCGATGTGGGCGATATCGTTCCCTTGGTGATCACCGATTCGTCCGAGTACGACCTGATCGGTGAAATCCAAGGCGCCCTAGACGATTAGGCTCCTCTGCCTGTGTTGGCCTCTTTAGACCGGCAATCGGCACACCTTGGCAGAGGCCAAAATGATACAAACTTACTCAAAGCGTATAGCCCCATGGGGCATGAAGGTTGAAAGAATAGCGTTATGAACCGTCCGATCCTTGTCATTGTGCTGATGGTCCTTTTGATTGCCGGTGCCTGGTGGCGTCTGTCGGGACAGGAGGAGGGGCAGGTCCGCCGCAGCCAGATCATCATGGGGACCCTGGTGGAGATTACCGCCTTCGGGCCCGATACCGGGAAACTGGATGAGGTGGTGAGCAGGGCTTTTAGCGAGATGTCCCGCATCGAAGACCTGATGTCGCCTCATATCGAAACCAGTGATGTGACGTTGCTCTCCAAAGCCGTGGATCAACAGAAGGTTTCGGAAGAAACGGCCGAGGTCATCCGCCTGGGACTGGAGATCGCGCAGCGTAGCGAGGGGGCTTTCGATCTTAGTATGGGGCGGCTGATCGATATCTGGGACATCCTCAACGAGAACCCGCAAGTTCCGGAGGAAGCCCGGATTCGGCAGGCCATGGACGGTCTGGGACCGGGCGGTCTGAGCCTGGAAGGGCGGATGGTGAGCAAGTCGAATGTCGACCTGCAGGTCGATCTGGGCAGTATCGCCAAAGGTTATGCGGTTGATCGGGCCTGGCAGTTGCTCAAGGACGGTGGTGTGCAAAACGCCAGTGTCAATGCCGGTGGCGATCTGCGCCTGCTTGGAGATCGGAAAGGCCGGCCCTGGCGAATCGGACTGGTCCATCCACGTAAAGCAGGAGAGGTGTTGGCTGTCCTTCCCTCCGCCGACGAAGCGGTGGTCACCTCGGGTGACTATGAGCGCTATTTCGAGGTTGACGGTCAACGTTACCACCATCTGATCGATCCCCGCACCGGGTATCCGGCCAACCTCTGTCAGGCGGTGACGGTGGTGGCACCGACAGCCGACCTGGCCGATGGTTTGGCGACGGCGGTCTTTATCCTCGGTCCCGAAAAAGGGTTGAAGCTGATGGAAGAATGGGATGGCGTGGAAGGCCTGATTGTCGATCCGGACGGAAAGGTTCTCCAGACCAGCGGTCTCAACGGACGCTTGGAATGGCCGTAGCCCAGTCCTCAGATACGGGTAAGGGCTCCGGGTTTAAAGGCGTGATGAATCGCCTGACCTGGCTCGATCGCCTGCTGGTATTGGGGGTAGGACTCCTGGTGGCCGGGTCGTTTACGTTGGTGAAGGCCGGCGGTGCCGGTCAGCGGGTGGTGGTGGAACGGGATGGCAAGGTTGTTTTTAACGGTGTGCTCACCGAAGCTCGGAGGGTCACTGTGAACGGTCCGCTGGGGCCGACGGTGATCGCTATCAAAGATGGCAGTGTCTGTGTGCTCTCGTCTCCCTGTCCGGCCAAGGTCTGCATCCGCACCGGTCAAATCAACCGTCAAGGCGAGCTCCTCGCCTGTGTGCCCAACCATCTGGTGATCCGGGTCGAAGGGACGCCAGATGTCGAGAACGACTATGACCTTATCAGCCGTTGACCCTCAGGCACTGGAACCGATTCGAAAGCGGATCTTCCTGGCGCTGTTTACAGCACTGGCCGTAGCGCTGCACACCCTCGAGTTTCTGCTCCCCTCCCCGGTCCCTTGGTTTCGTTTCGGTTTCGCCAATATTTTTACCCTGACCGCCCTCTTTCTGTATGGCGGTCGCGCCGCCTGGACCCTGGTTTTTACCCGGATTCTGGTGGGCAGCCTGCTGATCGGCAACCTGTTTTCCCCCGGGTTTCTGCTGTCCCTCTCGGGTGGGGTTCTGGCAACGACGCTGATGACCGGGCTTCATCGTCTTGGTGGAAAGGCGGTTGGTCCGGTGGGGATATCGGTCGTAGGTGCGATCGGCCATGCGACCGGCCAGTTTCTGGTGGCCTGGCTGTTGCTGGTGCGGCATGAAGGATTGTGGCTGATCTTTCCGTTCCTACTGCTGTTCAGTTTTCTAAGCGGTTTGGCCAACGGGATCACTGCCGACCTGTTGGTTGACTTTCTCAAGCAGCAACCTGCCTTTCGAACCGCGGGGTCGAAGACCGAGTCCGCCAGAGAATTAAGGAGGCCGGCTTGATCTCAGTCATCGTCGGGGAGACCCGACGTTTAGTGATTTGATTTCAGCTGTTCGATCAACAGCTGCCCCTGTTCCTGGTTGATGGGGTAGGTCTGACGGCAGTATTCGCAGGTTACGGTGACCGTCTCCTGTTCGGCAAAGAGCTTTTCGAGTTCCGATGCCCCCAAAGTGCGCAGTAGTTTCAGACAGTGGTTCAGGTTGCAGCGACAGGAAAATTCAAGCGACGTTTCCCCGACGATCTTGAACGGTGTTTCCCCGAGCAGGTCCGAAAGCCATTCCCGGGGACCCTGGCCGCTTGCCAGACGGGCGGAAACACTGCCATAATTGGCCAGGCGTTGTTCGATCGCGGCAATCGACCCCTCATCTGCCGGCGGTAACGACTGGATGATAAATCCGCCGGCAACGTGGACCGAAGCGTCGGGAGCCAACTGGACTCCCAGTGCGACAGTCGACGGGACCTGCTCCGAAGAGGTCAGGTACCAGGCCAGATCTTCCCCGATCTCGCTGGTCTGAAGCATCACCTGGCTTCGGTAGGTTTCTTTCAGTCCCAAGTCTTTGGTGACATGGAGGAATCCGGCGCGGCCAACGGCACCGACCACGTCAAAACGACCGTCTTTGGGTGGAAGCCCACAGACGGGGTTTTTAATGCTGGCGCGTACCCGGCCTTCGTCGTCGGTCTCGGCCATCATCCGCTGCAGCGGGCCGTTGCCTTCAACGACCAGGGCCAGCCCTTGACCGTCTTTGAGTAGGGCGCCCATCAAGGCAGTCCCGGTAACCAGGCGACTCAGGGCTACCGAAGCGGTCGGATCGGTCTGCTGCTTATTGCAGATGTTGTTACACAAAGTTGTGGTGACGGCGGCCATGGCGCGCAAACGGCCGTCTTCGCTTATAATACGCACCAAACAATCGTTCATCATAGTCTCTCCGATGTCCCAGGCCGTTTCACAGCCCGGCCTGGTCGCATGCTAACGGATCGGGCTGTCAGGAACAAGGGCTGAGGGAGGGCTCCATGAAAGTTATTTTACCGGTTGCTGGCAAAGGGACGCGGCTGCGCCCCCATACCCACACCAAAGCGAAGTCGCTGGTTCATGTCGCGGGGAAAACCGTTCTGGAACATATTGTCGAACGGCTCCTGGTGCTGGATGTCGATCAGTTTATCTTTATCACCGATGAGAACGGTCAGCAGATCGAAGCGTTTATGGCCGACAAGTTTCCTCAGTTGGACTGTGCTTATTTTGTTCAGCAGGAACGTCTCGGACCGGCTCACGCAGTGGCTCTGGCGTCTCCGGCAATTTCGGCCGGTGATGATGTCCTTGTTGTTTTCAATGACACCATCTTCGTCACCGACCTGACCCGGATCCCCCAATTGTGCGATGGGATCGACGGCCTGATCTACTCCAAAGAGGTCGAAGATTACCAGCGGTTCGGTGTCAACGTGATGAAGGACGGGGTGATCGTCGATATGGTGGAGAAGCCCGACACCCCCATTTCCCGTCTGGCCCAGGTGGGTCTGTATTATCTTAAAGACGGCGACGGCTTTATGAGGGCTATTGAAGCCGCTATCGAAGCCGGCGCCAAGGTCAAGGGTGAGTACTACCTGCCGGCGGTCTTTATGCGGATGATCGCCGAGGGGTGCAAGCTTGGTGCGCCGACCATCAGCGACTGGCTCGATTGCGGGAAACCGGAGACCTTGTTGGAGACCAACCGCTTTCTGCTGGAGCAGTCTCATGTTGTGGAGGGAGAGGTCGAGGGGTCGGTCATTATCGAGCCCGTCTCCATTGCAGCCGGTGCTCGGGTGGAAGGGGCGATTGTCGGCCCCAACGTCTCGGTTGCCGCCGGCACGCTGGTCAAAGAATCGATCGTCAAAGATTCGATCATTAATACCAACAGTCATGTTGAAGACGTCATCCTTGAGGGATCGATTCTTGGAGACGATGTGACCCTCAAGGGTGCGTCCCGTGTCATGAATATCGGCGACAACTCGATTATCGAAATGGTCGGCTGACGGAGCCTTTGTGCTATCCGAAGTAAATTGGACCGAATGGCTCCCACTGCTGGCTTTGCCGGTGGTGGGAGCCTTTATCGGCTACATCACCAATACGGTCGCAATCCGGATGCTTTTCCGGCCCCTTCGGGCCTGGAAAGTTTTTGGAATTCGTATTCCGTTGACCCCTGGAATCATCCCGGCCAAGCGGCAGGAACTGGCGGCCAAAATCGGCCAAATGGTGGGCAACCACCTTCTGACCTCAGAGGATGTCGGTCGGGCGCTGGAAAAGCCTCACTTCCAGCGAGAGCTGCACGCCGCATTGGGAGAGCGGCTCAATCTGGTACTTGACCGGGAGCTGGGCTCAATTCAATCCCTGATTCCAAAAGGGTTGGAACGTCATTTCGAGGATCTTTCCCGGGTGGTTCGATTAAAGATCGCCGACTCGGTTTTTGAGCTTCTTGGTTCTCCCGGATTGGAAGACGACCTTCGCCGATGGCTTACCGGTCAACGGGATCGTTGGTTGCAGCGCGACCTGGAGAGTTGTCTGTCGCCGGAAGATTACGGAAAGCTGCAATCCCGGATCGATACCAAGGTGCGACAACTGTTGCAATCCCCGTTGTTGGCTGACGGTACCGCTCGCCTGGTGGATCAGCGCCTGGAACAGCTGCTGGCTTCCGAAAAATCCCTGCGCGAACTTTTGCCGCAGGACCTGATTGAACTCCTGTTGGGACAGCTCGAAAAAGAGCTCCCTCCGATGTTGGAAAAATTCGGAGGTCTGCTTCACGATCCCGCTTTTCGCGCGAAACTCACGAAACGGATTAAGGCCGGTATCGAGTCTTTTCTGGATTCCCTCGACGGGTTGACTGCCATCATCGGGGCCTTTGTCAGCATGGAGCAGATTCATGCACATATCCCCAAAGTCCTTGATAAAGCGGGTGAGGAGATCGCCCGTTGGCTGCAGGAGGAGACGACTCAGACGCAGATCGCAACTCTGATCCGGGTCCGGATTGACAACTGGCTGGATCGGCCGATGCACAGCTTTGTCGACCGCCTTTCTTATGAAAAAGTGGCTGGTGTCCGGGCCTTTGCCCGGGAAAAGGCCGTCTTGGCTCTGCAAAGCCCCCGTACAGCCGAGGCGGTTGTCGGTCTGCTGGAGCGAGGCTTCCAGCAAATCAAGGATCGTCCCTTCAATGAACTGATGCAGGAAATGACGCCTTCCGAACAGTGGGACGGCTGGTGGAATCAGGCGGTCGACCATGGACTGCGGCAGATTCGAGGGGCTGAAGCGCGACAGGCGTTTGACTGCCTGTTGGGCAAATGGATGGAACAATGGCTGACCGAGGTGCCTTTAGGCCCCCTTTCTTCCCGTTTCCCCGAAAAGGTCCGGTTGGAGCTTGAGCCCTTGATTTACCAGCAACTGACCGAACTTCTGAAGAAAGAAGTCCCGCCACTGGTCGAGGCCCTCAATGTGGAACGGGTGGTGGAAGAAAAGGTCAATGCCCTGGATGTACTCCAGGTGGAAGACCTTCTTCTGGGAATCATGCGCGAACAGTTCAAATACATTAATCTGTTCGGCGGTCTACTTGGATTTCTGATCGGTTGTCTGAATTTAATGATCACACGTCTTCACTAGAGACCGGAGATGGAATGCCCGAAATGTGGATACAGCCAGCCTGAAGGATTGACCGAGTGCCAGAGGTGCGGTCTGATCTTTGCTAAATATCGGCCGGTTTCGGAAAGACCGGCTGTGTCATCTTCCCACACGGGCACCACGACCTTGGGCGATCTTCTCTGGGCCGCCCCATCCGTGGATGAGCCCCTCTTTTTCTGGGGCCGGACTCTTTTGCTGGGTGGTCTGCTGTTTCTTTCGCTTCCTTTGATCTTTTCCGTACCCGCCTCCAACATGGCCGGAGAGAGCTTTCTTCACCTCGTAAATCTTCCATTTCATGAGGCCGGCCATTTTTTCTTCCGTCCTTTCGGCCAGTTCATGATGACTCTGGGAGGAAGTCTCGGGCAGTTGCTGATCCCTCTTATCTGTCTCGGGGTGCTGTTGTTGAAAACCAGGGACGGATTCGGGGCGGCAGTCTGTTTCTGGTGGTTCGGCGAAAGCGTGCTTGACCTGGCCCCCTACATCAACGATGCCCGCGCCGGCGTCCTGCCCCTCCTTGGTGGTAATACCGGGCGCAATTCCCCTTACGGGTTTCATGACTGGGAATACCTGTTGACCGAAACCGGTCTGTTGACCTGGGACCATGGATTGGCCTGGACGGCTCATATCTTCGGTTCTATCGTCATGATGTTGGCGATGGCTTGGGGCGGGATTCTGCTGTGGCGGGGATATCGAGCAAAGATTGGGTAAAGAACTGGATTTACAGGTTTCCTGCAACAAAGCTCATGGTAAGATCAAACCATTCGATGACCTTTAGCATACCTCTATCATACGGAGACAACATGCGCACATTCTTTCTCGTTTGCCTTGCTATCCTGCTGACCACCTCTTTTGTGAGCGCTGCCGTGACGGTGGTTCCTCTGGACCCCAAGACAAAAACTCTTCGTATCTCCTATGAGATCACCGACACGGATGTGGGTGCCAAAGGGTTCACCTTTCCTCCCCAAGGATTCGACTTTGCAGACGGCCCTGTCACCCTGTTGGCCGCTTTTGATCTGAGCACGATGATGCCGCTGGAGGCGGAAGCGGTCGATGTGGAAGGGGCTGGAATTCCGACGGCGATCAAATTGAAGTATCCGGCGCCACTGCAGTTGGGCCAGTCGATCACAGTCCGTTTTACCTTTGATGTGCCGACCAATAACTTCCAGGTCGATTCTCGGGGACGCTGGATTATCAAATACAGCACCAGCCATGACCTGGTCTTCGTCGTGCCTCAGGGCCAACAGATCGTTTTTGCCGATACCCCGGTGAAAGTTGAGCAGGACGGAGGGCAGGTTGTCGCTGTTCATACGGCCAAGAGCGATGACCGTCGGACGGTGAACTTCCTCTTTAAAACGCAGAAACTTCCCTAGGCAGGTCTATCAGGCTGAGATTGGTTCGGGAAACCACACTGGAGCGCGGAGGGTGGCACTCTCTCCGCGCACCAGAGTTGCGCCCCACTGTTCCTGGAGGTGAAACTCCACGTTGTAGACAAGGGTTCCGGGATGGAGGTGTCCACCGCGCACCAGACAGTCGGCGCCACTTACTGCCAGATGCAGGTGGGCCTGAGGTCGATTGTCCATGATGGAAACCGTGCCATGGCAAGAAAGGATCTCCAGCCCTCCTTCCAGGAGAACCGGTTCGGTATAGGCTTGTATCCTAGGATCGTACCAGCCGATGCAGGCGCATTCCACCGCCCCAATCATCTGAACCGTGGCCAGCTGGATATCCTGCTGTTGGCAGAATCGGTTGATCGAGGCCAGCAGATCTTCGCCTCGAGGAATTCGTCCTAGAAAGCAGCGTCCGGGTTGCGTCTGAACAAACACGAGCACCTCCTGTCATGGGACCTTCATTAAAATATGCACAATGGGACATACCAAAGCAAGTTAAATTTTCCGACCGCCGCGCTGGGACAATGAGGAGGACAGCGGGAAAAAAATCAGGTATTCTTGGATGAGATTGTTTTCATTTCCCGGCAGGAGAAACTATGGAACCCGCGAAGATTCTTGAAAAGGTTCTGGAATCGGAAAACCTTCCCACCTTACCGACCGTCGCTTCCGAACTGGTTCGGGTCACGGGGCAGGAAGAAACCGATATCGGTGAGATTGCCAATCTGATCACCAAAGATATCGCTCTTTCCGCCAAGGTTCTGAAGGTGGTCAATAGTGCCTACTACAATTTCCCCAATCAGATCAGCACCATCCAGCAGGCGGTTTCGATTCTGGGTATCAATGCCGTGCGCAGTCTGGTTCTGTCCTTTTCCTTTTTGAATATCAAAAAGGCCGGTTTTGCCGACCCCTTCGACTACGAACTGTTCTGGCAACGGTCGATGACCACCGCGGTAGCGGCCAAGATGATGGCACCTCACTTCGGGGACAGCGATCCGGACGAGGCTTTTATCGCTGCGCTGCTGCAGAATATTGGTGTTCTGGTGATGGCGCGGACTCTGCCGGAGGAGTATGCTCGGGTGATTGGAAGATCCCCGGTGCACGGCGCTCAGGTGTGCGAGGCGGAAAAGGAAGAACTCGGACTGGACCACCTGGAGGTTGGGACGGCGATTGCCGAATCCTGGGGGTTTCCACCGATCCTGGTCGGTCCCATTCAATACCACCATGCTCCGGAGACCTACACCGGAGACAACGCCAAAATAAAGCGATTCAGTCAGCTGGTGCACCTTTCCGATGTCCTGGCCAGCATCTTCTACGATGACCAGCCGGATCAGTTCCACAAGGAGTTTCGTAAAAAAGCCAGCCGATATCATCTCAACGATGCCGCAATCAACCGGGTTCTGGAACAGGTCGATACCGAGATCGAAAAAACCGGCCGCTTCTTCGGCGTGAATCTCGAGAACCTGCGTTCGGTGGAAGAGATTCTGCAGGAAGCCAACGCCCGTCTCAGTGTTCTGAATATGACCTACGAGCAGGTCAATCGGGAGCTGATCGAAGCCAAAGTCCAGCTACA
>JANQIN010000127.1 GCA_028282145.1 Thermodesulfobacteriota bacterium | reverse complement strand
CGGCTCCCGGCAGCAGAACGATTTTCCAAACGTGCCCGATAAAGCCGCTTATCGGGTGCCTGAACTGTGAAGATCTCTCCCGGACGGGCTTGCCAGAGGTCGAGAGTACTCTCCTGAGACCGATCCAGCAGAAGTCCCAGTTCCAGCTGCGGGACAGCCGGCAGACAAATCAGGGAAGGTGGATTATTTACGCAAAACGGGCCCAAACCCGGCCTCGCGATATTCAATGAACCTCTCACGGGAGGCTTCCCGCAGTTCCGGCTCGTAGGTTTCGGCAAAGGCGATCACCTGGGGAAACTGGGCCATAAACTCCACAGAGCAGGGGTCTCCCATCACCAGAACCGTTGCTCCGTTGGGGTTGTGCTCTTTGGTCGTGATCACCACCGGTTCTTCCAGACAGTCCACGGCACCGTTGTCGTAAGAGTGCGGCAGAAAAGCGGCGCGCTTCCATGTCCACATGAATCGGTCCAGAGTCACCCCCTGGTTGTCATCATCCACGGTGACCAGAACCCGCATTCCCTGGGTGTAGAACTGCTCGGCGAGTTCACAGAGGTGCCGCGCCTTCTCGGCACGTTTCAGCTCGATAAATTCAACCCGCGTATTCATTTGCCCTGTATCAGCCGCTTCATCAGGTCACACGCCTTTTCCATCCGTTTTCCGGTTTTACGGGCTTCGGCCTCGGTGTACCCAGAGGTTCCTGCCGTGGCGGGATACTCACCTTCCGTCGACCAGAGGATATACGGAACGGGATCACTGGTATGCGTCTTCAGACGAAGGGGAGTCGGATGGTCCGGCAACACCATAAGTCGGGCCGGGGCTACCTCCGGCAAGCGCTCCAGAACCCGGCCGACCACGAGCCGGTCAAAATCCTCGATCGCCTGCACCTTGCCGTCTACCATACCGGCATGTGCCGCTTCGTCCGGTGCTTCCACATGCACATAGACATAGTCGGAGCGTTTTAACGCTTCAATGGCGTAATCGGCTTTCCCTTGGTAATTGGTGTCCAGAAATCCGGTCGCACCGGGAACGTTAATCACCTCAAGGCCGGCATACAGACCGATTCCCTTGATCAGATCGACCGCAGAGATAACTGCACCGCTGATACCGTAAGTCTCCGTATGGGGCACCATCTGAGGAGCTCTTCCCTGGCCCCAGAACCAGGGTACCGTGGCCGGAGCTTTGCCTGCGGCCTTCCGGGCCCGATTGACCGGATGATCGGCCCAGAGTTCACGGGCACGAGCCATCAGATCGAGCAGCGGTTGTGCCGAAGACTCTTTAGGCAGGTGTGGCGCCACCGGTCTGTCGGAGATATCGTGGGGAGGGGTCAGGTCGAGTTTGTCTTCACCGCCGTGCCACACCATCAAGTGCCGGTAAGAGACGCCCGGATAAAAGGAAAAGCGCGCCCCGCCGGCAACCTCCTGCAGTGCGTTGACAAGTTGGGCCGCTTCTTCGCTGGTAATGTGGCCTGCGGAGAAATCGGCCATAATATCGCCCTGCCCCTGGTCCTCCAGGCAGACCAGGTTCATTCGAAAAGCAACATCGTCCGGCCCCAGTTCCACACCCATGCTGGCGGCTTCCAGCGGCGAACGCCCGCTATAACACTCGGCCGGATCAAAGCCGAACAGGCTCAGATTGGCCACGTCACTCCCGGGGGGATACCCTTCGGGAACGGAGACCGCCATTCCAAGCTCACCTTCCCGTGCAAGGCGATCCATCTGGGGGATCCGGGCCACCTCAAGCGGTGTTTTCCCGTCAAACTGTTCGACCGGTTCGTCGGCCATTCCGTCACCGACCAGTACAATGTATTTCATGCTGTCCTCACGCGAAAATACTGTATGTTTAGCTGGAGTTAACCACGGGGGTGATGTTGCTCGTGGACCTGCTTCAACCGCTGTTGGATGACGTGGGTATAGATCTGGGTCGTAGAAATATCGGCATGCCCCAGCATGGTCTGTACCGCTCTCAGATCGGCCCCGTTTTCAAGCAGATGTGTTGCAAAAGAATGGCGCAGGGTGTGCGGTGTGATATTTTTCACAATCCCCGCTTCCTGCGCGCGCCGCTTAATCATCTTCCAGAACCCCTGACGTGTCAACCCGTTGCCGCTGCGATTTAAAAAAAGCATCGGCGTCGGTTTGGCACCGACCAGGGCGTTTCGGCCATAGTTCAGATAGTCCTGCAAGGTCTCGAGCGCACTGTCTCCCATGGGGACCATCCGCTGCTTGCTGCCCTTCCCCATCGCCATCAGGCAACCGATATCGAATCGGATATCCCCGGCCTTCAGCCCGATCAGTTCCGACACGCGGAGCCCACAGGCGTAAAGCACTTCCAACATCGCCCGATCCCGAAGATCAAGAGGGCTCTGGCTGACCGGAGCCTCCAACAGACGTTGGACTTCATCGGTGGAGAGAAGTTTGGGCAACGGTCGAATCGCCTTGGGTGTGCTGATTTGCAACGTCGGGTTGCTGCCGGCATGCCCTTCCGCCAGAAGGAACTTGTGAAAACTACGCAACGCGGCCAGCGCCCGTGCACGACTCCGGGGCGACAGGTCCTCCTCTTTCAGGGCTGTCAGAAAACCGGTGATCGTTCCGGCAGTGATACCGTCCGGTTGGGCGACCCGGTTCCTTTTCAAAAAGATCAAATACCTGTTCAGGTCACGGCTGTACGCTTCCAGGGTATTATCAGAAAGCCCCCGCTCAACCGCCAGATAATTCAGAAAAAGATCCAGAAAGGCATCCATAGATCCCCCTTAAAGCTCCTCATCGAGGCTGGCAAGCAGGCTTTGCTCAATCTCCTCCAGCTTCTGAGGGTCACGTATCTTGGTACCGAAGATATCCTTCACGTAAAAGGTGTCCGCCGCCTGATCGACCTTGGTCGAGATCTTCGAGATATCGATATACAGGCCGAGATCGGTCAGGGTACGGGTGATCTGATACAGCAAACCGATCCGGTCGTGGGCAAAAATATCGATGACCGTGTAATCGCGGGAAATCGAGTTGTCGACAACAACCCGGTTGGCCCGACGCGGCTTGGGGCGTTTGGTCATAAAATCCGGTTGCTGACGTTTCCGAACCAGGTCGGCAACCCGTACCCGTCCTTCGACCACCGATTCCAGGTCGGCCTCGACCTTTTCCCAACGTTTGCCGGCTTTCGCCGACTCCATGCCGGGAGCCGTCACCTGAAGGGTGTCGAGGATCTCCCCGTTGGTATTGGTATAGATCTGAGCACCGAGGATATTGATCCCATGGGCGGCCAGGACGCCGGTAATCTGGGAGATCAGCCCGGGATGGTCCAGCGTTGTCATGGTCAGTCCGGTATAGCCGCGCTCCGCGTTGTGCTCCACTTCCATCGCCAGGGGTTTCTCGCCCCGTTCAAGCATCAACCGGAGATGGCGGGAGATCTCGGCTTTGGGACAAACCAGTAGGTAGCGGGGACCGAACCCCCTCAACAGCCGCTGAATGGCCTTTTCGGGATACTCCTCCCGCAACATCTCCAACACTTTGCGCTTGCGGTTCCTGACCCTCTCGCTTCGCGCTTCTTGGGCAAACCCGCCCTTCTCCATATGCTCGTAGGTACTGATATAAAGCTCTTCCAGCAAACCCGCCTTCCAGTCGGTCCAGACATCCGGCCCGACAGCACGGATATCGGCGAAGGTCAGCAGATAAAGCATCTTCAGATTTTCGCTCATCCCCATCAACTGCGCAAAATCGTCAATCAGTTTGGGATCGTGCAGATCACGCCGTTGCGCGATATGAGCCATCTGCAGGTGGTGTTCCACCAGAAAGGCCAATCGTTCACTGTCTTCCTTGTTGAGTCCAAGCCGTCGGGAGATTGTCGGCATCATCTCCATCCCCCGCTGACTGTGGTTCTTCCCTTCCCCTTTGCCGATATCGTGGAACAGCACCGCCAGCACCAGAAGTTCGCCTTTTTCGACATCCTGAGCCAATTGGGTCAACAACGGGTACGGCTTTGCATAATCTCCATTCCAGAGTTTCTCCAACTCCTCCACGGCAAAGATCGAATGGGCATCGACGGTGTAGGTGTGATAAACGTCATGCTGAACCAGACAGAAAATCCGTTTGAACTCCGGAATGAAACGCCCCAGGAACCGGAGGTAGTTCATCTGGCGCAGGGCTTCCCCCATCCGCTTCCGGTATTTGAGGATATTGAAAAAGGTATCCACCATCTCGCGCGATCGGCGGACCTTATCGTTGACCAGCGGTCGACTGGCACGAATAGCGTCCTTAACCTCCATGCTCAGATGGACGTCATGCCTCTGAGCCAGTTCGAACGCTTCCATCATCGCCTCAGGGCGCTGGCTGAACAGTTCAGGTTCGGTCAGGTGCAGTTCCCCCCGCTGCACAGCAAACCCTTCGGCCACACGGCGCCGGCTCAAGAAGGCCTTGGTGGTGGTCAGGAAATCTTCACGCCGAACCACTTGTTCAACCAAGCGGGCCGTGCCGGCCTCAAAACGGCTGGCTTTGGCGTAGTAGTCCTGCATAAACTGTTCAACCGCCTGGGCCTTTCCTGACGATTTAAAGCCGAGAAAATCGGCGATCTTTTCCTGGATATCAAAGTAAAGCTGTTCGTTTTTTCGACCCGAAAGGAAGTGCAGTTCGTTCCGGATATGCCACAGGTAATCGAACGCCTGCTCGATCTCCTCATACTGTTTTTCGGTCAGAATCCCTTTGACCACCAGGTCGCGGGGTGTGCGGGCCTTGAACTTGACCTGGGCCATCCAGAGAGCGGTCTGAATATCCCGCAGCCCTCCTTCCCCTTCCTTGATGTTGGGCTCCAGAAGATAAACGGAGGAACCGTACTTCTTGCGACGGGTTTCCTGCTCATCCAGCTTGGCCTGAATAAAACCGCGGCTGTTTTTCCCCAGGATCTGAGGCATGACCCGATTTTCGAACTCTTCCCACAGAAGGGTATCTCCCGCCAGGTAACGGGCATCGATCATGGCAGTGCGGACCGTCACATCCCGGTCCATCTGTTCCAGACAATCTTTCTGGGTGCGAACGCTGTAACCCACGTCCAGAGACAGGTCCCACAGCAGATAAAGCATCCGCTCGGACAGCACTTTGGTAAAGGTCTCGTCCTGCCCGCCGAAGTAGAACATCAGATCGATATCGGAAAGAGGATTCAACTCACCGCGCCCGTAGCCGCCGATGGCGACGATACAACAGGGGCCGTTTTCACCAACGTCTTCCAGATCCAGGCTGCAATAGCGGAACAGGTCCTGGATCATGCGGTCGACAAGATCGGTGCGCGCCTCCACCACCTGCCTGCCGGAACCACCACTTCGATGAAGTTCCAGGAGCTTTTCATTTCCAGCGGCCTGAAGAGATCGACAGCCTTCCAGCAGCAATTCACGCTGACTGTCGTAATCGGCTTTGGCCATACGCTCAAAGTTGGCGGGGAGATAGGCACTGAGAAAGAGAGGTATTGCGTTCATCGTGATGCCACCAGGTTCATCTGTTGGGCGTAGGCCTTGATACCGGCAGCAATGGCGGCAGCGGCACGCGTCTGATAGGTCGCGTTCATCAACCGTTTTTCTTCCCGTGGATTACTGATGAAGGCCGTCTCCACCAGGACCGAAGGCATCGTTGCCCCCAGCAGCACGTAAAACGGGCCCTGGCGAACGCCCAGGTCCTTGATGTAGCTATATTTCTTTTTCATGTTCTGCACCAGAGACAACTGCACCGCAGCGGCCAACCGGCTCGATTCGTTAATCTTGGAGTTGGCCATCAGGTCGAACAGGATCGCCTCCAGGTTGGAGACCTCCTGCAAGCTGGTACCGTTCTCTTTGGCAGCCAGTTCGGCTGCCTTGTCCTCTTTGGCGAGGTTAAGGAAGTAGGTTTCAATGCCGTACGGCTTTCGACTTTTGGTGGCATTGGCATGAATGGAGATAAAGATATCCGCACTATGTTTGTTGGCGATCGCGGTCCGTTCGGCCAGATCGAGAAAGACATCCCGATCCCGGGTCAGGATCACCTCGCACTTCATGATCTTTTTCAACTCTTTTCTCAGCTTCTTGGCCAGTGCCAGGACCACCGTCTTTTCATAGGTGCCCCCTTTTCCGATGGCGCCCGGATCTTTTCCGCCATGACCGGCATCCACCACGATCACCGGTATCCCATTTTTCTTGGTGTTTCCGGGGAGAGGCTTGGTCGGTGAGGCCCCGGGCTTGAGGAGCCGGGCAATGTCATCCTGCCCCGAGGCAGGGCCACTGCCTCTGGATGCGGGGGGGGACGATTTGGCGGTGGCGGTCTGGTCACCTCGGATATCGATGACCACACGGTTGGGGTTGCCCAAAGCAAAGACCTTGTAGTCGCCAAGACTGTTCAGGTCGAGAACCACCCGTGTTTTTCCCCCGCTGTAACCGGTGCGGACCTGTTTCAGCAGCCCATCACTGATCTTGATTTCACCGGGGACGCCGGTTCCCGGTCGGGTCTTTTTCAGGTCGACGTACAGTCGGTAGCCCTGGCTGCCATCACTGGAAGACCCCAGTACATTCGCGACAAATTCGGCCTTGCCGCTCAAATCGAGAACGATGCGGGTATAACTGGGGTTGGACCAGTAGCGCACCTTCTGCACCCGAACACCGCTTTCCACAGACGGAGGAGGCGCAACGGTTCGGGGAGGAGCGGCAGACATGGCGGGTTTCCCGGTTGTCACTTCGGCCCGGGGTGCGGGCGCCACCGGCTGAATCCGATCCAGCAACTCCAGTTGGT
>JANQIN010000114.1 GCA_028282145.1 Thermodesulfobacteriota bacterium | reverse complement strand
CGACCATACTCCACATGGGCAATATGACCATAGGCTGCCTGCCCCTGGTCACGAGACAACAGGAAAACAGCAGCACCTTCACCAGGAATAGCGGACTGTGAGTTCAACCGCAGGGGCTGCTGCACCTCTGGCAGCTCTGAGCCGAAATAACGTTTCCAGCAATAGCCCAAAACAGGGCAGAATTCATCCACACAACCGACCAGGACCCGGTCTACTCGGCCTTCGCACAGCCAGATTCGAGCTTCGGAAAAGGCCGAAAAGACCGATTGTTCAAACTGGCTCAGAGTCAGGCAGGGCCCTTCAAGTTTCAACTGAATCGACAAGTTGGCTGCGGCCGCATTATGGACGGAACTGGAGAAATGGGTCGGTGAGGCACAGGCGTCACCGTCACCCAGAACCGAATCCAGAAAGGCAAAAGTGGTCCCGGTCGCACCATAACCGCTGGCAACAATAATGCCCGTACGTTGGGGATCCAATGCCGGATTACCCGCATCCTCCAGAGCCAGATGCGCCCCCAGAAGAGCCATCCGCGACAGATGGTCAACCCGTCGTAGCGCCCGCTTGGAGACAAAATCGGTCAAACGATCGGTTCGGGCCCTGTATACGGGAACCTCCTGCGATGTTCCCTCGGCAGATAGGGATGCGGTTTCCGGAGCACAGCCACCCGCCTGGGCTGCAGCCAACAACTCTTTGGCTCCGGACCCAAAGCCGCCCACCACACCGATACCGTCGATCATGATCGTCATGCTGTGTCCTCCACCCGCCCAAAGACCGCGACAGCATTGTTCCCGCCAAAGGCCAGAGACTCAGAAATCGCCGCCTTTCCGGCCACGGGAGTGTTCTCTGTCACCGGAGCCGTCGGCAGGTCCGGATCCTGGCTGGAAAATCCGATGCTGGCCGGAATCTCACCCCGCTCGAGGAAGGCCACGGTAAAGACGGCTTCAATCCCTCCAGCGGCCCCCAGAGTATGCCCCGTATAGCCTTTGGTGGAATGAAAAGGGATGCCGGGCAGCAAATCATGCAAGACCTGGCTTTCCACCTTATCGTTGTCCTTCGTCCCCGTCCCGTGCGCATTAACAAAGGCCAGATCGGAAGCAGCGATACCGGCCTGTTCCATCGCCTCACACAATGCGCGGCGCAGTCCTTTTCCGTCGGGGCTGGGAGCGGTCAGATGATAGGCATCAGCGGCCGCACCATAACCCAGAAGCTGTGCCCGGAGACGGACTCCACGCTTCTTGGCAGCCTCCGCTTTCTCCAAAACAAGCATTCCGGCCCCTTCCCCCAGATTGAGGCCCTGTCGGTCGCGGTCAAAGGGGCTGCAAGGGTTCTCGTTGGTAATCATCAGAGCCGAGAATCCGTTATAGGTGGTGCGGCAAAGCTCATCGGCTCCGCCAGCCAGGACCACATCACAGAGCCCGCTTCGCAGCCATCCCGCACCGATCCCCAAAGCATCCGTTCCGGAAGAGCAAGCGTTCACCAAGGTTTGTGTTGGACCGTTAAGCCCCAGTTCACGAGCGACCACTGCCGCCGGGTTGCTTCGCCGGAAACGATCGATAGCCGTCATCTCCGGTCGTTCTCCATCACGAAACCGTTGATAAAAGGCCTCATTGTTCATGGCACTACCAACGGTGGTCCCCAGGATAACCCCGATCCGAACCTTCTCCCGGGACGTTTCGTCCAAACCGGCATCTGCCAGAGCCTCACGGGCAGCCGCCAGACCGAGTTCACTGGTTCGAAGCAGCGGCCCTTCTTCCCGAGGGAAATCCGTCTCCGGAATCTCCAGCACCGGATAAGTGACCGGGTGCGAGGTGGAAAAGAGGGTCGGTGCCGTCGGGCGACGTTCTCCCCGGTAAAGGCTATCCAGGCAGTCATCGACCCCAACCCCGGCCGCGCAAAGGCAGCCGAGACCGGTGATGGCTACGGGGACACGGGTGGTCATGCAGCGCCCTTATTATCGATAAAGTCGGCCAGCGTGGTGATGGTCTGCAACGCAGGACGGCCTTCTTCCATATCTTTGATTTCCACGCCAAAATGCTTCTGCACAAGAACCACCAACTCGACGGCGTCAAGAGAGTCGAGTTCCAGGCCTTCACCGAAGAGGATCTCATCGTCTGCAATCTCTTCGGGGCTGACATCTTCCAGATTGAGCTCTTCTACCAGGATCGTTTTCAGTTTGGTCTTGGTATCCATCGTTGTTTACTCCTTGTTGTCGTCCACAGGGGCCTCTGAGATGGGGGCCCACATATCGTAAAAATTAAAGAACTGCCAGGGGTGCTGCTGACAGAACCTCTCCAATGCGTTAGCAAACTGTTGAACATCGGAGGCAAAATCGGTCTTGCCTCGCTTACGGGGAACCCGGATCGTTTCAAAAAGCTCCAGGCTGTAACTGGCGGGGCCGGTCTTGTACGACAGAAGAACCGCAATAGGCGCCCCCGTCGTCGCTGCCAACTTATAGGCGGAAAAGGGCATTCGAACCGAGCCTCCAAGGAATTGGACATCGCTGCCGTTCTTGTCCTCTCCCAGAAGCCGATCGCCCATGACCGACAAGATCTCCCCCCGCTTGAGAACATCCAGCATTTCGATCGTCCCTCCGAGAAATCCCCGTGGATCGATAATCTTGTAGGGGCATTCCACCCCGGCATGCTCGAAGTAGTGCCGGTCTACATCGCCCGCCTCCCGCTGCATCAGCATGCTGACGGGTCGTTTAAGGAATCCCAGAGCCGACATGGCCCCTTGCCAGCAACCCACATGCGCCACCATCAGGATCAGCCCTTTGTTTTCCTCAGCGAGAGCCAGTAGCGCTTCTCTTCCGACAACCTTGGGCTTCATGGCGTCCGGCCCCAGAATCCCCACGACAGCCCGATCCACCAGGGATTTTCCGAGAGCGAGACTCAGCTTGAACGCTCCCCAGCCAAGACGCCAGCCCTTTAATTCGGGAAACCGTCGGCGCAGATAAGGATAGCTGCGAGCCCGAACATCCCGCCGGAAAAGGACGTACCAACCGACCACCGGGAACAGCAACAGGTACGCCGCCTGCCGGCCGCCCCAACGGATCAGCCAGTAGAAAATCTGATGCTGAAACCGGGAGCCGATACTGCGACTGGTCCAGCGGCCCCTCGTCGGGTCATTTGCCTGTGCCACAATCGTCCCTCACCATGCTGCTGGCGGTCAGATAGACCAGCAGGCCGAAGACCGCTGCCAGAAACGGGCCCACCAACAGCGAGCCCAGCATCCAGTCCATAATTCGATCCAGGGCCTGATAGCCCAGGGTCTCCAGCGAAACCTCGGTCAGAAAACGGCCGTTTCGCAGAAAGTACCCGGCCTCAATACACAACGCCGGTACCAGGGGCGGCATGGTCAACTGGCTCGCTGCCACAGCCGCTGCCTTATTGAGCCGGAAAAAGCTGGCAGCGAACAGGATGCTGATGGTATGCATCGCAATCAACGGAAGCGTTCCAAGGAAGATCCCCAGCATCACCGCAGCGGACAGCTCCGATGGTGAACTGTTTTCCGTCAACAGGGTCCTCAGGGAACGCATGGGATGCAATACACTGATCTTTTCGCCCGTCGCCTCGTCTTCCACAAGCTTCCGATGGGGCCAGGGCAGCACCGACCTCATGGTCAGTTTGGTGTTGAGCAACGTCAAACGGGCGTTATCCCTCACCTTGTGGAAGTGGGAGACCCGCTCTTCCTCCGGTGGATAATACACACTTACCGGGACATCCCGCAGCCGAATACCGGCCCAGGCGGCCCGTACCAGGACCTCGATCTCAAAGGTGTACCAGGCACTTTTCAAGGGCAGGTTCTGCAGAACCCACACCGGATAGACCCGGTATCCGCTCTGGGTATCCCCCAGCGATTTTCCGGTCTGCACCCGCAACCAGAAATTGGAGAATTTGCGGCCAAACACCGATGAGCCCGGGACATTCTCCGTATTGAAGTCCCGCATCCCGACAAGAATGTCATCGGGGTACCTTCCGATCTCCGGCAGAAAATTCGCCATATCGGCCGGATCGTGCTGGCCATCCGCATCCAGGGTCAGAAGATGGGTAAAACCGTTCTCCGCGGCCCAGTTCATCGCTGTCTGGATGGCGCGACCCTTACCCCGGTTTTCCGGGTGGGAGACCACCGTCAGCGGCAGCCCGTCCAGCACAGCGGCGCCTTCATCGCTGCTTCCGTCATCGACTACCAGAAGGTTCGGATGGCGCTGCAGGACCCCTTCGGCTACCTGGCGTACCGTACCCGCATGATTGTAGAGCGGAATCACCACCAACGGTCGGATTGTCATTGTTGTGCGCTGTTCCATGGTACCTGAAACCACATCAGGGCTCAGCCCTGCTCCATTCGGTCATTGCTGCGGGCAAACCGTAAAAAGCTGCCCAGATTACAGATAAACCGCCGCCAGCTGTCGGGGGATTTCCACAGCATGGTGATATAACCCCAGATCACCTTATTGCGGCTGAAGTGGCCTTTGTAGAAGCCGATAAAGAGCCTTTCCAACCGTTCACGGGTCATTCCGTGAGGCACGAACTGAAAATGCATGCAATCCATCTTTTCCCAATCCTCCTCAAACGTCCCCAACTCGTGGATCTTTTCGTAGAGGGGGGACCCCGGGAAAGGGGTAAACTTGGCCACGTTCATATCATCAACCGGCAAACGGAAAACGTATTTCATCGACCGCTTGATGCTCTCTTCCGTTTCTCCCGGAAGACCGATCATCAGCAATCCCTTCACCCGGATACCGGCCTGATGAATCTGACGGATTTTAGAAGCCAGCATATCGAGATCGGCATTCTGCCGGTGCTGCGCCAACAACTCTTCGTCGCCGGATTCAATTCCGAGGCTGGCCATCCAGCAGCCGGCCCGTTTCATCAGGTGCAGCAGCTCAGGATCGATATGCTCGGCCCGCACCGCGCAGTTAAAGGTCATCCCAAGCGGTTCATCGATCATCCGCTGGCAGAATTCTTCGACCCGTTTCCGATTGAAAGTGAACTGGTCGTCATAGAAATTGACGTGCCGTATACCAAACCGCTGCCGCAGATACATGAGATGGCGGTAGAGATAGTCGGCCGAGTTATAGCGAAAGGTCCGGCGGAAGACCGAACGATCACAATAGCTGCAGGCATAGGGACAACCACGGCTGCTGATACAGCTGCTGTTGGGTGCCTTGGGATAGTTGAAGATCGGCAGTGAGTAAACTTCGGGAAATCCTTCCAGTTTGTCGTAGGCCGGAAACGGCAGGCTGTCGAGATCGGCGATGGGCTCCCGGTAACCGTTAAAGATCGCATTCCCGTCGGCCCGATAGACGATCCCCTTGATCTGTGGCCACCTGTCCTCCCCACTGGAAACAACCTCTGCCAGCGTTTCTTCCCCTTCACCAACAACAACCAAGTCGACGGCCGGGTAGTCCCGCAGGACCACCTCCTTCAGCGCAGAGACATGGGCACCGCCAAAGACGGCGACAATATCCGGATGTTGTTCCCGGGCCATCTCGGCCAGGCGAACAGCGTCCAGAAAACTGCTGGTGGTGCAGGAGAACCCGATAAAAGCCGGTTGATAGGTTGCGACATAGTCCCGGATACGGTTGTCCGAATCCGGATGAGCAAAACAGTCGATGATATCGACGGTATGCCCTTCCTGTGCAAGAAAGGCTGCAATACTGGCCAGCCCTAACGGTGGCATCAGGTTGGCTTTCCGAGCAATATCCTGCTGCGCGACGTCTGAGCTGTACCCCAGAGGGTGAACCAGCAGTATGCGGCGGGCGGTCAGATTCATGCACGTCCTCGTTTGCGGGGAAAGCGGATCAACTGATCCCACAAGATCCCCTTAAAACCGAAGTTATGCATCACCTTCATCTTTTCCTGGCCTTTGCAGGGCGGAAAGATCCGATCCCGTGCCCCATGAAAAGACTCTTCGATCCGTTGATTCATCCAATCTCGATCGATTCCCGGCGAGAAATAATACGTCGGTTCCAGCAGACTGTCGTCCGCCGGAAGGATGCCGTCATCAATGGCTCTTTGGTGCAGAGGGGTCCCCGGAAGGATGCGGATACCCGAAAAGCCGAAGACCACACCTTTGTCAATCTGACGGATATTTTTTAAACCTTCTTCAAGGGTCTCCGGTGTCTCTTCCGGTCCACCGAACATGATGAAATGAGCCGCCGGAATCTCTTCCGCAACCGCTGCATCGTGCACCTCCAGGGCTTCGGCGAAGGTAAACCCTTTGTCCAACCCTTCCAAGGTGGCATCGGAGGCCGCATCGGTACCGAGTTCCATCGCGTAAAGACCTGCCCGCTTCAACAAAGCCAGATCGGAGCGATCGGTACCGGCGGGACGGAAAAAAGCGCACCAGGACATACCCAGTTCGGCCCGGATCATCTCTTCGGCCACCTCCAGATAATGGCCCGTGGGGTCGTTAAAGATCGAGTCGGTAAAGAAGATCCGATCGACCTGATGGTCCTTCTTCAGGCGCTGAAGATCCGCCACCACTGCCTTGGGATCCCGGAACCGGAAGGCATCGCCTTCCAGAGCCGGATAGGTGCAGTAAACACAACCGTAAGGGCAACCGCGCTTGGTCTGCAGGTTCACCATCCCGCTGGCTTTGGTATAAAAGTCGACAAACTCTTGCTCCAGCAGAGGACTTCCCATCTCTTCGGGAGCCAGCGGGGGCGCGCTGCCATGAATCAGACTGGGTATGGACTCTCCTCGTTCCAGGCGTCCAATCAGATCGGGAACGGAGCGTTCCCCCTCACCGGAGATCCCGTAGTCGGCCTGAACATAATCCAGAATCTTTTCCGGCATCACCGAGAAAGCGGAACCGCCCACCACCAGAGTAGCGCCGGTTCGCTGCCGTAATTCGCTGATCAGATGCTTCACTCCGCCGAGATACCAGAGATCCGGGTTAAAGGAATCGACCGCATCGATGTTGCGCATGGAGAGGCAAATGAACTCGGGTTTAAAACGATCGACAGCCTCAAAGAGCGCCGCCTCCGATTCCCCCGCCACCAGCAGATCAAACTGGCACACCTCATGCCCGGCGCTCTGCAGCGCACCCGCAACGATCCCCATTCCGAGAGGATAGACCGGGTAAGGGTCAACGGTGGTATTGGTGGACAGGAGAAAGACCCGGCTCATGGCTTATTCCGCGCGCTTAAATTTACGAGGCTGACGGGGGTTGTAACGTCGATAGGTCCCGTCCTCCATTTCACGACGGATCACATCCCGGAACAGTTTGCCCATCTTGAGGGCATACCCGCCGTCGGCGTTAAAGGTGTCCCAGGCGTAGTAGTACATCTCCTGTAGTTTCTCCGGCGTCATCTGGGCCGGTTGAAAAACCACGCGGTCGGCGGAATACAGAGACCAGTCGTTGCTCAGAATACGATCTTGTTTCTCCAGTTGCGCCCGGATCGGCGAATGGGGAAAAGGGGTCATGATGGTAAATTCGGCCACATCTAGCTCGATCTCGATCAGGAAATCGACCAGGCGTTTGATGTAGTCTTCGTCCTGATCGTCGGTACCCAGAATGATGGTTCCTTCGATCCCGATTCCATGATCTTTCAACCGCTGCACCCGATCCCGAATAGTGTCCGAGGTGTCGAAAACAGCCTGGTAGACATACCAGGCCCCCGCATCGGCTGCCGCTTTAAGAACCTCCGGATCGTCCAGAATCGGGTGGGAGACCCACTTCTTTTTCAGCGGCTTCATCTCGCGGAACAGGTCGAGCAACCACTGGCGATCCTGCGCCAAGCTGTTATCCACGATAAACATCCGGTTGTTCTGGATCCCCTCCATCTCTTCGATGACTTGGTCGATGGGACGAGGACGGAACTTCTTGCCACCGAGGTAACCGGTACAGCAGGGGAAACAGTTGAACTTGCAACCGCGGCTGGCATGAACCAGATCGAGCATCTGCACCCCGCGGTAGTTGTACAGATCCCGCTTGAGGATATCCCGCCGCGCCGAACCGACCAGAGCAATATCCGGATGGTCGTGCATAAAGTCGTACACCTTTTTCAGCTTGCCGACTTTGAAATCTTCGATCACCTGCGGCGTCCGGCCTTCAGCCTCGCCAAGAAAAACCGAATCGGCGTGCTGCATCACCTCTTCGGCATGGAGCATGGTCGCGATACCGCCGAACATCACCGGGATGCCCCGCTCACGGTACTCCCGGGCAATCTCAAAGGCACGCGGCAAGGCACAGGTCAGCATCACCGACAGGGCCACCAGATCAGGGGTATCGTCGGTGTGCAAAGTCTCGACGTTTTCATCCACAAAGGTCAACTCGACCTCTTCGGGCACCGTCGCCGCAAAAACCACCGGCCCGTGAGGCGGCAGATGAAATTCGGTCTGCCGGTCGAGCTTGTTCCATTTGGGGTAAATCAATTTCATCCGCATGGACTTACATCCTTTCCATCACAGCCGGGGGTCCCCCGACCGGGTCAATACACTTCAGCCCATCAAGGCCAGTTGCAGCAGATCATCGATCGGTCCGAAAGGGCCGACCAGACCGGATTCCGGGGACCATTGCAGCCCTACTCCATCCCCTTTCACCGGCTCCAGAACTGCAAACAAAGCACCCGAAAGATCGTCCTCTCCCTCCGGGACCAGATCGGTCAAACCGACGGCCACAGCATCCACCGGCTCCCAGGCCAGGGTTTCCAGTCCCCAAGCCAAAGCGTTAACGCCCCGGTTAGGGCCCGCATGAACCACCGCGGCCGGGCCGGTCAGCCCAAAGCGGATCCCAACCTCCCCCAGAAAGGTGTTGGGCAGGGTATAGGCAAAAAGATGGGGGCTGGCCATGGCACCCTGGTCCGGCACGACCGTCTCGAAATAGGCGGCATCGGTGGTCAGACACCCCCACCGACTTTCGGCCACCAGCGCTGTCGGTGTCTCGCTTTTTCCCTGGGCCCGGCCGGCATCCTGCAGAGCCAGGGCCGCGGCAGCAACCCCGAGCCGGGAAAAGGGATCGAGCCGACCGAACTGACGGTCCGGGTTATCAAAGAGGTCTTTCCGCTTGACCTCGGGTAAACGCCCAGGCCTGAGGCCCGGGAAAGTTCCCGTCGCACCGCGTCCGAAACCGCCCGCCACCACCCAGCCCAGGCCACTCACAACAATCTCCATCAAGGCGCCTCCTCGCTGAACAACAGAGCCGCATTGATGCCACCAAAGCCGGAGTTGGTGGAAAGCAGGCACCCCTTCTGCAAAGCCTGCGGCTCGGCGCTGACACGGCCTTGCCCGCCCTCTTCGGGTACGGACAGGCCCGCGGTCGGCGGGAGACAGCGGTTTTGCAAAATCGGTGCAGCCAGAGCAGCCTCGATCCCTCCGGCAGCACCCAGGGTATGGCCAATGGCACCCTTGAGCGAATGGGTCGGCACAGTGCGGCCCCCAAAAAGACGGCGAAAAGCGGTCAACTCCATGGCATCGTTGTATCGGGTCCCTGTGCCATGGGCACTGACTCCGGCAACCTGGTCGACGTTGATCCCGGCATGGCTCAATGCCGCATCCACGGCG
>JANQIN010000113.1 GCA_028282145.1 Thermodesulfobacteriota bacterium | reverse complement strand
GGTCCTGCAGGACCGTCCCCTTCCCCAGAGCCTGTACTCCCAGCATTTTCAACGGTTGCTGGTCGAAAGAGGGATCGGACATCTGAAACTGACCCAGGGGATAACCCGGGAAGAGCTCCAATCTTTTGTTGTGCGTCTGTCCCGCCCTGTCGAATCTCTTTCCGATGGGATGCGCTCCACCCCGCATATTGTTCTTGGGAGGACCGAATTCAGTGAAGGGCTCACCGGTCAACAGGATCAGAGCGAGGACCTGTCACCGGAGGAAGCACAGGATTTCCTCGAGGACCTTTCCGGCAAAGATCTGACACGGTTCATGGATCTCTTTGATGCGGTGAAGAGCAAACGAAAATTCAACATGAGCGCCATCTCGGAACTGGTGGCCGGTTTTATCAAGGTGTTTGCCTGTGAGTCGGACCCCTTGCTGGCGCTGGCACCGTTACGGGCGATGGACGAATACACCTTTACCCATTCGACCAATGTCTGCATCCTCAATCTTGCTCAGGCCGCCAGCCTCGGCCTGAAAGGCCCCGTGTTGCACGACATCGGTATTGCCGGCATGCTGCACGACATCGGCAAACTCTTTGTCCCGGAAGAGATCCTGAACAAGCCCGGAAAACTGGATGACGACGAATGGGCACAGATCTGCCAACATCCGGTTCGCGGTGCCCAGTATCTTCTGGGAAGCACCGGTATCCCGCAATTGGCCGTCATTACCGCCTTCGAGCACCATATGCGGTATGACCTCACCGGCTACCCCAAGGTTTCGCCCGGATGGAAACTGAACCTCTGCAGCCAACTGACCATGGTGTCGGATACCTTTGACGCCATCCGTACGTCGCGTTCTTACCAGGAGGCCGGAGGGCAGGAATATGCCATGTCTATCCTGAATAAGTTGTCCGGCAAGGCGCTGAATCCGGGGCTGGTCAAGAACTTTGCCAAGGTTCTGCGTCAGCAGTCTCTGGATGCCAGGCTCAGCCCGCCTCCGAAGGCCGGCTGAGTCCCTTGTTTGCCCTTGGAAGTCATGGTATACCTTCCTTCTTCTGCATCCCTGTCAACCCAGGCGGCCCAGGCCACCTTTTGATCTGTATTTGAGGGTCTTTTGAACACATTATTCATTCGTCGATTTTGGGTAACCGTCGCCAGTTACGGCGTCGGGTTCTACGCCTCAATCGTCAATCGTTTTCGCACTTTCGGGGCCGAGAACCTGCCCCGCAAGGGTGGCGTACTTCTGGCCGCCAACCATATCTCGGGCTACGAAACCGTCTTTATCCCCTGGGCCGTGGTACGTCACTACCCCTGGCAGATGGTCTGGGCCCCGGCCAAGGAAGAGCTGTTCCGCAATCCGGTGCTCGGATTCCTGTTCCGTTCCTGGGGCGCCTTCCCGGTCAAGCGGGGCCGGGACGTTCGTGCCGGCAAACAGATTGAGCAGCTTCTGCAGTCGGACAAGGTGATGCTTTTCCCGGAAGGGACCCGCAACAAGGACGGTAGACTGGGCAAAGGCAATCGGGGTGTCGGCAAGATGATTTACGAGTCCCGCCCGATGGTGATCCCGGTCGCCCTGACCGGATTGAACCGCTGGCATTTTCCGGGCATCGGCCAGAAGGGGACCATCACTTTTGGCGCACCGCTGAGTTTTGACGACCTGTTCACCCAGGAGAATAACCGGGAGACCCAGACCCAGATCGTGGACCGGGTCATGGTCGCCATCGCGGATCTCCTCCCCCCCGAACAACAACCCGAGAAGGTGGAAGAATCATGACAGGCAAACAGAAATTTATCTCTCTTCTGCTCATTGCCCTGATCGGGGCTGCAGGGTATCTCTACTTCCGTGACACTCAGGCGCCGGAGATTCGACTCTCGCCCGGAACCGGGGCACTGAACCACAAGGTCAAACTGTCGCTGACCGTTCAGGACGCAGGTTCCGACCTGAAGCAGGTTCGGGTCGTTCTGGCAAGCGGCGACCGGGAGAAGGTCCTGGCACAGGAGACCTTTCCTGAGGGGCAACGACAGTGGTTGCTGGAGATTCACCCGGCCAAACATCGGCCCGAGCAGGGCCCCATGGAAATCCGGGTCGAAACCGGCGACCGGTCGTACCATAACCGTTTCAAGGGGAACCAGATCACCGAGAGCTTCTCTTTTGAGTACGACAGCAAAGCACCGATCGTTTCCGTCCTGAGCACCCAGCACAACCTGGTCAAGGGCGGCAGCGGCCTGATCATCTACCAGGTCAATGAAACGGTCACCACCACCGGCATGCAGATCGGCCCGCATTTCTTCCCGGCATTTACCCTGGACAATGGGAATCTGGCGTGCCTGTTTACCTTCCCCTACGATCTCGAAACCGACAAAGACACCCCGGTTCTGATCGCCCGGGATACCGCGGGTAACGAAGGACGCGGCAAATTTTTCTACCGGGTACGCCCGGTCCGCTTCGGCAAGGTGCGTATCGATCTGGACCACCGCTTCCTTGACGGACTCTATCGTGAGTTCGGCGACCAGTACCCTGATCTGAACAACCCGGAGGATGTGTTCCTCAAGGTCAACACCGAACTTCGCAAGTCCAACCGTGCCAAACTGCCGGAACTGGCGGCCGATTCGAGCAATACCCCTTTATGGTCGGGCAAGTTCCTCCGTCAGCGAGGCAAGCAGACCGGTGGTTTCGGCAACAAACGGTCCTACTATGTCAGGGGCAAGCGCGTCGATCGTCAGACCCATTTGGGAATCGATATCGCGTCCATTGCCAGCGCCTCGGTGATAGCGGCCAATTCCGGACGGATTGTTTGGGCGGATCGACTTGGGATCTATGGCCAGTGCGTCATTATCGATCACGGACTGGGGCTGCAGACCCTGTACGGTCATCTGGGGCAGATAGCCGTCTCCGTCGGTCAGGAGGTCGCCAAGGGAGAGGAGATCGGACGTTCCGGCATGACCGGTATCGCCGCCGGTGACCACCTCCATTTCGGCGTTCTGATCGGGGGATTGCCTGCCAACCCTGTCGAGTGGTGGGATGCCAGCTGGGTCACAGACCATATAGAAAAGAAACTGGCGATTCAACCTTGATCATTGGGTGCTCTACCCTTTTTAGCGAAAAAGAAAGGCGGACAAAAACTTATCCGCCTTTTTGATTACTCTGTACTTTGCAAGGCCGCCAGCAGTTTCCCGATCTGCGCCTTCTTCTCTTCTGCCGTATAGGGCACCATCTCCCCTCGCCCCCAGACGGGCGCCGGCCACTGTTCATCATCGGTGTAGCGGGCAATATGATGCACATGAAGCTGGGAAACCACATTCCCCAGGGCTGCCACATTCATCTTGTCCGGCTCAAACGCTGTTTCCATTGCCTGTGCCAAACGACGCGATTCGTCCCACAATTGCCGCTGCTGTTCCTCCGTCAGATGGTGAATCTCACAGGCGCCATCGATCTGCGGAATCAGCACAAACCAGGGATAACGGCGATCAAAAATCAACCTAATTTGACATAGATCAAGTAACCCGACCCATTCACTGTCCCTTTGAAGCCTGCTATCCAATTGAAATTCCACGCTTTTCATTCTATAATTGCCTCCATTAGCACAATTTAAAAAACACTGTTTAATTTCCGAGAAAAACAAAGTATACTAAAATTGTTTGGTTCACCCCATCAAATGTATTTATGTCATGCCGCAATCGCGACGGAGGGCACAGCGAAACGCCTATTCTAATCGGATCAGGGGGCCCAATGAAGAGCTTGCTTGGTATTTACGAATCGTTGGAGAAAAATATCTTCAACACCCTTAACCGCAAAATCCTGGGGAATATCCTTCTCCTTGTCGCATTCCTGATAGCACCTTACATCTTCTTTATGATCCAGAAGGACCGTATGGCGACCGTCCTGGCCAAGGCCGGCACAGCGGAAGAGATGGCTGCCGGTATGCAGGCGATTCTGGCCAGTTGCGGTCCCTGGGTCTACGGCCTTCTGATTGCAGCCCTGGTGGCAGCCCTGTCTGTCTATCTCTTCCTGCGGCACCTGGTGGTCTCCCCCATGCGCCGCATGATTCACTTCTTTGAAGAGAACAACAAACAGGATGTGGACCTGTCGGCCAAACTGCCGGTGACCACCTTCGATGAATACCAGGAACTATCGATCCAGTACAACGCCTTTATCGAGCGTCTTCGGGACATGATCATGGGCGTACGCAAAATGGGTGTCGATATTGCCGTTAATGCGGTACGAGCCTCCAAAGCGATTAACGACACCGCCGCCAACAGTCAAGAGCAAGGGACCATGGCCGCGGACATCTTCTCTTCCAGCGACCAATCGACCCAGGCGATCGATCAGGTGGCCAACCACTCTCAGACCGTTTCCGCCACCACCAGTGACAATCTCGAAATGGCGCGCGAATCGATGAAAGAACTGGCGCAGGCAACCAAGGAGATCGAAGAGGTCCATGGTGCCCTCGCCGATTTCCAGGAGACAGTCAGCGCGCTGAACCAGAACTCGGACACCATTCAGAAGGTGGTGGAACTGATTCAGAATATCTCCAGCCAGACCAACCTGCTTGCACTGAACGCAGCGGCCGAAGCGGCGCGGGCCGGTCAGCATGGTGAGGGTTTCGCCGTGGTCGCCGAAGAGGTCCGCACCCTGGCCACCCGGGTTAAAACCGCCACCGACGACGTCGCCCGCTCGATCAACACCATGAACGGCCTGGTGCAGAACACCTACCAGAAAACCGAAACGATTCAGACCAATATCGGCGAGACCCGCGGGGTGATTCGCAGTGCCGCCGAACACTTTGAAAAGATTGTCGACGACTTTGACAGGAACTCGGGTCAGTTGATGAAGATCGCTTCGGCGACTGAAGAGCTGTCTGCCACCAACGTGGAGATCCACAGCAAGATCACCGGTGTCCGCGATGCGGCGCTGCAAATCTCCGGACAGATGGATTCGGCCAACGATGCCACCACCGGCCTTGCGGCAACCACCGAGAAGATGCAGGAACTTGTCAGCCGCTTTGTGACCGGCCATGGTAACTTCGAGCGGATTCTAAAAGCCCTGCAGGGTTATCGTGACGATATCCAAATCAAGATGCAGGCGATGGCCGACCGTGGGATCAACGTTCTGGACCGCAACTACATTCCGGTTCCCAACACCAATCCGCCGAAATACACTACCTCGTACGACGAAATCTACGATCGTGAGTTCCAGGCCCTGTTCGATCGGAATCGCGACGCCATCGACGGGATCATCTACACATTGACCACCGACGTCAACGGCTATGTCCCCACCCACCACAGCAACACCTCCCAGCCGCTGACCGGCGATTACGAGTACGATGTGGCAAACAGCCGACAGAAAAAGATCTACGCGACCAACGAGGTCGAAATCAGACGTGCCACCAACCAGGAGCCGTTCCTGTTGCAGACCTACATCCGGGATACAGGGCAGATCCTGAGCGATATCTCGCTGCCGATCTTTATCAACGGGCAGTTCTGGGGGGCTCATATCGCCGGCTTCGATCCCGAGGTCCTCACCAGAGATTAGGATTTTTAAGCCAACGACACAAAAGGGAAGGTTCCTGTAGGAACCTGCCCTTTTTTATTGACACTCTTTCCTCACGGAAGAGGGTTAGGGACCGTTGCGCTTCTTCCACTGGGGTGCCGCCGCCCGAAAGGTGACCGCCGAAAGGATCACCACCCCTCCGATCATCGCCCAAGGTCCCGGCACCTCCCCCAGAAAAAGGAGGGCCCACAGCGGGTTCATCAACGGTTCAACCACCGGTACCAATACCCCTTCGATGGCGGTGACATGGCGGATGGCGACGGTATACAAGAGATAGGGAAGACCGGTCTGAACCGTTCCCAGCAGAACCAGCCACTGCCAGTCGCTTGAGGTGGGCCATTGCTGCACCATAAAGGGGATCGCACAGAGAGCGGTCAGCAGGTTTCCCAGGAGCACCGACTCCAATGCGCTACCGTCCTTCTGCTTTCGCAGACAAAGGATCATCCAGGCAAAGGTGAGACCGGCCACAATCGCCAGCAGATTCCCCGTCATCCCGGAAAGAGACAGTTCATCCAGAAAGAACAGTACCAGCCCCGCCAGGGTGATAGCGATCACCGCCCAGTCGATCCGTTGCGGTCTTTCTTTTAAAAACCAGATACCGAAGATGGCGACATAGACCGGTGCGGTGTATTGAATCAGAATGGCGTTGGCGGCGGTGGTCAATTTGGTCGCGGCAACAAAAGAGAACATATTCCCCGCGTAGGCACAGGCACCGCCGATCTGGGGTATCGACCAGGTAAAACGGGGACGCCGAAAGGCCAGAAGGAAAGGCACCGCGATAGCACTGCGAAAACCGGCAATCGCCAACGGGTGGAGATCCACCTTTTTGATCATCAGTCCGCCCAGACTCCAGAAAAAAGCGGTCAGCAGTAAAAGAATCAGGGCATGTCGACGTGTCATTCTCTCTCCCTCCGCAGCAACTCGACGATTCTGCCTTTCGGATGCGCGGAAGTCAACATTGTGCTCGACAGCGTCTCGTTCATAGGGTAGGTTCACCGCGATGATTCAAAAGAACCGCACACGTCGCCGGGCCGGTGTCCCCCTGATAGTCATGGCGGCTGTTCTCTGGGGCACGACCGGTACCAGTCAGGCCCTGGCCCCTGAAACCGCGACGCCTTTAGTCATCGGAACCCTTCGTCTCTGGGTCGGCGGAGCAGGGCTCTGGATGATCGCCCTTCAATCGGGTGGCGTCCGCACCGGTCGGACAT
>JANQIN010000022.1 GCA_028282145.1 Thermodesulfobacteriota bacterium | reverse complement strand
ATTGAGGAGGATGTGCTGGCCAAGAACAACCGGCTGGCCCGTCGCAACCGTGCCCTTTTCGAACACAAGGGGAACCTGGTGCTGAACCTGGTCTCCTCCCCCGGTTCGGGCAAGACCTCCATCCTGGAAAAGACCCTGACCGACCTGAAGGACAAGTTCACCTTCGCCGTGCTGGAAGGGGATCAGCAGACCGCCAACGATGCCGACCGCATCGCCGCCACCGGCGTGCCGGTGAAACAGATCAACACCGGCGCCGGCTGTCATCTCGACGCGCATCAGATTATGCACGGCATCGAGGAGTTTGATATGGAAGCACTCGATATCCTGATGGTGGAGAACGTCGGCAACCTGGTTTGCCCGGCCGCCTTCGATCTGGGCGAGGACCGGATGGTTGCCGTTCTGTCGGTGACCGAGGGTGAGGACAAACCGCTCAAGTACCCCTACATGTTCCGCAGCGCGCAGCTGATGATCATCAACAAGATCGACCTGCTGCCGCACCTGCGCTTCGATATCGAGAAGTGCAAGGCGTACGCCCGCCAGGTGAATCCGGATATCACCATTCTGGAGGTATCGGTGCATTCCGGCGAGGGTATGGATAAATGGTATCAGTGGCTTGAGGCGCACGTGAACGCAAAGAAAACGGTTGCATCTGTTGCGGGTTAAAATCACCGTCAACGGTGTTCCCCTCGCCTTTGGCGTTGCGGCGTATTGGACAATACGCCTCACTTCGCAGGCTTCGGGCGCCTTGTTGACAGCGATTTTTCCGCCGCAATAAGTGAAACGGGTATCGTCCACTTTGGGCAGGAAAAGATAAAAAGCCAAGGCAAAAGCTGGCTTAGAGAAAAGCAAAAAGATAGAAAAAAAAAGATTAAGTAGACAGTTCAAGATCATCAAAAGGGGCCAGATGCAAGGCATCCTGAAGCTTGAGGCGCGAGGCGTACGATGAGTACGCCGCAGCAACGAAGGCGAAGGTAACACCGCAGATGGCTACTTTTCATGATCTCTCGGAGGACACCATGTGTTTAGCAGTTCCTATGAAGGTTACTAAGGTTGAAGACGAGGTCGCCACCTGTGAAATGGACGGGGTGGTGAAGACCGCCAGCCTGATGATGCTGCACGAAGCCGAGGCGGTGTCGGAGGGCGACTACGTGCTGGTCCACGCCGGGTTCTGTATCGAAAAGCTGGATCAGGCCGATGCGGAAGAGACACTACGCTTGTTCCGTGAGCTGGCTGAAGCCGAGGCCACCTGGGAATGAGCGATATCGTCAAGGGGTTCCGCGACCCCCAAGTCGCGAAAGATCTGGTGGCTGAGATTCACAAGGCGGTCGAAGGCTTCGATGGTACCATGGTGCTGATGGAGGTCTGCGGCACCCACACCATGTCGATCTACAGTCATGGTATCCGCCAGTTGATGCCGAAGCAGGTCAAGCTGATCTCCGGCCCCGGCTGCCCGGTCTGCGTCACCTCCATCGGTTACGTCGATCGCGCGGTGGCTCTGGCACGACGGGACAACACCATCGTCACCACCTTTGGCGACATGATGCGGGTTCCCGGTTCGACCACCACCCTCAATCACGAGAAGGCCAAGGGCTGCGATATCCGCATCGTCTACTCGCCGCTGGATGCGGTGGAGATTGCGGTGAAGAATCCGGATAAGGATGTGGTCTTCCTCGGGGTCGGTTTTGAAACCACCACCCCCACCATCGCCGGCGCCATCGTCACCGCCGACAAGAAGGGTCTGGATAACTTCTACGTTCTGGCCTCCCACAAGACCATGCCCGAGCCGATGGCGGCTCTGACCGCCGATCCGGAACTGCAGGTCGATGGTTACCTCTGCCCGGCGCATGTTTCCACCGTGATCGGTGTGGAAGGGTACGAGCCGCTGGCAACCGACCGCAACGTCCCCTGTGTGGTCACCGGCTTTGAGCCCCTCGATATGTTGCAGGGCGTGCTCATGGCCGCAAAGCAGGTGGTGGCCGGTACCGCCAAGGTGGAAAACCAATACAGCCGCTACGTCAAGCACGAGGGTAACCCCAAGGCGCGGGAACTGATGTATACCGTCTTTGAGCCTTGCGATGCCCGCTGGCGTGGTGTGGGTGATATCCCTCACAGCGGTCTCCAGATCAAGGGAGAGTACGCCCGTTTTGATGCCGAAAAGGCGATCGACGTGGACGTCGAACCGCCGCAGGAGCCCAAAGGCTGCCTGTGTGGCGAAGTTCTTAAGGGTAAGATCGCCCCGCAGGAGTGCCCGCTGTTCCGCAAACTGTGCACCCCGGAAAACCCGGTCGGCGCCTGTATGGTATCAAGTGAGGGTAGCTGCGCCGCCGCCTACAAGTACGGCATCGAAGAATAAAATCGTCATAGGAGATTTGACGTTGAATAACGAGATTGTACTGCTCGGTCACGGCAGCGGCGGTAAGCTGAGCCACCAATTGCTGGACGACCTGATTATTCCCAACCTGTCCGGCGTACCGACCGAAGATCAAGACGATGCCGCGGTACTGCCGATGACCGGTGACCGGCTGGCATTTACCACCGACAGCTACGTGGTCGATCCGATCTTTTTCCCCGGTGGAAATATCGGTGACCTGGCGATCAACGGTACCGTCAACGACCTGGCAATGGCGGGCGCCAAGCCCTATGCTATCAGCGTCGGTTTTATCCTGGAAGAGGGTCTGTCGTTGGCCGACCTGGAAAAGATTCTGCAGTCGATGAAACAGGCGGCGGAAAAGGCCGGGGTCAGGATCGTTACCGGTGATACCAAGGTAGTGCCTCGCGGTAAGGGTGACAAGATCTTTATCAACACCTCCGGTGTCGGCCTGTTTGAGCACGAGGTCAAGGTCGGCGGCAGCAAGGCGGCCGTTGGCGATAAGGTGATTATCAACGGTTCCATTGGGGACCACGGGATGGCGATCCTCTCCAGTCGTGAAGGCCTGGAGTTCGAGGCGCCGATCGAAACCGACTCCATGTCGGTGAACGCTCTGGTGGCGGATCTGCTCAAAGAGTTCGGTGATGCGGTCCACGTACTGCGTGACCCGACCCGAGGCGGTGTTGCGACGACGCTGAAGGAGATTTCGGTTCAGTCCAAGGTCGATATCACCATGAAGCAGACCGATCTTCCGGTGACCCCGGCGGTTCAGGCGGCTTGCGACATTCTGGGTCTCGACCCGCTGTTTGTGGCCAACGAAGGGAAGCTGTTGACCATCGTCAAGGCCGATGTGGCCGAGGCCGTGGTGGCCTTGATGCGAAAGCACCCTGAAGGGGAAGGGGCTTGTATTATCGGTGAGATCACCGGCGAATCGGAGGGTAAGGTCTATGTCCAGACCGCCATCGGCGGCCGCCGCAGTGTCGAAATGCTCAGCGGTGAACAGTTACCGCGGATCTGCTAAGTCTTCCATATCTCTACTTAAAAGGCCTTCCGAATCGGAGGGCCTTTTGTTTTTCTGAGAGAAAGTTGCTAAGCTGGCCCACTAAAACTCATGTGGAGGGATTATGCGATCGGTCATTATCGGACTTCTGATCGGCCTCATTGTCGGCCTGTGGTTTGGTGTCAATATCGGTAAGGAAAAGCCTTTTTACAGCAACCCCTTTGAGGAGAAGTCACTCGGAGAGATGATCGGTGACAAAGGCGGTGAGATCCTGGAAAAAGGTGGGAAGGCCCTGGAAGATACAGGTAAAACCTTCCGGGAAAAGCTCTCGCCAAAAGACTGATGGCTGTTACTTGAGCGGCTCTTCAGGGACGTCAAGTGAGTCGGCTGCATAGAGGCAGACTGACTCCTGTCCGTAACCGTCTTGAAACAGCCGATTGATTTGGGCGACGGTCATCGGTTTGCCAAAATAATATCCCTGCATCTCGTCACATTGGTGAGACATCAGGTAGTCCAACTGCTGCCTCGTTTCCACGCCTTCTGCAATCACATCGAGACCCAAGGCTCGGGCCATCGCAATGATGGTGACCACCAGGGTGGCCTGACTGGTGTCTTTACCGATTCCCCGTACGAACGATTGGTCGATTTTGACCCGATCAATAGAGAAGTTCTGCAGATAGCTGAGAGAACTGTATCCGGTACCGAAGTCGTCCATGGCAATCTGCAGCCCTCGGGTTTTGAGCTCAGCCAGAATTTTTTTGGTCGCCTCGGCATTTTGGATCAGGGCCGTTTCCGTCAGTTCAACTTCGAGGTACCTTGGTTCCAGTCCCGTTTCAGTTAAGGTCTGATCAATATAGGAGAGGATCTCCTCCTGCTGAAGCAGGTAGCCGGACAGGTTGACAGCCATCCGCGTGGCGGGAAATCCGGCTTCCTGCCAAGTTTTAGCCTGACGACAGGCTTCCCGCAAGGTCCATTCGCCGATGGGGCGGATCAGGTTGGTATCTTCGGCGACAGGAATAAAACGTCCGGGCGAAATCATCCCTTTTTCCCGGTGGTTCCAACGTGCCAGTGCTTCAAATCCGATAATATGCCCGGTACGGCTTTCAATCTGTGGCTGATAAACCAAATAGAGCTCATCCTCGTTCAGAGCTCTGCGAAGCCCTCCCTCCAGCTCATGCCGCTCATGCACCTGATCGTGCATCTGTTCCGAGAAGAAGTGATAACTGTTGCCGCCCTGTTTTTTTGCAGCACCCAGTGCCAAGTGGGCCCGACTGGTTAATAGAGCACCATCGGTTCCGTCTTCCGGGGCCATAACAATGCCGATGCTGGAAGTGGAGAAAACTTCCTGATTATCAAGTTTGTAGGGATGTGCAGCGGCTTTTAGCAGCCTTTCGGCCACTCGCGAGGCCATTTCGGCATTGGTTGCCGGGGCCATGAAGGCAAATTCCCCTCCGCCAAGGCGGGCCAGAATTTCCCCGGGTTCTTCCACGGCCTTCAGACGCTCCGCGACCATCGTAATCAGTCGGTCGCCACTGGCATGTCCGAGGGTGTCGTTGACCGTTTGCAATCGGTCCAAATCCAGATAAATAATCGCGAGAGGCACACCGGTTGTCTCAAGGCCGGCAAGGGCCAACTGCAGTTGCTGGTTGAACTGCTGGCGGTTTGGCAGGTCGGTCAGATTATCCTGAAAAGCCAATTCCTGAATTCTTTGCTCCACTTGTTTCTGGGCGGATGTATCCTCAAAGGTCAGAATGCAGCCCTGGCGATCATCCAGTGGGGTTGCCCGCCACTCCAGAGACCATTCATAGCCCGAACCGTCGTCTTCCGAAAGTTCCCTGAATTGAGGGACTCCGGTTTTCAGGGCTTCAGCGACCGGACCCGTTTCAAGAGGGGTTCCGCTGCCCGAACCCAGCCAGCTGCTGTAGCTCGGATGATCTCCCAGGAAGCGGAGGAAACGATCCGCTGGTGGATTGGCCAGCAGCACTTTGCCGCTGGTATCCACCAGGGCGGCACCGATTTCCAACTGATCGACCAGTGTGCGGTACTGGCGTTCCTGCCGTTTCTCACGTTTGCGAAGGGTAAGCAGCCGACCGATGATGATATACAGCAAGATTCCGACAAGGGCACTGGCCAGATACATCCAGAACAACAGAGTCTGCAGGGTATGTTTCCCCTGTTGCATCAGGCTCCTGGGAAGAACGGTTTCGAGCAACAGGTGTGGGTACCCATAGAGATCCGGGAAAAGGGCGCGACCGATAATGCGGTCATCATCGAGAAACTGCTGTGCCAGAGGCTCCCCATCTTCGGCCGGCTTCAAAAGCTGCAAGAACAAATGCGGCATCTCCCCGGCTTTCATGGGGCGGTAACTCAGATCCCCAAGATGTGGAGGCACCGGACGTTGATTCAGAGAGGTCCAGAGGATTCGTGTGCGACCGTAAGGTTGTGGAAAAAGTTGAACCCAGAGGATCTTTTCCTCAATCGCTATGGGACCGGAAAGATGCCCTTCGGCTGTCCGCTCTTTCACCACTTCCCAGCGGCGCTCCAGATTAGCGGCCAACTGGTGGGCGAGCGGGGTGAGATCTTGATTCGGTGTCAGAACCCCTTGTGAGTTCAGGGTCAGAGATTGGGCTTCGGGCCCGGATACGCGTGAGAGGGTCGTCTCCAGATGATCAAGTGCGGCTTGAAGACGCTGCTGGACTTCTTCCCTCTCCAGTTGCCGGTAACCGTTCAGGATGGTTTTTTTGGCGAAGACCGAAAAGACCCCGTTAACCATTACCATAATGAAGGTGATGAGAAGCAGGGCTTGTATGTGGTTGGGCGTAGATCGGGTCATCCAGTCGGTTCTCTTCGTCCGGGTTCAACCTCTCAGTGTAGCGAACTTTTTGAAACCTGCATGAAAAACAGTGTCTTAGAGTTTCCTGGAGGCTCCCGCTTCCTGGATCAACTCTTGATGTTCCTTGGGGGGTTGAGGTGGTGAAAACAGATAGCCTTGCCCTTCATGGCATCCCCGCTCGGCAAGAAAATGAAGCTGTTCCTGGTTTTCAATCCCTTCGGCAGTAACCTCCAATTTCATGCTGCGCGCCAGCGCGATGACGGAGTCGGCAATCGCTGCGTCGCTTTCGTTCGTGGTGACTTCGCGCACAAAAGAACGATCAATTTTCAGCCGCTGGATCGGGAATTGACGAAGGTAGCTAAGGGAGGAATAGCCCGTACCAAAATCATCAATTGCCAATTGAACCCCCATCTCCGACAAGCGATGCATCGTTTCTATCGCCTGATTCACTCTTTCCATCACAACACTTTCCGTCAGCTCCAACTCGAGCAGGTGGGGTGGTAAATGACTTTCTTCCAAAGCTTGGGCCACTTGCTGAGGCAGGTCCCGCTGTCTGAATTGTTGTGCCGAAATATTCACTGCAACGCGTAGCCCCGGATAGAATTGCTGCCATTGGGCGGCCTGGCGACAGGCCTCATTCAAGACCCAGTTGCCAATAGGAAGGATCAGACCGCTGGTTTCTGCTGCAGGAATGAAGGTGCCGGGCAGTACCAGGCCTTGATTCGGATGGTGCCATCGGATCAAGGCTTCCATTCCTACCAGTCGTAGGTTCCCCAGGGTAAACTGGGGTTGATAGAAGAGCTCAAACTGGTCTTTTTCCAGCGATTGTCGCAGATCGCTTTCCATGAGCAGCGATTCCAGTGTTTCTTTGCCCGATTCTTGAGCACCGGCAAACCGGTAGGTCCCCTGCTCTTCTTTCTTGGCCTTGGTAAGGGCATCGGCAGCACGCTGGAGCAATTCCTGGGCATGGGACCCATGGCCTGGGTAGAGACTGATGCCGATAGTACAGGTGAGAATAATGGTGTGTTCGCCGATGGTGAACGGTTCCTGAAGGGCCTTTTTGAGATTCGAGGCGACGGCCATAACGTCGTCCAATCGATGGAGCTGTTCCATGACCAGCACGAATTCATCTCCAGACAAACGCGCCAGAGTGTCCGACTCTCTACACACCGAGGACAACTGTTTCGCCTGTCTTTTCAGGAGCCGGTCGCCCTCTTCGCGGCCAAAGGAGGTGTTGATCTGGTTAAACCGGTCCAGGTCGATATGGAGTATGGCGACTTGATGGTTGAACCGACGCGCTTTGGCGAGGGCATGACTTAATCGATCCATCAAAACTCGGGCATTGGCCAGGCCTGTGAGAGGGTCATAACTCCCGAGTTGAATGAGTTGGGTGTCTTTGACCTCCAGCTCGGCTTTGGCCAGGGTTTCTTCAGTGACATCCCGGAGAATGGCGACTACGCCGGTGGTTTCGCCGGTATCGTCTTTAAAAGGGAAGTAACGAACATCCAGGTGACGGGTCCCTAGACCAGGGAAATGACGTGAGTGGCTGGTCTCCACGGTTTCCCCGGCCAGGCAGCGGTCAAGCATTTCTTTCAAGGAGTGTGTGTAAAACGTTTTCCCCAATAGCTTGTCTGGTGTTTTTCCAATGATATCCTGTCGTGCAATACCAAAGTAATGGCATAGGGCCTGGTTGACCTGAAGATACTTATGGTTTCGGTCGATGATGGCAAAAAGGTCGGGAGAGCTTTCGACAGCCATCTCCAAACGGCGAAGTTGACGTGTCTGCTCCTGAAATTTGTGGGTGAGCTCCTCGTTTTGCTGACGAAGCCGGTCCTCCGCCCGCTTGATACGCAGGGCCATGCGGACCCTGGCTGCCAATTCGTCGTTCGAGATGGGACGGCAAATAAAATCATCGGCGCCCGCATCTAATCCTTGAATGCGAAGTTCGGGGTCGGAACCCTGGGCTGTCATCAGGAGAACCGGTATGGCGGCGGTTTCGGGACTGGCTTTGAGATGACGGCAGACCTCAACGCCATCCATTCCTGGCATCTGGACATCGAGAAGAATAATATCCAGCGGATGCGACTGGGCGGCGAAAAGCCCGTCTTCGGGTTTGGCGCAGGTAAGCACGGCGCATTGTGGAAATGCACTCCGGAGCAGTTTTTCAATGACCTGGCGATTGATCTCGGTGTCATCGATCACCAGGATTGAGAACGGTTGATCTGGCACGAGCAGGCTCCCCCAAAGCCAAAGACTCTTAAGATGAATAAAATCTAACGATGAGCAAGTCTACCAAGGGGCTGAATTAGGGTCAATTAATTTTTATTTCAGATGTCAAATAATTCATCGTGCTTACGGACGTAGGCACGGAGAAGGTCAAAGTGGGCTTCGTCGTCACGAGCCAAGGCACCAAACATTTGACGCAGGCCGGGATCGATCAGTTGGAGACTGTTGTCCAGATGAACCACCATAAAGTCTTTTTCCAGGCGGATACTGGCTTTGAGGCAATCGAGTTCGGACAGGGGGGCGTCTTCTGCCTTGGCAAGGAAGGCCTTGACTTGATCAAGCATCTTCTGAGCCTTGTCGGTTGGCAGATTGGGGTTGGGTTGCGCTATGTCAGGCTTCAGCATACGCTCGGCCAGTTGCAGCTGCTGGGTGTGAGCAAACTCGTCTTGTGCCAGTTGGCGCCAGAGTTTAACCAATTCCGGATTGCCTTCGGATTTCCGGGCAAAGAGTTGGTACACTTGCTCAATTGTCGCTTCGATCTCCGCGCAGATGCGCAAAAAGGCTTTCATGGACCACTCCGATTTCCAGTGTAGTATTAACTGTATAGGGAACCGGATGGAATGTAAATGAGCCATTTTGGAGCAAAGGATGAAAACTCTTCACCTGTTAATTTTGCTATGGATACTGGCTTCGATTGCCGCTCTGGCGATGCCGATCTTTGACTTGGCTTATCTTCATCCGGCCCTGGTCAAGCTGATGTCTCACAGCACCGAACGGGATGCCGAACGGTTGGCTCAAGCGGCTCTGGGGCGATTACCGCGTCAGCCGGATGGCGAGATCGATTTTGGGCCGGCCGGGCTGCGGAGACAACTGGAACTGGTCCGTAAAGACCTGGGGTTGCTTCGTCTGGGCTTTATGGATATGGACGGCGGTATGGTAAGTCAGGTCAAACCCGGATTTCGACCGGGGCGACCGAACCTGCTGAAGCAGGTGGTGACCTCGGGCCGGGGTATGACACGAACCCTGAGAGTCTCCCTGGAAACACCCTCTGACGGCCAGGTTTCAGCCGACGTCATGGTCCTGACACTGCCTGTGATAGAGGGCGGTTTTCAGATCGGGGCGTTGGAGGTTGTCTACGACTGGACGGAGCAACGCAGTAAACTGACGGAATTGGTGCAGAGGTCGACCCTGTTCCTGCTGTTCATCCCGGCCTTTTTCCTGTTTGTCGTCGGATATGTTTCACGCCAATCCTACCGGGCGGTCCATGCCCAGTCCGTTGCCCAGGAGCGTCTTGCCGAAAGTCAGAAGATGCTTCAAGCCAAGCACCAGGAACTGACCGACCTTTTTCAGCAGATCGAGGTGGCCAAGGAAGAATGGCAGATCTCTATGGACTGTATCGACGATATGGTCCTATTGGTCGACAAAGACAATTTGATCCGCCGTTGCAACGAAGCCTTCCGACGGCTGGTGGGAACCGGCTATGCGGAGCTGTTGGGGAAGAACTGGCGCAAGGTTCTATTTACGCCTGAGATGGAAGTCGTCTCCATGTCGGCCAGTAGCTTTCAGCTCTACCACAAACCGACCAGTCGGTGGCTCGATCTGAATTTTTATCCTTACAAAGATCGGGCAGAAAACGGTCCGGACTGGACGGTTATTACCATCAATGTTCGAGAAGAAGGGGATACCCGGTTGCCTTCCGAAAAGGCAACCGAAAAAGAATGAGAGGGCGCCCGCCCCCTCTTGGCTTAAAGCAAGCGCCATGTTATTTTGAGTTGGACCTGGCAGATGGAAAAATGAAACCCGGTGAGGAGGTCGATATGAAAAATCTCATTGTGCGTGCTGCGATCTTGGGAGTTGTTGCTCACGGGTTGATGGGATCTTACGCCTTGGCCGAAGACACGACGCTGGCGGAAAAGGCCAATCAGGCGGCAGAAAAGGCGGGACAAGCGATTCAGGAAGTTGGTGATGCGGTACAAGAGGTTCTGGAGCCGAAGGTTGATGCCGCTGCGCGAAAGGCAGAGGCTTTGGCCCAAAAGGTGTCGGGCGGTTTGTCGCACGTTTCCGAAATTGTAGAGAAGAATACAGGTATTCAGGGGGCCCCAGAGCCAACTGAGGAACCAGCGAATCCCTAATATCTCAAAACAAAGGGCCTCTTTCCGACATGGACAACTTGGAAAGAGGCCCTTTTTACATTCAATAAAGCTGTTTCAGGCTTTTTTTGGCGTGTCCGGCAATTTTCCGATGGGCGTTTTCTGCCACGGTTTCCAACGGTTTTCGATATTTGGTGTTCCCGGACGCCCCAAGGCATTTGCACATCCAGGCCAGAGCATCGAGTTTGTGCCGGTCATTTCCTGCCGTGGGGTATTCGGCGAGCAGGGTTTCGGATACCACATCGTAGATGACTTCATTGGAATACCCCGCTCGCATAATCCGTTTTGCGGCCTCCCGCTGTAGCTTTGGTTCTCCTGACTGGATCATCAGGACGTATTCCCTCGCTTTGGGGTCCAGGCTGGCGAGTTTGCCGTCTCCTTTGGATTTTTTGATTTCATAGCGTTTGGCATACACGCTCAGCTTGGACAAGCTGTCTTGTGCGTGGCGCTTCAAATTGCGATTTTTCGCGTTGGAGGCGATCTCTTTCAGAAGGGGGCGATATTTTTCCTTGCCGGAGGTGGCCAGGGCCTTGACCCACCAGGACATCTCGTCGGCATGATACCGGTTATCCGGGAGTTTGTTGTATTCCTTTTGCAAGCGTGAGCTGATGTAGGCGTAGGTGGCCGCATCCTGGGGAGTGGACGAACGGTAGATGCGCTTCGCCGCGTCAACTCGAGGCTTACGGGCATCCGATTGAAGGTCGGACAGATAACTGCCTGCGAGGGCCAGTGACGGGATAAGCAACAAGATCGCGAACAGAATGAACAGGCGTTTCATGGTGGGTTCCTCCTAGGGTCGGTGAATAGAATCGTCATAAAACGGCAAAAACTATGAATCAGCCCAGGCCTTTTGTCAAATATCCAGCAGGGGCGGAACGTTTTCGTCAGGGATGGGGCGAGGCCTTGTGCGAGGCTGTCTCCCTGTCTGAAAGGGGGAGTTGGGAGAGAAAGAACCGCCACGCCTTCTGGTACCGGTCTCCTCCCGCGAGGAAGGCGTCGCTGTGCCCCGCTTCCGCAAAACGGTAGTGCCATTTCGGACTGCGGGCTATCTGGAACAGTTCATCGGACATCCAGGGGGGGACAATCCGGTCTCTGTCGCCGTGGAGCAGCAGAAGGGGGACGCGGTTTCTGGAGATCATGGCCCGGTTGTCGAACATGTCGCCAATCGACCACCAACCAACCAGGCGATAGGTCCATGGGGTTATGTGCCGGGCAATATCTCGCAGAGAGGTGAAGGGGGCCTCCAAGGCAAGACCGGCTGGCGGATATTCCAGAGCAAGTTTCAGCGCCGGAGAGGCGCCCATGGACCGGCCAAAGAAAATCATCTGGTCGGCCCGATATCCCATCTCCTGCAGGGCCCGGTAGGCTGCCCTTCCATCTTCGTAAAGGTGCTTTTCGTACCGGGTTTGGCCCTGGCTCTGACCAAAACCGCGATAATCGAAGATCAGGACGGCCAGATTCAATTGATGGAAGTAGTGCAGAAGGTCTACACGGTAAGTGATATTGGCGGCGTTCCCATGGAAAAAAAGGACCACAGGTGCTCCTTCCCGGGCGGGAACAAACCAGGCATGCAGCAGAGAGCCGTCCTCGGACGGAATCCAGAGCTCCTGGAAGCTCAGTTGTCTTGCGGAAGGGTCGTTGACGATCGATTGGCTGGGGTTGAAGATAAACCTTTGTCCATAGCTGCATCCGGAAAGCAGTAGGGTGAGAAGGAGCAGGAAGCTCACTGAACAGGAGCGCATGGGGAATCCTCTCGCACAGTTCATTCAGGAATATACAGAAGAGCCGGACATGGTGTACCTTGCACAACTGTAACACTCTTGCGTTTCCATGTTGCGGAATCCCGTCCAAAAGGAGCTTATATGATCTCCCGAAGGAACCTTCTCAAACTATCGGCTATCGGTGCTTTTGTCGCGGTGGCTCCGGGATTCTATGCCCGAAATCCTCCTCTGAAAGCGGTGTCTTTTTCGCAGGACCATTATAGCAAGTTCCCTCTTTTGGGTCTGGCGACCTCCCTGTCTACGGAACACGCTTATCAGGCAACCGTCGAAGGCCAACTGCCGGCCGGGCTGAACGGTGTTCTCTATCGCAACGGACCGGGTCTGTTTCAGCGTGGGAAATACCGGAAGCGCTGCCTTCTCGACGGCGATGGCATGGTTCAGTCCTTCACCTTGCGGGACGGGGTCGCTCATTACCGGAACCGGTTTGTCCAGACCCCGAAATTTATGGCGGAACAGGAGGCTGGAAAGTTCTTGTACCCCACTTGGACAACACAGGCACCAGGCGGTTTCTGGAGCAATCTTTTTCGGCAAGATCTAAGAAACCAGGCCGGTGTCACCGTTGTTCAAAAAGGGGGCCGGCTTTATGCGTTCGACGAGTTCAAACCTCCGTTCAGACTGGATCCGGAAAGCCTGGAGACGCTCGGGGAAGATTGGCTGGGGCTGGCCCCCAAGAGCACAACCGTTTCAGCCCACTCGCGGATCGATCCCCGAACGGGGGAGTGGGTCCATTTCGGGATTCAATACGCTCGACACGCGACCTTGCACCTGACAACTCTTCGATCGGATGGAGGGCTTAAGCACCACCGGACTTATCCGCTTCCTCGTTATACTTATTTCCACGATTTTTTTCTGACGGAAAAACATGTTGTGTTCCTGCTCCCACCGCTCGAACTTTCGCCGTTTAAACTCATCCTGGGCCGAAATGCATTTACCGGCGCCTTGTCTTGGCGGCCGGAGATGGGCAGCCGGGTTCTGGTATTTCGGCGCGACAGCGATGAGCCACCCCTGCAACTGGAGGCGCCACCTTGCTGGATATGGCATAATTTCAACGCGTATGATGCCGGGAATGAGATTGTTGCAGATTTCGTCGGATACGATTTCCCGGACCATTTTCTTGGGCAGGACCCTGCCCTCTTCGCCATTATGGAGGGCCGCCGCGGCACCTATAACTACCCGGGGACGACAAGACGACTTCGTATCGACACGCGGACCAAACGATTGACTCTGGAAACGGTCGCCGAAGATAATCAGGAGTTCCCGACCATTAATCCGTCACAGATAGGCCAAACGGCACGGTATGGATATGCCGCACGGATTCGATCCGATCAGAGTTTTTTCTCGGCGATCGGGCGAACAGATTTTAAGACCGGCCGCTCTGACGAATACGATTTCGGGCCGGGCTTTTTTACCAGCGAACCTGTCTTTGTGCCAGACCCAAAAGGAGCGTCGACCGATCAGGGGTGGTTACTGACCCAGGTATTTGACGGCAACAGGCAGCTCAGTTTCCTCAGCATCCTGCGGGCTGAGGCACTTTTCGACGGGCCTTTGGCCAATGTGATACTACATCATCATGTCCCTCTCGGCTTTCATGGCTGGTGGGCCCCTGCCCAGGATACCGTCTGATTCGAACCCCTGTTGTCCTTCCTCCGGAACAGGATTTTCAGGGACTCGTCCCTTTTGCGTTCCAGTTTATTCGTTCTTCCGGGGGCTGTTCAGTTGATCTAAAATGGCATTTCCTGTAATTTGTCCCTTGCTTTTCTAGATAACTTTGTTAAAGCGCCACACCGTTGTGGCCAATTTGCTATGTCAGGAGATGGGGAAAGATGGCAGATGGACATGTTGCTCTGATTACAGGGGCCAGCCGGGGTATCGGTGCCGCTGTGGCTCTGCGCTTGGCACAGGATGGGTATGATATCTGGCTGAACTATCGAAGCAACCATGAGGCTGCTCGTCAGGTGGCGGAGAAGGTGGAGGCCGAAGGTGTCTCTTGTACTCTGGTTCCTTTTGATGTGACTGATGGGGTGGCGACTCGTGAAACGCTGGAACCGTTGCTGGAAAAGCAGGTTCCCGATGTTCTGGTAAATAATGCCGGCCATAACAAGGACGGTCTTCTCCTCTGGATGAGTGAAGAGGACTGGCAGAGTGTGGTTTCCGTCGCACTTGATGGTTTCTTTAATGTGACGAAGCCGATCGTCGGTGCCATGGCTAAGAAGCGCCGTGGACGGATCGTTAATATGGTCTCCACCTCCGCCCAGAGTGGCGTCCCCGGACAAACCAACTACTCCACCGCAAAAGCCGGTCTTGTCGGTGCCACCCGATCACTGGCGGCTGAAATGGCACGACGTAATGTTCTGGTCAATGCTGTCGCGCCGGGGTTCATTGAAACCGAGATGATCGAGGGTCTGCCGATGGATAAGATCCTTCCGATGATCCCTCTCGGGCGGGTAGGACGACCGGAGGAGGTCGCGGCCATGGTCAGTTTCCTCTGTTCCAGCGAAGCCGCGTATATCACCGGTCAGGTATTTTCGGTGAACGGTGGCGCCTATATGTAATGAAATGACCTTTTTTCAGGTCAGGTAGGGGGATTATGTATCGCGTTGCTATTACCGGAATCGGAATTGTTTCTTGTCTTGGTTGTGACCTTTCGCAGGTTTCGGACAATCTGCGTAACGGCCGGTCTGGAATCGTTGTGGATGAACAGCGTCAGGAGTTAGGTTTTCGAAGTCCTCTCGCTGGAGCTATTCAAGGGTTCAACAGTCCTGCCGGCCTTTCTCGAAAACAGAAAAAGACCATGCCGGAGTTCGCTGTCCACGCCTATGCAGCGGTTGAACAGGCCCTCAGCCTGTCCGGTTTGGCCCTTGAAGAAATCCAAAATCCGCAATCCGGTTTAATCTTCGGCTGTGATTCCAGCTGTATTGCTGCCATCGAACAGGTCGATCTGTTGCGGGGGCATGGAGAGACCCGGGCCATTGGCTCCGGTCAGGTCTTTCGCTCCATGACCTCCACGGTTACCATGAACCTCAACACGCTTTTTCAGACCCAGGGGGCCTGTTGGACCCTCAGCTCGGCCTGTTCCAGTGGCGGGCATGCTGTCGGTCAGGCTGCAGATCTGATCATGCTGGGGCGCCAGGAGCGGGTGATCTGCGGTGGGGCTCAGGAGCTCAACTGGGAATCGATGTGCAGCTTTGATGGTCTGGGGGCGTTCAGTACGCGAATCGATGAACCTCAAAAGGCGTGCCGGCCCTTTGATGCCGACCGGGACGGACTGGTCCCGAGCGGCGGGGCGGCGGCCTTGATGCTCGAACGGTATGATCTGGCTGTCAAACGGGGGGCGACCATCCTGGGCGAGGTTGCCGGGTACGGGTTCTCCTCGGACGGCAATCATCTTTCGGTCCCCAGTGGCGAGGGTTTGTCACGAGCTATGGCCAGTGCGTTGCAGCAGGCAGAGGTCTCCACGGAGGAGATCGATTATCTCTGTGCTCATGCAACCAGTACACCTGCCGGGGACAAGGCGGAAGCCGAGGCGATCCGCAGTGTGTTCGGCACCCGGACCCCGCCCGTCTCTTCCTTGAAATCGATGACCGGTCATGAGCTCTGGATGTCGGGTGCCTCCCAGGTGGTTTACAGCACATTGATGGCGCGAGACGGTTTTACCGCCCCCAATGCTAACTTTCAGGCGCCTGATGAGGCGTCAGCCCATCTCCAGATTCTGACGGAGGCCCGATCTCAAGGGCCTCGTCGGGTACTGTGCAATTCGGCGGGATTCGGCGGCACCAACAGCTGTCTCGTCCTGAGGTTCGATTCTTGACCTACGATTTTGTGGTCATTGGGGGAGGCGTCAGCGGGTTGTCGGCAGCGGCGATTCTCGCCAAGGCAGGCCGCCGTGTAGTCGTTGTGGAGGAATCTGAAACCCCCGGCCCGGTCATGCGGGGTTTTCAGTTTAGCGGTTCCTATTTCGAAACCGGATTCCACTATGCAGGGGCTTTGGCCCCCGGTGAACCTTTGCACAGATTCTTTGCGTACCATGGGCTCTGGGATGAGTTGACACCTCTCTCCCTCAATCCTGCAGGTTTCGATCAGGTACGGTGCCGTGAGGATGGCCGTCGGTTTGATTTTCCGGTGGGTTATTGCAGGTTGCAGGAGGCATTATCGGAGGCGTTTCCTCAGGAGTCATCCGGGATCTCCGCGTATCTGAGAGCGGTCCGCGATGCGGCCGCTCAAATGCCTTTTCTCAATCTGGAAGCGCAAACGGATGCGGGAACGCTTCTCGGTTTGACACAGGGCAAGACCTTGCAGGAGGTGCTGGACGGTTTTCTGACCGATCGACGCCTGAAAGCTCTTCTGGGAGTACATTCGTTGCTCTACGGTAACCCGCCTGAAAAAGTGGCTTTCGGGTTTCACGCAGGGGTCATCGACGGCTATTATCGTTCTGCCCATACCCTGGCCGAAGGCGGGCGTGGTGTTGTGGATGCCCTGGTCCGGCGGCTCAAAGAGCAAGGTGGAGAGATTCGCTGTGGGCAGGGAGCTCGTAAACTGATTCTTGGCGGCGACGGTGAGGTGAAAGGAGTGGCTCTGGAGGACGGTGCCCGTCTGGATTGTCAGGGCTGTATTCTGACTCTGCATCCCCGACTGCTTCCCCGTCTGGTTCCCGACGGAGTATTTCGGCCGGTCTATAAACGTCGCTTGCAGGGCTTGCGGGAAACCTTGTCCGGCTTTCTCCTCTTCGGGTGCAGTGCAGGGCCTCTTACGACTCTTCAGGGGAGGAATTTGATTCTGCTCGACAGCTATTCCGGTTCGGGCGATGCGTCGCTTGAATGCCGCCCGCTGTTCGTTGCGGGAAGCCCGGCGGAATCCAAAAGGGAAGGACACGGGCTGGTGGCGATTCTCCCGGCAAAGATCGAGGAAACGGCTGCCTGGGCCGAATCAACCCCCCGCGGAGGCCGGCCGGCGGGATACACAACATTCAAATCCGAGATGCAGCAGCGGCTGTTGTCGCGGATAGAACGGGAATGCCCGGAACTGGTCGGGAAGATTGGGAAGTGCAGCGGAGCGACCCCACTGACTGTTCGGGATTTCAGCAATAACCCCTGGGGTGGCCTCTATGGCGCCGGTCATGAGGTAGGGCAGTTCAATCCGCAGCCACGGACGCGCATCCCCAATCTCTTTATGTCCGGACAGGCAGTTGCTGCCCCCGGGCTGCTGGGGGCGGTTCTGGCGAGCTTTATGACTTGTGGAGAGATTCTCGGGCACGAACAACTTCGGATGGAGCTGAAACGATGCAGTTAAATCGGGTCGTTATCACCGGGATGGGGTCGATCTCCCCTTATGGGGCAGGTGTCGACTGCCTGTTTGAAGCACTTCTGGCTGGAGAGAGCGCCGTTCGTCCCGCACCCGATCTTGGTGAGATCGGCGGCCTGCGCGCTCGCGTTGCGGCCCGGGTTCCCGACGTTGATGGCCGCAGTATCCCCCGAAAGTTTCGCCGGGCCATGTCACCCATGTCTATTTATGCGGTACTGGCCGCTTACGAAGCGCTGGAAAAGGCCGGGCTGCCTCTGGCGGTCTGTACCGGCGGAGACCTGGGGATCTGTGTCGGGACCACGATAAACAGCGTCGGGACCAGTGAGGATTTCTTCGCCGATTTTCTAACCGACCACAGCCTGGAACGGATGAAGAGTGGCCTCTTCTTCAAGCTGATGAACCACTCGGTGGCCAGCAATATGGCCCAGACGCTGGGTGTGACCGGTCGTATCATGGCTCCGGCGGCGGCCTGTGCCACCGGCGCTCAGGCGGTGGGCTTCGGATATGAGACGGTCTCTCTTGGACGACAAACACGCATGCTCTGCGGCGGGGCGGAGGAATTTCATCCGCTGACATCGGCTACCTTCGATGTGATGCATGCGGCATCGATCGGTTTTAACGACCAGCCGACGAAAACCCCGCGCCCCTTCGATGCCGAACGGGATGGGATGGTTTGTGGGGAGGGGGCCGGGATTCTGTTGTTGGAAGAGCTCAATGCGGCTCAGGAGCGAGGAGCGACCATTCTCGGTGAAGTGGTTGGATTTTCGACCTGTTCCGACCCGGGCAGTATCGCCAACCCCAGCGCCTCCGTCATGGCCAACTGCATGCGGGCTGCGGTGGCCGATGCCGGGCTGAAGCCGGAAGATATCGGCTACGTCAATGCCCATGCGACCGCGACCGAAGCTGGCGATGTTGCCGAGGCCCAGGCGATCGCTGAGGTCTTTGGATCCAAAGTCCCGGTCAGCAGTCTTAAGGGACACCTGGGCCATACTCTGGCCGCTTCGGGTGGTTTGGAACTGATCGCGTCCCTTCAGATGATGCAGAAGCAGGTACTGATCCCTTCCCTCAACCTGGAGGAGGTCGCTGCCGATTGTAAAGGGCCGTGTCTGTTGCAACGGAAAGAGAAGTGTACGGTCGATTCCCTGGTAAAAAACAACTTCGCTCTGGGCGGGGTCAATTCATCGATTGTTGTAAGGAGATTCAACAATGACTGAGCAGGAAATTGTAGAAAAGATCAATTCGGCTCTGGCCGAGGAGTTTGAGTTGGACCTGGCTGACATGACTCCTGAGGCAGGCATCTATGAAGATCTGGGGCTGGACAGCCTGGATACGGTCGACATGGTGATTGTCTTGGAAGGGGAATTCGGATTCAAGATTCGTGAAGAGGAGGAGATCCGCAAGATTAGGACCCTGGGCGATATTCATAACTTTGTCATGGCCAAGAAAAAGGCTCTGGGCGCCTGACGCTCGAAGAAAGGTTCCCGTCGGTATAGCCGATCGGGACTGGGGAATCCCTGTGCTGGTTTTTCTGATGAATGCGGTTGTCTGGCCGCTGATGGTTTTCTGGACCTTGTTGGGTACGCTGTTGTCACCTCTGGCCTTTCTGGTCATTCGTGTCTGCACCGGTTGGCAGACAGCGCGGACGGTTCGTGTCATGATCTGGCTGTACGGCCGAGGCTGGCTGGTACTGATGAGCCCTTTTGTCCGCTTCCGGCGGCAGGGACTATCCCGAGGGGAGATTCCCCAGCCGTGCCTGTTCGTGATCAACCATCTGTCGTTTTTCGACACCTACTGTATGGGGCTGCTGCCCGTGGCAAATATCGCCTTTGCCGTACGCTCCTGGCCGTTCAAGATGTTCTGGTATTCCACCTTTATGCGGCTGGCCCGCTATTTGGAGGTGGAGGATCTGGAGTTCGCCCAGACCTCGGAACAGGCGAAGGATGTGGTGGATAACGGCGGTTCGATTCTGTTCTTTCCGGAAGGTCATCGCAGCCGTGATGGAAAGTTGCAGCGGTTTTATACCGGAGCGTTCCGTCTGGCCATCCAACTCAACGTGCCGGTGGTTCCCCTCTGTATTACCGGCACCGATGTCCTCCAGCCACCCTGGAGAAAGGTGTTGCATCCGGCTCAGGTTACTTTGAAAGCCCTTCCTCCGGTGGATCCGTCCGATTTTCCCGGAGAGACGGGCCCGATTGAGATGCGCAAGACGGTCAAGGCCCGGATGGAAGAGGCCCTGACCGTGATGAAGAACGAGGCCACCTGACGATGAATGACCGGCAGTTGGAAAGAGCCCTCCCGGGTGAGATTCGGAGTCGGCAACAGGAGCGGCTGCGTGCGCATCTGACCTACGCCTGTGCCAACAGCTCTTTTTACCGCCGTCGCTTTCAGGATGCCGGACTGGATCCGGACATCCTGACCCTGGAGGGCCTCTCAAAGCTGCCCTTCACCAGCAAGGAAGAGGTCGAAAACAACCTGTCGGAATTTCAGGCTGCCGGGGCGAATGACATCGCAGATCTTTGTCTGACTTCCGGTACAACCGGTGCCCCCCTCGCACTCCCCCAGAGTCGTCAGGACCTGGAGCGTCTCGCATATAACGAGGAGATGGGATTTCGTACGGCGGGGGTTGGTGAAAAGGACCGTGTGTTGATCGCGGCTGCCATCGACCGTTGTTTTATGGCCGGCCTGGCTTATTTTCTTGGGGTTCAGAAGCTGGGGGCCACCGCTCTTCGCGGCGGGTCCAGCAGTCTCAGCAATTTGCAGGACATGGTGTTGCGACAGCATCCGACCGCCATGGTCGGGGTTCCGTCCCTGCTGCTGGCGCTGGGACGGAAGATGAAAGCCGAAGGGATTGAGCCTTCGACGACCTCCGTCGAGCGGCTGGTCTGCATTGGAGAACCTGTACGGCAGGCAGACCTTTCCTCTTCCCGGCTTGGCGCGACCTTGGAGGCCCTCTGGCGAGTACCGATTTTCGGGACCTATGCCAGTACCGAGATGGCGACGGCTTTTACCGAGTGCGAGAAGGGACAGGGTGGGCACCTGCGACCGGAGCTGATCGTTCTGGAGCTGGTGGATGAAGCAGGTCGGTCGGTTCCAGACGGTGAGTTGGGCGAGGTGGTGGTTACGCCTCTGGGTGTTACCGGGCTACCGCTGATCCGGTTTCGAACCGGCGATCTGGCACGGTTGCATACCTCTCCCTGTGACTGTGGCCGGAATACCCCGCGCCTGGGACCGGTGGAGGGCCGTTTGAACCAGCGGTTGAAGGTCCGTGGGACCACCCTGTATCCACCGGCCATCGCGCTTGCATTGCAGCAGATTGACGGAGTCCAGGGACACTATGTCGAAGTCCGGAATGGTTTTGACCTGTCGGATGAGGTTCGGGTGTTTGTCGGTACTACCGATCCGTTCCTGACCCCGGAGCGGTTGACTGAGGCCATTGCCGGAGTGACCCGGGTGAGTCTGCCGGTGGAGCTGGTATCTCCCGAGGCGGTTCAGCGGCGGATCCATCAGGAGAATTGCCGTAAACCGGTTACCTTTTTTGATCTCCGGAGCTCGTTTCCGGAGGATGATCATCATGCCGTAGAAAGTGAGGAAGGGAATGAGTGAACGCCCCGTTGTTTATCTCAACGGTCAGGATCTGACCGTTGAACAGATCGTTGCCATCGGTGTGGGGGACCAACGGGTGGAGCTGGATCCGACTGCTCTGGAGCGTTGCCGTGCCAGCCGAAACTTCCTCGAGGAAGAAGTGGCGGCACAACGGGTGATCTACGGGGTAAATACCTCCTTTGGCCCCATGTGTAACAAGATTATCAGCGATCAGGAACTGGAGGAGTTGCAGGTCAACCTGATTCGCAGCCATGCCGCCGGTTTGGGGGATCCCATCAAACCCTATATTGCCACCGCCGTCATGGTGGTGCGCCTCAATACTCTCGTCAAAGGCTTCAGCGGTGTTCGCCTCGAGTTGCTGGAGTTTATGCGGGACATGATCAACGCTGGTGTCTCCGCCTATATCCCGGAGTGCGGGAGCGTCGGTGCCTCCGGCGACCTCATTCACCTGGCCCATTTGGCCTTGGGGATGATCGGCGAAGGTCGGGTTTACTATCAGGGGCATCTGTGTCCTGCAGCCGAAGCACTGCGAGAGGCCGGTCTCGAACCGATCCGCCTGAGCTTCAAAGAAGGGATCGCCTTGATGAACGGTACCAGCGCCATGACCGCGCTGGCTGCGTTTGCTCTTTACGGTGCCAAGAAGCTTCTTCGCCTGAGCATGGTCAACGGCGCTTTCTCTCTGGAGATCTTTGGCGGTATCGATGATGCTTTTGATGAAGATCTGCATCAAGTCAAACCGCATCCCGGGCAGGTCCTGGTTGCTGACACCATTCGCAAGCTCTATGACGGGTCGGGGAATATCACTCTCCGGCGGGATATGCATGAGTTGATCCGCGAACAGCAGACCGACGGGCCGGTCTTCGAGACCACGATCAACGTGCAGGACGTGTATTCGGTCCGCTGCACCCCGCAGGTCCTTGCTCCGGTTCTGGAGGCGATTGAGGCGGCAACCCGTACCGTCGAATGCGAGGCCAACTCCTCCAACGACAATCCAATTATCATTCCCGAGAAAAAGAAGGTGATCCACGGAGGCAACTTCCATGGCCAGTCGATCGGCTATGCTATGGATGCTCTGGCGGTGGCCATTGCGACCCTCAGCACCCTTTCCGAGCGTCGGACCAACAAATACCTGGATCCGAATCTGAACGAGGGACTGCCGGAGCATTTGATTCCGGGGACCATCGGCCTGACCATGGGGTTCATGGGTGCCCAGTACCTGGCAACCAGCACCACCGCTGAAAACCGTCAGCTGGCCAATCCGGTCAGCACCAACAGTATCAGCTGCAACGCGTCCAATCAGGATGTGGTGAGCATGGGGACGGTCGCTGCCCGCAAGGCGTTCAAGGCTGTCAGCAACGCCAAGCATATCCTCAGCTTGGAGGTCCTGGCCGTGTTGCAGGCCCTGTCGTTCCGGAACGCCGATCGGTTGGGCGTGGGGACCGGCCGTCTCTATCAGACCCTCCGTAAGGAGTTTGAGGTTTACGACAATACCCGGGTCTTTCATGACGACCTGGTGAAATTTCGCAAACTGCTCTTCTCTAGCTCCCTGCTCGACGATCTGAGCGTTTATTGGGAAGAAGGGATGGAACCATGACCGAAAATGAATTTCCCATGCCCGTTGACGGGCTGCTTCCGCATCGGCCTCCGATGAAACTGGTGGATCGCCTGCTGGAGCAGGACGGGCCCAACGGTGTGGTGGAAGCCGAGGTCCGGCCGGACAACCCGCTCCTGGAAAAGGACGGTCGTCTGACTGAGGTGGCTCTGGTAGAGATGATGGCGCAGTCCTATGCGGTCATTAAAGGACTGGCCGATAAGAAATTGGGTAAGCCGGTCAAGGAAGGGTTTCTGGTCGCGGTAAAAAAGTTGAAATTTCTTGGCATCATCAAGGTCGGGGACCGGGTCCGGATTGCGGTCAATCTGGTGGCCGACCTGGATGGTTTCGGTGTCGTCGACGGTCGGGTAACCTGCGGGGACAAGCTGGTGGCGGAGGGGAACTTCCGTGTGTATGTGCCATGAGGGTTCTGCTTTATAGCGC
>JANQIN010000251.1 GCA_028282145.1 Thermodesulfobacteriota bacterium | reverse complement strand
TTGCCGACACAGGAAAGGAGCTTTCGGATCTGGACGGCCTTGCCGTGGTTCGCGGCCCGGGCTCTTTTACCGGGCTCCGGGTGGGGATGGGGACAGTGCAGGGATTGGCTCTCGCTCTTGACAAGCCTGTGGTGCCGGTTTCTTCCCTGGCCGCTTTGGCCATGAATGCCGCTGGATCAACGGAAACCGTCTGGTCCGTTCTGGATGCCCGGAAGGGAGAGGTGTATGCCGCCGCCTTTTCTCTGGAGGATGGCCTCCCTGTCGCTCTTGACAAAGAACAGGTTTGTTCACCGGAGCGGCTGGTCTCTCAGATCAAAGACCCGGTGGTTCTGGTCGGTTCCGGAGCGGAGGTCTATCGGGCTCTTTTTACTGATGGATTGGAGGGCAGAGCAAGGTTTCTTCCGCCTTTTCTCAACCTGCCCCGGCCTTCCAGCACAGGGGTCCTCGGGGGAAAAATTCTGCAGGACGGGGGCTCTGTCGACGCCTCTGGTTTAAGGCCTGTTTATATTCGACCTTCTGAAGCCGAAATTGCTTTGAAAAAGAAAGGGGAATGAACCGGATTGGTGTTGACAAGCAACAGGGCATTCGTTATGAATGAGTAAGGCAATTCGGCTTATCGTTAACCCATTTCCTCGGAGGTGAAGCCAATGGAGGGATTGGAGCAAGAAGTCGTAAATACTCTCGTCAATGAAAATCCCCGTTTCCGCCTGCTTTACGAAGAACACCTATTTTTTGAGAAACAACTCCAAGATTATGAAAGCCGCCGCTACTTGAGTCCGGAAGAAGACCTCGACCGAAAAAAAATCCAGAAGATGAAGCTGGCCGGCAAGGACGAAATGCACCGAATCCTGGCCCACATGAATTAGCTTCTTCCAGGAAAGAGCGACGTTAAGGTTGAGAGGGTTTGGGCGGATCGCCCAAACCCTCTCAGTGTATAAAAAGAACAAACTGTTTTTGTTTATTCGATAGAGAACATGTCGTCCCCCACAGGAGAGAAGGAAAAACCGATGGCTGCAAAGCGTAGCGATGTCATTACCGAAGGTCTGGAACGTACCCCCGCCCGTGCCCTGCTGATGGGATCCGGTGTCCCCCAGGAAGAGATGAAGAAACCGTTCATCGGGATCGCATCGTCTTTCACCGACCTGATCCCCGGCCACACCGGCATGCGGGAACTGGAGCGCTATATTGAAAAGGGTATCCATACCGGTGGCGGCTATTCCTTCATCTTCGGTATCCCCGGTGTCTGTGATGGCATTGCCATGGGACACAAAGGGATGCACTACAGCCTGCCGTCCCGTGAGCTTATTGCCGATTCCGTGGAGTCTGTGGCCGAAGCCAACAGCCTGGACGGTCTCGTTCTGCTGACCAACTGTGACAAGATTACCCCTGGGATGCTGATGGCGGCGGCGCGTCTTGATATCCCCTGTATTGTGCTGACCGCCGGTGCGATGATGACCGGTGCCGGCCGTGAGGGGAAACGCTACTCCTTTGTCACTGACACCTTTGAGGCCATGGGTCGTTTCAAGAAGGGGGAAATCAGCCAGGATGAGCTAGATATCTGCGAATCCTGTGCCTGCCCGACGGCCGGCTCCTGCCAGGGGCTGTTTACCGCCAACACGATGGCGATTCTGACCGAAACTCTCGGGATGAGCCTCGCTGGTTGCGGTACTGCACTGGCCGTTTCCTCCCTGAAGAAGCGCCTGGCCTTCGCCTCCGGCGCTCGCATCATGGACCTGGTGCGTGAGAATGTTACCCCGCGTCAGATCATGACCCGTGAGGCGTTTGAAAACGCGATCCGCGTCGACCTGGCGCTGGGTGGCTCCTCCAATACCGTACTGCACCTTCTGGCGATCGCCCACGAAGCCGGTGTAGATCTGCCGCTGGAAACCTTCGATGTCCTCGGAAAGACCACGCCTCAGCTGGCCTCGATGAACCCCGGTGGTATCCACTTTATGGAAGACTTGGACGCCGCCGGAGGCGTTCCGGGTGTCCTGTCTCGCCTGAAGGATTCGATTCATGACACTCCCACCCTTAGCGGCCTGAGCAGCAAACAGATCGCCGAGGGGATGACCGATATCGACGCCGACGTCATCCGTACTCTGGACAACCCGGTTCGCCCCGAAGGCGGATTGGCCATCCTCAACGGGAACCTTGCGCCCAAGGGCTCCGTCATCAAACAGTCCGGTGTGTCTGAAAAGATGATGCTCTTTAAAGGCAAGGCCAAATGCTTCGATTCGGAAGAAGGTGCCATGGAAGCGCTGATGGGCGGCCAGATCGTCCCCGGCGACTTGGTTGTCATTCGCTACGAGGGTCCCAAAGGCGGGCCCGGTATGCGTGAGATGCTCGCCCCCACCGCGACCCTGATGGGTTTGGGCCTGGGTGACAGTGTGGCGCTGATCACCGATGGTCGCTTCTCCGGCGGCACCCGTGGCCCCTGTGTTGGACATATTTCGCCCGAGGCCGCTGAAGGTGGACCGATCGCTCTCGTGGAAGAGGGCGACGAAATCCTTCTCGATATCCCCAACCGCAAGCTGGAGCTTCTTGTGGATGAGGCTACCCTGGAAGCACGCCGGGCCAAATGGTCCGCTCCGGAGCCGAAGATCAAGAAGGGTTGGTTGGCCCGTTACGCCAAGGTGGTCACCTCGTCCAATACCGGCGCTATCGTCACGGCGGATTAATCGTTTTATGGTACAGTGAGGACCTGCAGCGGGGTGATTCATTGCCCCGCTTTCGGTCGTCTATCGATTGACAACCCGTTGTTGGTTGTCGGGGCGAAGGACCCATGGTTCCGATGCCCAACCCTGGAATGCGACAAAGGAGTCGGGGTTTGAAACTGACAGGTTCGGAAATACTGCTGGAATGTCTGCGTCAGGAAGGGGTCGATACCATTTTCGGTTTCCCCGGCGGCGCAGTCCTCGATATTTATAACCAGCTGGTTGAAAGCAGTCTGCACCATATTCTGTGCCGCCACGAGCAGGCTGTGGTTCACGCTGCAGACGGGTATGCCCGTGCTACCGGCAAGGTTGGCGTCGGTCTGGCAACCAGCGGGCCGGGTGCGACCAATACGGTGACCGGTCTGGCAACGGCCTATGCCGATTCGACCCCCATGGTGGTCATTACCGGGCAGGTCCCGACTCCGCTCATCGGCAATGATGCTTTTCAGGAGGCGGATGTTGTCGGTATTACCCGTCCCTGCACCAAACACAACTATCTGGTCAACGATATCCGCGAACTGCCGCGGATTATCAAGGAGGCGTTCTATATCGCCCGTACCGGCCGTCCTGGACCGGTATTGATCGACCTGCCGAAAGATATTCAGCAGCAGAGCATGGCCTTCTCCTACCCCGCAAAGGTGGATCTTCGGGGGTACAAGCCCACGGTTCAGGGCAACCCGCGCCAGATTCAAAAGGCGGCCAAGATGCTTCTGGCGGCCAAGCGGCCGTTGCTTTACGTCGGTGGCGGTGCGGTACTGGCCAACGCATCCGAGCAACTGCAGCAGTTGGCTGAGGCGACCGGTATCCCGGTGACCACGACGCTGATGGCCATGAGTGCATTTCCGAGTGAACATCCTCAATCTCTGGGGATGCTCGGGATGCATGGCACCTATGCCGCCAATATGGCTGTGACCAACTGCGACCTCCTGTTCTCCATCGGTGCCCGGTTCGATGATCGGGTCACCGGCAAGATCGCAACCTTTGCTCCCAATGCCAAAATCATGCACGCCGATGTGGACCCGACCTCAATCAAAAAGAATGTTCGGGTGGACCTTCCGATCGTCGGTGACCTTGGTGCTGTCCTGACGGACCTGGTGGCGCGCATGAAGGAGCTTGACTCCCAGTGCGCAGAGCTTAAAACAGTTCAAAAGCCCTGGCATGATGAGCTTCATCATTGGAAAGAGTCCCGGCCGCTGACCTATGAGTCTTCCGATGACGTCATTAAACCGCAGTGTGTGATCGAACGACTTCGGGCTTTGACCGAAGATGCAACGGTTGTAACGACCGATGTCGGTCAACATCAGATGTGGGCGGCCCAGTTCTTTAACTTCCGAAAGGAACGGACCTTCCTGACCTCCGGTGGTCTGGGAACCATGGGGTTTGGCGTCCCCGCCGCCCTGGGTGCGGCTGCGGGTGTCGACGGGCCGGTGATTGCCATTACCGGCGATGGGTCTTTTCAGATGAACAGCCAGGAACTTGCCACACTGGTTCAGTTCCAGCTCCCCGTGAAGATTGCCCTGCTGAACAACAATTACCTGGGGATGGTCCGCCAATGGCAGCAGCTGTTTTACGATCGGCGCTACAGCCATGTAGAGATGGATCTTCCGATCGACTTTGTCAAACTGGCCGAGGCCTATGGTGCCTGTGGTCTTAAGGCGGAGAAACCGGATCAGGTGGATGCTGTGATCAAGAAGGCGCTTGAGACCCCGGGTCCGGTGCTGATGGAGTTTCGGGTATCTCAGGAAGAGAATGTCATGCCCATTGT
>JANQIN010000246.1 GCA_028282145.1 Thermodesulfobacteriota bacterium | reverse complement strand
TTTCAGCGAGCAACCCGGCCTCCGTCGTCTCGACCGACAGACGGATCTCCTGGCTGCGAATCCCGACAGCCTCGCAGGCACGGCCTTTGTTGCGAACGTAGACCTGACTGGCGGGATCGTCTCCCACGAGGATAACCGCCAGTCCCGGGGTCACCCCCAGGGCCGTCAGTTGATCGATTTCACCTTTCAGGTCCTGTCGGATTTTGTCGGAAATCGCTTTTCCATCAATCCGTTGCGCCATCCAATTCTCCTTCATTCTCGCCGACCGATACTGGCTCAACTATAAAAACCCCGCCCACCTCTGTAAAGGACAAGGAATGTGAAAGGCCCTGAGGCCATAACTTCCCATCGACCGATAAAAATGGCCCCGACGAAATGCCGAGGCCATTTATCAGGATCTATAAAATACCTGGGTCAGGAGTTGGCCGCCTTGGGACAACCGCCACAACCTTCGCTTTTGGGTGCGGAACATCCACCGCCGTTATTGTAGCCCTGATCATACCAGCCGCCACCTTTCAGAGCGAAACCACCTTGTGAGATCAGTTTCTTGACAGCACCGCTGCATTTCGGACAGGTGTCGATCGGTGCATCGGAAAACTTTTGACGTGCTTCAAACTGGTGCCCGCATTCCTGGCACTGATATTCGTACAACGGCATTGCTAAAAACCTCCAGAAGTGTTGGATTCTTCGATCTTTTAGAAGGAAAGACAATGTACTGGATGGAACAATGGGGTGTCAAGACTCCAATTTAACGGAAAAGTTCCAGCAAACGGCCTTTCACGACGTCCGCATGCACCCCTTGGAGGTGCCACTGCTTGACCCGGGATTTCTCTCCCTGAATCAATGTCACTCGACTCTTGGAGATGCCGAAAACTTTGGCCAGATACTCTCGGCAGAGTTTGTTCGCTGCCCCGCCTACAGGCGGCGAGGTCAGCCGGATTCGCAGGAGATCACCTTTGATTTCGATCAGTTCCGTACGGCTGGCCCGGGGCAGAACCTGAACTCGGAGCTGAACTCCATTCTCCACCGCCTTAAGGCAGCTCAGCGTCGTCATCCAGCAGTGTATTGGAATCGAAGCTGGCCGTCTGAAGCAGTCGGGCTTCGGTTTGCTCCAACTTTCCGGCAGTTTCTTCGCCTTCAATCGGCACCACTGCCAGGTCCAGCAGCTTCATATGGTTGTCCAGCAGAGCCCGGAGACCGGTCTCAAATGCCAGCTTCTGACCTTTGAGCTCTTGTATCTCCCGGATCAGATGAAGTTGCCTTTCCTCAGCCGCCCGGATAACTCGCTCACTCTGGATATGCCCCTCAGCAACAATGATCTCGGCGTCCTTCTTGGCCGTTTCCCGCATTTCGTCACTCACCTCTTTGGCAGTGACCAGAGTTTCCTGCAGCGTCTTCTCCCGTTGCATCATCTCCTCGAGATGCTTCCGCACACGGGCCAGTTCTTCCTTCAATCCCTGGTTGGCTTTATGGACCCGCTCCATCTCGTCAGCAACAACCTCCAGAAACTGATCGACAGAGGCCGAATCGTAACCGAGCAGTCGCGTCTTGAACCGACGCTGTTGGATTTCAATGGGTGTTATTCGCATAAGCTAAAACTTCAAGTGGAAGTAGATATTCTCGAGCACACCCTGCAGAAAAATCAACGCTAGGATGAGGATCATCGGCGTCAGGTCAATCCCACCGAAGTGAACCGGGATAAACCGCCGGATCTGATACAGGACCGGTTCGGTAACATTGTGCAGAAAACGAACGATCGGATTGTAAGGATCGGGATTCACCCAGGAAATCAGAGCCCTTGCAATAACGATGAAGATATAGGCTTTAATAACCAGAATGAGTACATAAACGGCTGGCTCTAAAACAATCTTTAATGCATCCATAGAAACCTCAAACGGGGGCCATCCCCTCACATAACTCTAAACCTTTATTTTCACGGCACAAATTTAACGCAGTTATAACCAATCGTTCCTAAGGTGTCAAACATTCCGCGACCTTGAACGCCCAATGCAGAGTTCTGTGCTCCCCTCTCATTGACCGGAGCGGTTGACTGCTATAGAATCGCTCTTTCAATCAACATCTTAAATCATTGTTACAACGATAAAGAGGCACATTATGGTTCGCACCAGCAACCTGAATATCCGGGGCGTCACACCGATTATCGCCCCCAGCGATCTGCAGCAGGTCTTCCCCCTGACCCCGGAAGGGGCCGAACATGTGGCACGCAGCCGGACCGTTCTGCAGGACATTATCCATGGGCGGGATTCCCGCCTAGCCATCGTCCTTGGTCCCTGCTCCATTCACGACACGGCGTCGGCTCTGGAATACGCCGATCGCCTGGCCGATCTGAGCAAGGAGTTGGACGATCAATTGCTGCTGGTGATGCGCGCCTACTTTGAAAAACCGCGGACGACCATCGGCTGGAAAGGTCTGATCAACGATCCCGACCTGAATGGTACGCACCAGATTTCCAAAGGGCTGGGGATCGCCCGGAAGCTGCTGCTGGACATCGTGGAGCGCGGGCTGCCGATTGCCTGCGAGATGCTCGACCCGATCACCCCGCAGTTTGTGGCAGACACCATCTCCTGGGGTGCCATCGGCGCTCGTACTACCGAATCCCAGACCCATCGGGAGATGGCCAGCGGCCTCTCCTTTCCGGTCGGTTTCAAAAACGGCACCGACGGCAACCTGACCGTCGCCACCAATGCGATGTCGGCAGCGCTTCATCCTCACAGCTTCCTCGGCATTAACCACGAAGGACGCACTTCCATCGTCAAGACCGACGGCAACAACGATGTCCACATCGTACTGCGCGGCGGCTCTGACGGACCGAACTACTCGGCCGGGCATATTGCCCGTACCGAGGAGCTCCTGGCCAAAAGCGACCTGGCACCGGCAATCATGGTAGACTGCAGCCACGCCAACAGCGATAAAGATCACAACAAACAGGAGCGCGTGGTCAACGATGTCGTTGAGCAGATCGTCGCTGGTAACCGATCCATCTTCGGCCTGATGCTGGAGAGCCATCTGAATGCGGGGAACCAAAGTCTCAACGGTTCTCCGGAAGGTCTGGCTTACGGTGTTTCGATCACTGACAAGTGCATCGACTGGGAAACCACCGAGCGCCTGCTGCGCCACACCCATGCCGAACTGACCAAGTGCGGTGGCAGGCCTTTGGGCTAAAGAGTTTCAGAGACAGAAGAACCCCGGGTTCTTAAAATCCTAGCAGGTACAGCTTATGCCGAACACGATACTGATTGCTGACCCTTCCGCCACCGACCGTCGCCAAGTGGTGGATGCCCTGCGGTCACAGGGGTTATTTGAGAAAGTCCTCCAGGCCGAGGACGGAATGACCGCATTCGATCTTCTCAGCAATCAACCCGTCGACGTGATCGTCTGGGACCAGAGCCTGCCCCGAATGGATGGTTCCCGCCTGCTGGCACTGGCGCAGTCGCACGAGGAACTGAGTCATATCCCTGTCATTATCCTGCTGGAAGATAAACAGTTGGAACCCAAGGTGCGCGCACTCAGTCTGGGCGCAAGCGATGTCGTCCTGAAACCGTTCAATCCGGCGGAGCTTGTAGCCCGCATCCGTGTTCAACTCAAGGTCAAGGGCTTGCAGGACAGCCTTCGGCACAGCAATCGCCAACTGCACGATCTGTCCAAGACCGACGGCCTGACCGGCCTGGCCAATCGCCGCTATCTGATGGATTTTCTGGAGAGGGAAATCAAACGGACCCAGCGGAAAGACGAGCCCTGCTCACTGATCATGCTCGACATCGATCACTTCAAGAAAATCAACGATCATTACGGGCATCATCAGGGAGACCAGGTCCTGATTGGTCTGTCGAACCTACTGAACAAGCAGGTTCGTCAATACGATTTGGCGGCGCGTTATGGGGGAGAAGAGTTTGCCCTGGTGCTCCCGGAGACCCCGATGGATCGTGCAATGCAAGTGGCGGAGCGGGTCCGGTTGGATACGGCCCAATTGCGGTTTTTTGACGAGGACCCCGGCGTTCATCTGACCCTGAGCCTCGGTGTTGCTGCCTACCCCCTGAGCCAGATCAAAACCGTCGACGATCTGGTACGCGAAGCAGATGACGCTCTGTATCGGGCCAAACGGGATGGGCGAAATCGGGTCTGCGCCATGTCCGCCTCCACTCAGCCTGAACTTCCGCTTAACGACTGATCTTCAAATCGTCGTACCAGGCCACCAGCCATTCGCCGGTCTGGTCCGAATCGGTCATCACCGCGATGACAGCTTTTTGGGGCGGCTCCTCCCCAAAAAGCCGACGATAATCGTCCACCACGTTTCGCCGCTCCATCATCCATTGACCACAGTTCTCCTCGCCGGACTGAAGCGCCAACATCATGGCGTTTCCGGTATAGGCATTGGGCTGAGCTTCACCAGCGGGAAGCCGGTTGGCCCAGATATAATTGATGGTGCGCGTTTTAGTCGGTATCCAGTGAGGGAAGATGACATAAACCCTTGCCGGGAAATCATCGCCCGACCGTAACCGGCTGTCTCCTTTGACTGCCGGGTGTTCCACCCGCCACCGCCACTCCAGCCAGGGCCATTCGGCCGGGTCAAACGTCAATGGGAAGATCAGCCCGGAAGCCTGCCCCCGACTGTCAGCACGAAGGACCCGACCGGTATCGTCCCTGACGATTTGATACAACGTCTCACCAGAAAAATCCTTCACTTTGGTCCCCTGAGGCAAACCTGCCTCAAAATCGGCAACAACCCGCTCCCTCACGGAAGCCTGTGCCTCCACACCGTAGGCAGGCAAGGTCCATGCAAACAATCCCGGTACAGCGAAGATGAGCCAGAATGCCGGGAGAAGAGAACGGGGATATCTTATCAGTGAAAGCCTCCTTCTTCGACCGCCTCCATCGCCTCTACAGCGATCGCACCATGTTCGGACTCGTAGTTTTCAACGGCCGCGGCCAGTGCCCCCAGCAGCATCTTGGCCCCTTTGGGGGACATAATGGTACGCGACCGCACCTTGGCCTTGGGCTGTTGGGGTTGGACGAAAATCATATCAATCAGAAACTCTCCTCCAGTATGGTTGATAACCGCCATATTGGCATAGACCCCTTGTGCAATTTCTTCATCCAGTTTGATTTCCAACTGAACCTGATCCTGCTTCTTGACATCATTCATCGGTCGTATCCCGTCTTCGTTGAGTTAAAGCGAGTTCAACAGGCGATAAATCGCTTGTTCCAGATCCCACACCTGTTTGGCAGTCTCTTCCTGTCCCCCTTCTTCCAGAAGAAGGCGAGCCTGATCCAGTCTGTTGTGGGCTTTCAGCAGGACAGGTTCAAGTTCTCGATCCAATCGCGTTTGAGGGATCTCCCCCACCCGCTCTTCCAGTTCAGCCAGCATCTCTGCCGCACCGGCAAGTTTCCGCTGGCATTTTTCTCCCCGTTCCATCTGCTGGAGGTTGACCTGCGCCAGAGTTGAAGCCTCCTCGCAGATGGTACGATAACGTTCTGAAATGCTCATGCGCACCCTTTCGTGATGACGTAGTTGCCAGGCAACCCGCGCTCATCATACGGACTTCGAAGCAATGAATCAACCAAAGTACAGCCGTTTGCGAGGCTTCCAGCTTGACTTGAAGTCGCCGCACTGCTAGTTTGATTTGCTTACAGGCGCCCTAGGGGAGTAGCGATACTGAGAGTTCCAGAATCTGGAGCGACCCTTTGAACCTGATCCGGCTCGTACCGGCGTAGGGAAGCGGCCCCACCGATAACAGCTCCACACTGTCACGGTAGGTCGCTTCCATAGAAGCGACCTTTTTTATTGTAAACGATCATGGTTATTTACGTTAACGAAGATGGTTTTGAAGTTCACGAGGGCACCCGCCTGTCACAGGTACGGATGCATTTTCGCCCCGATGCCGATGTCGTCATTGTCAACGGTTTCCCGGTGACCGACGATCTGCCTCTGGCCGACGGTGATCGAATCAGTTTGATCAAAAAAGGCGAAGCTCCTCCGCAGGAAGAACTAGAAGCGTTGATGGTTGCCCGCCACACGCCGGGGGTTCACGCAAAGGTCAAAGCCGCCACGGTGGCGATCGCCGGTGTCGGTGGGCTGGGTTCCCCTATTGCTATTGCCCTTTGTCGGACCGGCGTGGGACGACTGATTCTGGCAGATTTTGATGTGGTCGAGCCGTCCAACCTGAATCGCCAGCAATACTTTGTCGACCAGATCGGCCTGCTCAAGGTCGAAGCACTTCAGGACAATCTGAAAAGGATCAATCCCTATGTAGAGGTCGATATCCATCCGGTTCGCCTGACCGAGCGCCACATCCCCGAGCTATTTGCTCCGGCTGACGTCGTGGTTGAAGCTTTCGACGGTGCCGACCAGAAAGCGATGCTGGTCAACTGCTGCCGAGCCACCTGGCCCGATAAACCGGTTGTCAGCGGCTCTGGCCTGGCGGGGCATGGCCCCAGCAACGACATTACCACCCGTCGAGCCATGACCAACCTCTACATGGTTGGGGACGGAGAGGCGGAGGCTCGGCAAGGACAAGGCTTAATGGCTCCACGTGTTGGAGTGGCCGCCCATCATCAGGCTAACGCTGTACTGCGTATTATCCTGGGAGAAGAACCCGCATGAAAATAAAAATCAACGGTACGGAAAAAACCATAAACCGCTCTCTGACAGTGCAGGGGCTGCTCGAGGAAATGGAGCTCCAGTGCAAACGGGTTGCGGTCGAACGCAACCGGGATATCGTTCCACAGGAGGCCTTGTCCACCACCGCCCTGGCCGATGGTGATGAGCTGGAAATTGTACACTTTGTCGGTGGTGGTTAAGTCAGACGGACAAAAAAGATCGCGGTACTGCGACTTAGAAAAGCTTGTTAAATTAGAAACGAGGAGTTTTCTTCAAGATCAAGGAAAGCAAGCCCATGCGCGGAGGCGTAGTTCTCAACGACGTCGCACAAGTCAGGGGAGAAGCTTGACGCCGAGATTGAAGAAAAGAACCGTTTCAAGATTCAAAATTAGACAGGACAGAACAAATGAGAGATCCTTTAGTAATTGCTGGTCGAGAGTTCAACAGCCGCCTCATGGTCGGCACCGGCAAGTTCTCCTCCAATGAGGCAATGGTGCAGGCGATGGAAGCCTCCGGCACCGAAATCGTCACTGTCGCTCTGCGCCGTGTCGACGTGGCCGACGAAGCCGACAGCCTGCTGTCCCATATCGACCGGGACAAATATCTTCTTCTGCCCAACACCAGCGGTGCCCGGGATGCCGAAGAGGCGGTTCGGCTGGCCCGACTGGCCCGCGCTGCCGGTTGCGAACCCTGGGTCAAACTGGAGATTCATCCGGACCCCTTTTACCTCTTGCCCGACCCGATCGAGACCTTCAAGGCGGCTGAGATTCTGGTCAAGGAAGGCTTTACCGTCCTGCCCTATATCAATGCCGACCCGGTGTTGGCCAAACGCCTGGAAGAGATCGGCACCGCGACGGTGATGCCCCTGGGTGCCCCCATCGGCACTAACAAGGGAATCAAGACCCGGGACAATATTGCCATCATCATCGAACAAGCCAACGTACCCGTTGTGGTCGATGCCGGCCTGGGTGCCCCCAGTCATGCGGCCGAGGCTCTGGAGATGGGTGCCGATGCAGTTCTGGTCAATACGGCCTTTGCCGTATCGCCCAACCCCGGCCTGATGGGTGAAGCGTTTAAGAACGGTGTCATCGCCGGCCGTCAGGCCTATCTGGCTGGTTTGGGTGCCCAACGGGACCAGGCCGAAGCCTCCAGCCCGCTGACCGGCTTCCTGGGGTCGTAAATTGAGCTTCTTTGACGACATCCAAAAATACCCGCTGGCTGATGTTCAAAGGCAGATCAACAGTTCGACGGACGCGGATGTCCAGCGCGCACTGTCGCGGGAGAAGATCACCGTTGATGATTTCGCCGCCCTGCTTTCGCCGGCCGCCCTGCCCCATCTCGAAAAGATGGCGCAAAAAGCCCATCGGCAGACCCTGAAGCGCTTTGGTCGTACCATCCTGCTGTACGCCCCTTTGTACCTCTCCAACGAATGCGCCAACGGATGCATCTACTGCGGCTTTTCTGGTGAAAACAAGATCCCTCGGGAGACCCTTGATCTGGACACCATCGAGCGCGAAGCCAGGGTACTCCACAAACAAGGCTTCCGACACGTCCTGCTTCTGACCGGAGAATCGCCGATGAAAATCGGCAATGATTTTCTAGCGGCAGCCGCCCGCCGTATCCGCCACCTCTTCAGCTCCATTGCTTTAGAGGTCTACCCGATGGAGGTTAACGGTTACCGCGAGATGATCGCCAACGGTGTTGACGGCCTTACCATTTACCAGGAGACCTACGACCCCGAGTTGTACGACCGGATGCACCTCTACGGCCGCAAGAAGGACTACAAATTCCGCATCGAAACCCCCGAACGGGGTGGCGAAGCCGGGCTCCGCAGGATCGGTATCGGCAGCCTCCTGGGACTGGGTGAGCATCGTAGCGAAGGCTTCTACACCGGTCTGCACGCATTGTATCTGAGTCGCAAGCACTGGCGGACACACTTGACGATCAGCTTCCCCCGTATTCGTCCGGCGGACGGAGGATTTCAGGCGTTGAACCCGGTGAGCGATCGGGAGATGGTGCAACTGATGTGCGCTTTGCGCCTTTTGCTGCCCGATGTCGGTTTGGTCATGTCAACCCGGGAATCCGCCGAACTGCGTGATAATCTGCTTCCTCTCGGTGTGACTCAAATGAGCGCCGGGTCCTGCACTGCTCCCGGTGGTTACGGCGAGGATGCGGAGCACCTGGAACAGTTCAGCATCGACGATGACCGCACCCCGGCCGAAATCGAACAGTTGCTACGCAAACGTGGCTACGATCCTGTCTGGAAGGATTGGGACGCTGCACTGATGGCGGATTGATGGTCGTGACCTTCCTTTGTCCCTTGGGGCAGTTGGATGAGAAACGCCGTCCGGGACTTTTCTCATAGCTATTTCGCAAAAGCGTGATTTTGTTTGACTTACAAAAACAAGGATTCTCTTGCTTTTGGCTTGCCCATCCCTGGGCTCGTTGGACTTTTTAAAGGATTTTGAGGAGTCATACGAAGCGATGGCAGGTCGGGTTGATTTCACTCTCTATCTGATTACCGACCGACGCAGTCTCCCGGCGAACCGGACCCTGGAAAACGCCGTAGCTGCAGCCTTGGACGGCGGTGTCCGTGCGATCCAACTGCGAGAGAAAGACCTTTCCGACGCCGAGTTTGAACTCCTGGCCGAAAAGCTCCGTCGCCGCACAGCCGACTACAATGCCAAACTCCTGTTGAACGACCGCTGGGCCATGGCGCAACGGATCGGGGCCGACGGAGTTCATCTGGGCGGTCACTCTCGCCCCACCTCGGAAGTCCGGCAAAGACTCGGCCACACTCCCCTTATTGGTGTTTCCACCCACACCGTCCCGGAGATCGTTCAGGCGGCGCAACAGGGGGCCGACTTTGTCACCTTTGGTCCGGTCTACCACACACCTTCCAAAGCACCCATGGGAAGTCCGGTTGGCCTTGATGCGCTGGAGGAAGCTTGCGCTCTTTCGCCAATTCCGGTATTTGCCCTTGGCGGCATTGGGCTGGCTCAGGTCCCGGAGATTCGACGATCTGGAGCATTCGGAATCGGGCTGATCCGGGCAATACAAGATGCCGCGTCTCCTTCCGAAGAGGCAAAGTCCTTTTGCAACCTGTTAAACGCCCCCACTGAAACCCCTTAAAAAAACTTTAGTTATCCCGACAGGTTAGAGTCGGGAACAACGTTCGAAAAACATTAAAAACCCCGTCATTCTTCCATCAATCTGCTACACTCAGGAATAACCCCATCGCGCAATTGAGGTGCCATGGAGATCCTGCTTGTCCTCATAATCCTGGCCGTTGCCATCCTGCTATATGCCACCGAATGGTTGCGTATGGACCTTGTCAGCATGCTGTTGTTGGTCACTTTGGCCACAACCGGCCTGGTGTCGGTGGAAGAAGCCTTCTCGGGGTTCAGCAATCCTGCGGTTATCACCGTTGTTGCGATGTTTGTCCTCAGCGCTGCCATCGCCAACACTGGCCTGTCCGGTCGTTTCGGTGAGAAGCTTCTGTCTCTCGGAGGAGGAAACGAGGTCCGGATGATCTTCGTTCTGATGATCGGAGTCGCGATCTCTTCCGCCTTTGTGAACAATATCGGGGCAACCGCCGTGTTGATGCCCGTTGTGGTCAATATGGCCCGGAAAATGCGCATCAGTCCCTCCAAACTCCTGATCCCGCTGGCCTTTGGTTCTCTCTTTGGGGGCTTGTGTACCCTGATCGGAACCCCACCCAATATCCTGATGAGCGAACTGCTTTTCGAGTACACCGGTGAGTCCTTCCGTTTCTTCGATTTTGGCCCCGTCGGCGTCACCCTGACCGGTATCGGCATCCTCTATATGGCCCTGATCGGACACCGTCTCATTCCCACACGAAAGTCCGGTGTCCTTACCGAGGCCTACCAGGTCAAGGAGTACATTACGGAGGTGGAAATCCTGCCGGAGTCTCCCCTGGACGGAAAAACCATCTCCGGCAGCAGCCTCGAAAAGGACTTGGGGTTGAAGGTACGTGCAATTCTCCGCAACCGCAAAAAAATCCCCTTCCCTCGTAGAAACCGGAAGATTTACTGCGGTGATATCCTTTTTCTTGAAGGGAACCCCGAGGGGATTCTCAAGATTATGCAATCCCGTGGCCTGAGTCTGATTCCTGAGAGGGACAACCCGACCAGTCGCCCCCCCGATGAAGAACTGGTAGTGGTTGAAGCCAGCCTTACCCCCCGAAGCTCCATCGTCGGACAGACTTTGCGGGAATTAAGATTCAACGACGCTTACGGATTGACCGTGCTGGCTATCTGGCGCCAGGGGGCTCCGGTGGTCAAAAAGGTTGACCATGTCATTCTCCGTTTCGGCGATGTTCTGTTGCTGCAGGGCACGGAGAAGAGGATCATGACCCTCGGGAAAAGCCAGGATTTCCTCCTTCTCGGCGGGGTCCCCCCGGTCTCTTTCCAACCGCATCGGGCGCCTTTCGCCCTTGGAGTTATGGCTCTGGTAGTATTGCTCGCCGCTCTCGGAACCTTCCCCATCATTCTGACAGCGACAGCTGGGGCTTTAATCCTGGTTCTTTTCGGTTTTCTGACACCCAAGCAGGCTTACGGCAGTATCGACTGGAAGGTCATATTGCTGATTGCGGGCACCCTTCCTCTGGGAACCGCTCTGGAAAGAAGTGGTGCGGCCCGGCTCCTGGCAGACGGGATGGTTGATTTGATCGGTCCTTTTGGTCCCTTTTTCATGCTCAGCGCGCTCTTTCTCGTAACCATGCTGCTCACCGCTGTTATCAGCAACGCCGCCACCGCTGTCCTGCTGGCACCGATCGCCTACAATATTGCCCTGGACATGGCGGTCTCACCCAAACCTTTTTTCCTCGCCATTGCCATGGCGGCCTCAGCCTGCTTCCTGACTCCGATCAGCCACCAGTCCAATGCCCTGGTGATGGGCCCGGGTGGGTACAAATTTATCGATTATGCTCGTGTCGGTGCCCCTTTGAGCCTGGCCATATGGCTTGCCGGAAGTCTGCTGATCCCCTTGCTTTTCCCCTTCTGACAACCCCCTAAAATCACTTGGATAATTTCATCACATGAAACAAAAGTTTCTTATTAATTTTTTTTGATTTACACAATTTAACGTGCTATGATGTGAATAAAATGAGTTGCTTTTTATAATGTTCTCCATTGA
>JANQIN010000235.1 GCA_028282145.1 Thermodesulfobacteriota bacterium | reverse complement strand
CGGGCTGGTCTTTCTCTGGGAAGGGGCAGCCCGCCTGCAGGTGGACTGGAACCTCCATCGAAACTCCGCCGAGACGGAAGGGACGGTCGCACAGATCGTTCAAACGGTGGCTTACGGCAACCAGCATATTGTGAGTTATCAGGATGCAACCGGCGAAACGCATCAATTTATCAACCGGACCTATTATCATGGACGTTCGGGACCCAAGCCCGGCGACAAAGTCCCTGTTCGTTACTCTCTGGAAAGCCCCGAAGCCGCCGCGATCAATACCCTCTGGGGGCGTTATGGAACGATTGGCGAGTTTGGCCTGATCGGGCTGTTTCTTTGTTCCGGAGCCCTGATAACGCCCCGGAATCGGCCGCAATAGTTTAAAGGCCGTCGGCCAGCCGTCGTTCGGCCTCGGCCCTTTCCTGAGATTGACGCCCTTCATCCCACGTCAGTTCAGCGGCCATCAGGTTCAGAGTTCGTCCCAGCGCATGACCCGTTGCACGCCGATCGAGAAGCGCCAGTGGAATCCTCCGATGCAGCACATCCATCAGACGGACGGCCTTCTCTTCCCGGACAGCATAGATCACCTCCGCCTCAAGATAAGGGTGCCCGTCAACCAGCTCCCCCGGGAAACCGCTCTTCACCAGTGAGGCCACTTCAAGGGCACGGTTTCCATAGGTCGCCACCAGATGATCGGCCGTGGTATCCGACACCCCCCGGTTGGAGATCAGGGCCCTCCTGACCTCTCCCATATCCCCCTCTCCTCCCAGGACGGTCATTCCGGCGGTGAGACAATCATGGACAGGCGACAGGGAAAAGGCCGAGATGGCCTGATCAACCGTATCTTCGGCCATCTTCCGGTACGTGGTCCATTTTCCACCGGAGATCGTCAGCAGTCCGGAGGCGGAAAGCTCGACGTAATGGTCTCTGGCCAGTTTGGCCGTGTCGGCTGTTTGAGGATCAAACACCAGGGGACGTAGCCCGGACCAGGCCGACTTGATATCGCTCCGGGTGACGTCGAGATCGAAAGTGGCCCGAAGGTGCCGCAGAAGGTAGCTGATCTCCCCTTCTGTCGCCTCAGGGTGACTCGACACGTCTGATTTTTCATCGGTGGTTCCGACAAGGGTATGCCCTTCCCAGGGCAGGATAAACAGCACCCGGCCATCTTCCGTTCGCGGGACCACAAGACCGGTATCCGGAGGGGAGAAACGACGATCCAGAACCAAATGCACACCGGAGCTCACCTGGAGCAGAGGCAGGGCGTCCGGATTATCCAGCTGCCTCAGGCCGTCTCCAAAAGGCCCGGTCGCATTCACAACCCCTTTGCACCGGATATGAAAGTCCTCTCCCTCCAGCCGGTCCCGCACCCGGACCCCCGAGATCCGGCCATCGATCTTGTCCAGATGGACCACTTCCAGATAGTTGGAGGCGACTGCGCCGTACTTTTGGGCGGTCAGGACAAGACTGATATTCATCCGAATATCATTAAATTGACCGTCATAATAAAGGACGCCACCCTTCAACCCTTCGGCTTTAAGCATCGGGTAGCGCCGCAGGGCTTCTCTGGCGGAGAGGAGCCGGCTCCGCCCAAGCCCCCGGTTTCCGGCAAGGAGGTCGTAAATCAGCAGACCGGCATAAATATAAGGCAGTTGCCACCATCGATAGACCGGCGTCACCAGTTGGATCGGATGCGCCAGGTGGGGGGCATTCTTCAGAAAAAGGCCTCGCTCATAAAGCCCATCCCGAACCAGATTGTATTGAACACGGCTGAACTGCCGGATCGCCATCTCCAGATAACGAACGCCGCCATGGACCAGTTTGGTACTGCGACTGCTGGTCCCTTCGGAGAAGTCCTGTTTCTCAACCAGAGCAACCTTTAAACCTCGGCTGGCGGCATCCAGCGCAATCCCACTGCCGGTGGCTCCGCCACCCACAACGACCAGATCAAAAACCGACTCCTTAAGCGTACGAAGGGATTCACTGCGCGTCATACAGCCTCCTATCGATTGCCGCGGGGGAACTGGCATTACCTCTACAGTCTATCGGTTATCGGCGGAATCGCAGGCCCCGGGCCGGAGATGAAAAGAAAAAGCCACCGGCGAGGCCGGTGGCTCAGACTGTTCATGTTAGTGATACGAGGTTTCCTGGACAGGGGCGTCACCATCAGGGGCCGCACTCATGAATCAGGTGTGGATAAAAGGACCATTCCAGGGCCCCACCTCTTACTCAAAGGGCATGCACCAGGCGCTGCTCTGCAAGCTGCATTTCCTCGGAAAGTCTCGTTTCGTCCCAACCGAACTCCTGCTGCAGCAGGTCAAGAACCCGTGGCAGGGCTTCCCGGGCCGCCTGCTGGTCGAGCAGTGCCAGGGGTAATCGTCGGGTAAGAACATCCATGGCCCGTTCGGCCATTTCCTGCTTGGCGACATAAACCACCTCCCCCTCCAAATACGGATGATCCGGGTGCAATCTCCCGGACAACCCGTCCCTGCAGAGGCGGGCTACCGATTCGCTGGCACTTCCATAGGCCCGGGCCAGATGTTGGGCCACATCGTCAGTCAGGTCAAAACTCTTGGCCAACCGATCTGCACGGCCGGGATCTTTCTTGTCTCCCCCCAAAACCGGCAGGTTCCGGGTCGCGCAGGGGCGCTGCGGCGAAAGGTGAAAATCGGCCACGACCCGATCGACCAGAACTTCCGCCATATGCCGGTAGTTGGTCCATTTGCCTCCACAGATGGTGACAAAGCCGCTGGGACTTGTCATGGTCACATGGTCCCGCACAAGGCTTTGGGTATCGTTTTTCCCTTCTGCATCGATCAGCGGTCTCAGACCGGACCAGGTGGCCTTGACATCGGAACGCTGGACATCCAGACCGGAATAGAGCCGGACATGGCGGAGCACATATTCGATCTCTGCTTCCGTGACCTCCGGGTGCTCGTTGACGGAGGCAGGATCATCGGTGGTCCCGACCAGAGTATGACCTTCCCAGGGAAGCATAAACAACACGCGGCCATCCTCGGTCTTGGGGATCATAAGACCGTACTGATCCGGAACAAACCGTTTGTCCAGCACCAGGTGGATACCGGAACTCGCCTTGACCATCGGCTTGGCCTGCGGATCGTCCAATTGCCGCAGGCGGTCACAGAACGGGCCCGTCGCATTGACAACAGATTTGGCGTTGACGATAAAACTCTCGCCGCTGATCCGATCCCGAACCTCTGCCCCTCGAACCCGGGTGTCGGATTTAACCAGCCCGGTCACTTCAACGTGATTGGCGATAACGGCCCCTTCGCTCCGGGCAGTGAGGGCCAGTGAGACAGCCATCCTGGCATCATTGAATTGCCCGTCGTAATACATCACTGCCGCCTTCAGTCCGTCGGCCTTCAGCATCGGGAACTTTTTCAGGGCGGTTTTTCGTGTCAGCAACTGACTGCCCCCAAGGCTCATCTTCCCCGACAAAATGTCATAGAACTTGAGGCCTGCATAGACATAGGGGATTTCGAACCAGGAATAGATCGGTGTGACGAAGGCAATCCGGCCTGCCAGATGGGGGGCATTCTTCAGCAGAATCCCACGTTCATGAAGGCCCTCACGGACAAGGTCATATTGAGCTTTGTCCAGTTGTTTGACGGCCTTTTCCAGATAGCGAACACCGCCATGAACAAGCTTGGTACTGCGACTGCTGGTCCCTTCGGAAAAATCGTTCTTTTCCACAAGAGCCACTTTCAGCCCTCGACTGGCTGCGTCCAGAGCGATGCCACACCCGGTAGCCCCACCTCCGATAACCAAAAGGTCAAAGGTTTGGTCGGCCTTGAGTTGGTCCAGCATCATTTGACGTGTCATGGTCTCTACCTCCGTCTGCATTCACTGTTGACCGTTGCACAGTCTAACGAAAGCAAAAAGAATGTAAAGTGAAATTTTTTGTTTCATTTTCGAACTTGGAGATATAAAAATTTTTACCCTCCACCCGGCTGCGAGAAGGCCCATTTCAAGAACCGGGGCAGCCGAAAGGCTGCCCCGATAACGAACCTGGAGAGTTCGTTTATTCCACCCAGTCGAAGGTTCGGGTAACAGCCTTCTTCCAGAGTTTATAATTCTTACTGCGAGGCGTATCGTCTGCGGAAGGCTCCCATTGTTTATCCATACCCCAGTTGGCGCGCATCTCATCGGTATTCTTCCAGAATCCGACAGCGAGCCCGGCCGCATAAGCCGCACCCAAAGCGGTGCTTTCTTCCACCTTGGGCCGTATCACCGGCACACCCAGGATATCCGCCTGAACCTGCATCAGCAGATTATTGGCGACCATCCCGCCATCGACCTTCAGCGCAGTCAGGTCCACACCCGAGTCGGCGTTCATGGCATCCAGGACCTCCCGAGTCTGGTAGGCCGTTGCCTCAAGGACTGCACGGGCAAAGTGCCCCCGCTCAAGATACCGGGTCATCCCGACCATCACCCCGCGGGCATCACTGCGCCAGTAGGGAGCAAAGAGACCGGAAAAGGCCGGGACAAAGTAAAGACCGCCATTATCGTCAACGGTGCGTGCCAGATTTTCGATATCGGCCGCCGTATTGACGATACGCATCTGATCTCTCAGCCACTGGACCATGGAACCGGCGAAAGCGATGGAACCCTCCAGGGCATACACCGTCTTTTCATCGCCGAACTTGTAGCAGGGGGTGGTCAGCAACCCGTTCTCCGAATGGACAATCTCGGTTCCCGTATTGAGCAGCATAAAACAACCGGTGCCATACGTGTTCTTGGCCTCCCCGGGAGAAAAACAGGTTTGCCCGACAGTGGCGGCCTGCTGGTCGCCCAGATCACCGCAAACCGGAATCTTACCGCCGAAGGGGCCGTTTTCGAGGGTATAGCCGTACCCTTCCGGATCGGAGGAAGGACGGATCTGGGGAAGCATCCCCATGGGAATCCCCATGATATCGGCGATCCCGCTGTCCCACTTGCAGCCGTCAAGATCCATCAACATGGTCCGGGAGGCGTTGGTCACATCCGTGACGTGGGCACCGCCGTTTTTGCCGCCGGTCAGATTCCAGATGATCCAGCTGTCCATATTGCCGAAGATGGCATCACCCTTGATGGCCGCTTCACGAACGCCCTCGACGTTGTCGAGGATCCAACGGATCTTGGGGCCGGAGAAATAGGTCGCAAGGGGCAGACCGGTTTTCTGGCGGAAACGGTCTTGTCCGCCGGCAGCGGCAAACTGATCGCACAGGGTGTCGGTACGGGTGTCCTGCCAGACAATGGCGTTATACAGGGGCCGACCGGTATTCCGGTCCCAGACCACGGCAGTTTCCCGTTGGTTGGTCACACCCACAGCGGCAATATCACTGGCGCTGAGACCGACGGCTTTCATCGCCCCGCGGATACAAGCCTGGGTCTTTTCCCACACCTCGGACGGATCGTGCTCAACCCAACCGGGTTGGGGGTAGATCTGCTGATGTTCCAGCTGGAACGTGGAGATCGGCTCACCGGAGTGGTTGAAGATCATGCAGCGGGAGCTGGTGGTCCCTTGGTCGACGGCAGCAACATATTGGCTCATTTCGAAACTCCTTTGTTTGAAATTGGGAGCTGCTGTACCAGCCAGCCTCAGATCATCTTGGTCAGGCCATCAAAAAGAAAGGCGCCGATCACCGCACCGACCAGCGGACCGACAACCGGAATCCACGAATAGGACCAATCCGAGGTCCCCTTCCCGGGAATGGGAAGGATGGCATGGGCAATACGGGGGCCGAGATCGCGGGCCGGGTTGATCGCGTAACCTGTGGGGCCGCCGAGCGAAAGGCCCAGGCTGAAGACAAGAATTCCGACCGCATAAGGACCGAACCCACTGCCGATATTGTTGTTGGCGTGAAAAATCCCCAACACCCCGATCATCAGCATGGCCGTTCCGATAATCTCGCTGATCAGGTTCCACCCGGTATGGCGGACTGCGGGACCGGTGCTGAACACTGCCAGCTTCAGGCCTTCATCTTCGGTCGCATCAAACTGCTTTTTATAGGTCAACCAGACCATGATTGCTCCGAGGAAGGCGCCGGCAAACTGCCCAGCGACATAGAAGGGGATTTGTGCCATGGGCACCTTGCCGAGAACGGCCAACCCCAGGGTCACGGCAGGATTGATATGGGCCCCGCTCATCCATCCGGCCACATAGACGGCAATGGCCACGGCAAAACCCCAGCCGGCCGTAATCACAATCCATCCGGAGTTCTGCCCTTTGGAATCGTTCAATACGACGTTTGCAACAACACCACCACCCAGCAGGATCAGAATAGCCGTCCCTGCCAATTCACCCCAAAACACGCTCATAACTAGCCTCCTTGATAGTTGTGTGTTCCGGCCATGGCCTCCGAAAGCAAAACTCCGGTAGACCTGTCCAGCGCCTTCAGCCTGTTTGAGACCGGCAAAATAAAATGCCGTTCTACCTCATAACACGCAAAATCTTCATTTTCAAACCATAAATGAAATTATTTGTTTCATTTAATTGTTTTTTTGAAAGCAGCGTGTCCGGGCACATTTGACAGAGGCGCAGAACTGTGCGATTTTTCAGGGAGAAGAAGGAGGCGTAAATGAAACCGATGGTGTTGGGAAGAATGAAAGTGAACATCCGGTTGAGCGACCGGCAACGCCAGATCCTCGAAATGGCTCAGCGGGTCGGCTATCTGGCTGTTGAATCCCTGGCGCAGGACTTTGACGTTACGACCCAGACAATCCGAAAAGATCTGAATCACCTGTGCGAAGCCAACCTCCTTATCCGCTACCACGGTGGGGCCGGTCTTCCTACCAGTGTTCAGAACAGCCCCTATCGGGAGAGGCAGACGCAGTTCCAGGATGAAAAACGCCGGATTGCCAAGCTCCTGGCCTCGATGATCCCCAACTACGCCTCCCTCTTTATCAATATCGGCACCACCAATGAAGAGATTGCCAGAGAGCTGGTGCACCATGAGGGGCTGCGGGTCATCACCAACAACCTTCACGTGGCCGAGATGCTGGGGACATCGACCCAGTTTGATGTGATTGTTGCCGGAGGGGAACTGCGGGATGACGGAGGGATCACCGGGACAGCAACGGTCGATTTTATTCGGCAGTTCCGGGTGGATTTCGGTGTGATCGGAATCTCTGGCATCGATAACGACGGCACCCTGTTGGAGTTTGATTACAACGAAGTCCAGGTTGCCCGGGCCATTATGCAAAACTCCCGCGCGATCTTTCTTGCATCGGACCACAGCAAGATCGGCCGAAATGCCCTGGTTCGCCTTGGAAACCTCCAGGAGGTCACCGCCTTCTTTACCGACGCCCCGCTTCCGGAGGAACTGGGACAACTCTTGACCGAAGCGGGCGTGGAACAGCATATTGCCCTCCCCCAGGCCACGGAAACCCTATCGGTCTGATTCGACCTCTCCCGACAAAAAAAGGCCCCTTTTCGGGGCCTTTCTCTGATGGCAGCCGCCATCCCGGCTCTTGATCATATCCGTTTTACAAATGCCCGGTTTTACTTCACTCACTCAACAAGGTTAAGCGTCCTTATACGACGTGGAGGTTGACCTCGGCCTTTTTCAGCAACGGGAGAAATTCCGCCGGAGGCTCCTGGTCGGTGAAGAGATCGTGAACCTCCTCAAGCCCGCAGAGCTTCACCAATGCACTTCTCCCGAACTTGCTGTGGTCCGCCGCAAGAAGGATCCGGCGCGAACTTTCCAGGATGGCGCGAGCGACACAGACCTCCTGGTAATCGAAATCGAGGAGGTTACCGTCATTATCGATGCCAGAGATTCCGATCACACCGAAATCCACCCGGAACTGTCGCACAAACTCGCTGGTCGCTTCCCCTGTAATTCCACCGTCGTGAGACCGTACAACACCACCGGCCAGGATAATCTCGCAATCGGGGCTGTTTCGCAACGCATTGGCAACGTTGAGATTATTGGTGATCACCCGGAGCCCACGATGGGATCGAAGCGCCTGAGCCACCTCTTCTGTGGTGGTGCCGATATTGATAAAGAGGGAGGCGTTGTTGGGAATCTGCTCAGCCACCTTACGTGCAATACGCTGCTTTTCCTTCTGGCAGAGAACCTGGCGTGTCGGATACGCCAGATTTTCCACGCTGGAAGACAGACCGACCCCACCATGGTGCCGGATCAGAAGCTTGTGTTCGCAGAGCAGGTTCAGGTCCCGTCGAATCGTTTGGGGCGTTACATCAAAATGCCTCGCCAGATTTTCCACCGACACAAACCCCTGCGCTTCGACCAGGGTCAGGATATTCCGTTGTCGTTCGTTGAATTCCGTCGTTAACTCCTTCATCTTTTTTTCCTCCGAAACTGATTCCGGCCTCCGGATACACCTGTACACCTTGCCGCCACCGGACGCCGCGCCCATAGGTTTTTCTCAAAAAAAAAACGAACATAAATATGCAAATAGCGAACGGAGAATGAAACACTATCGGTCTCACTCAAAGAAAGGTTGAGCTATTTGAGTGGCCCGTTTATAGCATATTCGATCAAAAAAACACAGCCTGCTCGAGAGTTACACGGCTGAACTTTCACGCAAGATCGTGAAACTTCAGGAGGAGAAAAGAAGATTTTTTTCGCAAAAGGACAACGCCTCACATCGCGAAAACCCCGAAAGGTTTCGGGGCGTTTACTGGGGCCGTTCCTCCAGTTCCTGCCACCGATCATAGGCAACGGACAACGCGATTTCGGTCTCCTCCAATCTGCGTTGGATCTCCCGCAGTTTCTGGTGATCGGAAAAAACCTCGGGGCTATTGACCTGGGCATGAAGTTCTTCCAAGAGAGCCTCCATCTCTTCAATCCGCGCCGGCAGCTGTTCCAGCTCCCGTTTTTCCATATACCCGAGGCGCTTCTGCTCGCTTTCGCCAGGGGGGCGCGTACCTTTCTTCTCACGTTTGGGGGCATCGGTTATTTCGGTGGAAGCGGCGGCCTCGGCCAACGTTCGTTGTGCGACCCAGTCGTCATAGCCGCCCGCATAGTCAACCACAGATCCCTCCCCCTCAAAAACAAGGCTGCTGGTCACGACATTGTTCAGGAAAGCCCGGTCGTGGGAGACGAGCAACAGAGTCCCGTCATAGGAAACCAGCAACTGCTCCAGCAGATCGAGGGTGTCCATGTCCAGATCGTTGGTCGGTTCATCCAGAACAAGAAGATTGGCGGGTTGGGTAAAAAGGCGCGCCAGCAGCAGTCGGTTCCTTTCTCCCCCCGAAAGAACCTTCACCGGCGTTCTGGCACGCTCCGGGCTGAAAAGAAAATCCTGCAGATAACCGATCACATGTCGGCGTACTCCGTTCACATCGACAAAGTCCGTTCCATTCCCGATATTGTCCAGCACCGTCTTCTCCAGATCCAGCTGACCCCGCATCTGGTCGAAATAACAGACCTGTTGTCTGGTCCCAAAACGAACGGTCCCTGAAGTCGGCTCAAGCTCCCCTAACAGGAGACGCAAAAGGGTTGTCTTCCCGGCGCCGTTAGGGCCGATAACCCCGACTTTGTCACCACGAAGGATCGTGGTACTGAGACTGTTGAACACCGGGGTTTCCCCGTAAGAGAAGCCGGCATTCTCCAACGCGACAACCAGCTTCCCGGAACGGTCGGCCTGCTGCAGGGTCATCCGGGCCTGCCCCTGTCGTTCACGCCGTTGACGGCGTTCTTCCCGCATCTTTTTCAGGGCACGGACCCGCCCTTCGTTCCGTGTGCGGCGGGCCTTGATCCCCTGACGGATCCAGGCTTCTTCGGCCGCCAGCTTTTTGTCAAACTTGTCGTTCTGCTGTTCTTCGGCTTCCAGGACGGCTGTTTTTCTCTCAACATAGGTTGAATAATCGCACTCCCAGGACGTCAGTTGCCCACGATCCAGCTCGAGAAACCGAGTCGACAGTTCCTGGAGAAAAGCACGGTCGTGGGAGACAAAGATCAGCGTCTTTCCGCAACCGAGAAGAAACTCTTCCAGCCATTGAATGGCGTCC
>JANQIN010000227.1 GCA_028282145.1 Thermodesulfobacteriota bacterium | reverse complement strand
AGGGCTTGGCCAGCACCATATGGGCACTGCCTTCTGCCAATGCCGACGCCAGATCATCACTTTCGGAATAACCACTGAGAAAGAATCGAACCGTCTCGGGGTGCCTTGCCCGCACCTCTCGAAGAAATTCCTGGCCGTTCATTCCGGCCATCCGGTAATCCGAAACCACCAGATCTACCGGGTTCTCGGCAAGAATGGAGAGGGCTTCCGGACCGCTTTCGGCAAAAAGAAGCTCCCATTCTTCGTCGATAAAGAGGCGCCGCAGGGATTTAAGGATATTGGGTTCATCATCAACAAACAGAACAGTGGGCAAAATTTCGCTTGTCATTGACCCCCCCCTCAAAACTAACCGACCTGCAACCTAGTGAAGGTTAACCGGGATTTAAGAGAAGGCAAGTGGTCAATTTTGAAAGGGAAATACAGTTGTTTTGTGGGAATATGGAGGTGGTTGAAATTATTGACGATTGGGGATGCCGTTCCTGAAAAGATGCCGGGGATGAATGAAAAATCGGGGTTGCTTTTTCGGGTGGGGCGTATTTACTTTGAATGAATGGGTTGTTCAGCGACTCACTCCCATAGAATGCACGACCTGTTTTGAGAAGGATTCTTAACTGCGATGTCTGCCGATCAACTCATCCTCTTTGGTCTGATTGCACTCCTTTTTATCTTTTTGATCTGGGGCAGGATCCGTTATGACCTGACCGCTTTTGCTGCATTGGTTATTGCTGCACTCGCCGGTGTCGTGCCCAAAGATCAGATCTTTTCCGGATTCGGCCATCCGGCGGTGGTTATCATTGCCCTGGTGTTGATCGTCAGTCGTGGTCTCTCTCGCTCCGGCGCCATCGAAATGTTGGCCCGCAACCTGATCAATACCTCGCGCAGCCTGTCAAAACATATTGCCCTGATGGGATTCGTTTCGGGGATGCTGTCGAGTATCATGAACAACGTGGCCGCTCTGGCGCTTCTGATGCCGATCGATATGCAGGCGGCTCAACGCTCTAAACGCAGTCCGGCATTGACCCTGATGCCCCTGTCCTTTGCCTCGATCCTGGGAGGAATGGTGACCCTGATCGGTACACCGCCCAATATCGTCATTGCCACCTTCCGTGAAACGGCCCTTGGTGAACCTTACAGCATGTTCTCCTTTGCTCCGGTGGGTATCGCTGTTGCAACCACCGGGGTTCTGTTTATCGTGTTGATCGGTTGGCGGTTGATTCCCGTTGACGGTGGCAAAAACAGCCTGGCCGAGTTGGGTGATCTGCAGGACTACATCTCCAACGCAAAGGTCCCGGAAGAATCAAAGATTATTGGAAAAACCCTCAAAGACCTCGAACCGACCGCCGAAGAAAGCGATGTCAATATCCTCGGACTGGTGCGGCGAGGAAAGCGCCTGCCAGGTACGGCGCGAAGAGAAGCGATTCGAAAAGGCGACCTGGTCGTTTTGGAAGGGCGTCCCGATGGGATCGATCAGTTTATCGGTGCTTCCGGTCTTCAACATGTCGGTGCGGAAAAGTATGAAGGCATGTTGACCAATGCGGTCAGTTTGGTGGAAGTCGTGGTACCCAAAGGGGCCATGATTGATGGTCGAACAGCGATGGGGGTTCGTTTGCTGTCGCGTCACAATGTCACTCTGCTGGGGATCTCCCGCAAAGGACGACGGATCCGTGAACAGGTGAGAAAAGCCCAGATTAAAGCTGGGGATATACTCTTGTTGCTTGGCCCGGAAGAAGCACTGTCGGATGTTGTGGAATGGCTCGGATGCCTCTCCCTGGCCAAACGCGGTCTTGAGGTCCCGCAGCGGAGTAAGGCCTGGGTTGCCGTTGGTGTTTTTGCTGCGGCCATTCTTACTGCCAGCGTCGGCTGGGTCTACCTGCCCGTGGCCTTGGCAGCGGTGGTGGTTGTCTACGTCATCATGGATATCGTGCCTTTGTCTCAGGTGTTCGAATCGGTGGAATGGCCGGTGATTGTACTGCTTGGTTCGATGATTCCGATTGGAGCTGCCCTTGAAGCCAGTGGCGGCACCACTCTGGTGGCCAACGCCATCGTCGACTGGACCTCAGGCTGGCCCACTGTTGCCGTACTGACGGTCCTGATGCTGATCACCATGACCCTGTCCGATGTGTTGAACAATGTGGCGACCGCTCTGATTGCTGCTCCCATCGGGATCGATATCGCGACCCGTCTTAACGCCAACCCCGATTCGTTTTTAATGGCAGTGGCTGTTGCCGCCTCTTGTGCTTTTCTGACGCCCATCGGCCATAAGAACAACACCATTATCATGGGACCTGGTGGTTATAAATTCGGCGATTATTGGCGAATGGGGTTGCCGCTTGAAATTCTGGTCGTTGTGGTAAGTATCCCGATGATCCTTCTGGTCTGGCCCCTGTGAAAGCCTTTTTCAAACCGGCAGCGGCTTACCCGCTACCGCCTGAAGGCAGCCGTGGAAAAACGGTTTGAGTCAGAGAGAACGGGCTTTCTTTTCAACGGCTGCTCCTTCTTTCGTGACATACAGCGCCACGGCGACCATCGTGCTTCCATGATGGGATCATGGGAAAAACGATCCGTGCGATGTAAACACCCCTGGAACCCGGGTAAACGGCCTCAATACCTGCAGAGTTTCTCAAATTTCATTCCTTTCTAACAATTCTCAAAAAAAAACGACAAATAGTATTTGAAAAATCTAACAAAGTGTTTATAAAGGAAGATGGAGATACCTACGAGTAAGTAATAACGGCATGTTAGGAGGTCGATAGTGAAGGAAGAACTGAAACCCAGATTTGGTCTGATGCCCAAGATGGCTGTTGCAGCCTTGGTTGCTGCCATTGTTTTAGGCGTTGTCGGTTGGACACTGTATTACCGTATGGACAGAGTCCAATCCGAATGGGTGAATTATGAAACCAACATTGGCCGAAAGCAGGTGCTGCTCTCTGAGCTCAAGTCGCACTTCGGCTATGGTGGCGCGATTCACCATTTTAAAAATTATGTTCTTCGGGGCAAGGCGAAGCATGTCAAAGGCTTCCAGGCGGCCTTCGAGAAAAGTAGTGAGGTTTTTCGTCAATTTAACCAGATCGGTGTGAGTGGCAAGGAGGCCGATCTTCTGGCGGAGATCAAGCGGACATTTGCTCTCTATAAAACCAATCTGGATATGGCGGTCGGTATGGTTCAGGACGGAGCCGGCCCCAAAGAGATTGATGGCGCAGTCAAGATCAGTGATGGCCCAGCTCTCAAGGCTTATCAGGAACTTGCCGACTATTACTCCGAGCAAGTCAATGCTGCTGCTGCCTCCATTCATTTCGAGGCCAGGTCGGGCAAGATGACTCTTCTTGTCGTGCTGGTTATTGAAGCGGCCTGTCTGGGACTCTTCCTGATTCTGGTGTGGCGCGGTATTATCCAACCGATTCGTCATGCCTCCAACGTCTTCCATCGGTTCCACCAGGGAGATATGGAGGCCCGGGTCAAACTTAACCGGAACGATGAGATCGGGCAACTGGCTGCGACCATCGACGACTTTGCCGACAAGCTTGGAGATGAGGTGGTCACCGCTTTCCATCGCCTGGCGGAAGGAGACTTCACGTTCCAGGCCTCCGGTCTCATTGGGAACCCTTTGAACAAGACCAATATGGCCCTGAATCGGATTATGGCGACCATTCGAGAGTCCGGGCAAAGGGTGGCTGCAGGCTCCGAACAGGTGTCCGACGCCAGCCAATCCCTGTCCCATGGTGCTTTAAGATCGGCCAGCTCGCTGACCCAGATCACAAGTTCGATGGCTCAAATGGCCTCTCAGACCCGTCAAAGTGCGGAAAACGCCAATGAGGCCAGTGTACTGTCCGAACAGGCGAAGGGGACAGCGGAGAAAGGGAATACTCATATGACAGACCTGGTGGCTGCCATGGAAGATATCAACGCCTCCAGTCAGAGTATTTCAAACATTATCAAGGTCATCGAAGAGATTGCCTTCCAGACGAATCTGTTAGCATTGAATGCTGCTGTTGAGGCGGCAAGAGCCGGTCAGCACGGCAAAGGATTTGCGGTGGTTGCCGAAGAGGTTCGTAACCTGGCGGCACGGTCGGCGAAAGCGGCTCAGGAAACAGCGGACTTGATCGAAAGCTCTGTAGGCAAGGCCGCCAATGGGGCCGAAATTGCTCAGAGAACAGATAGTGCTTTGCAGGAGATTGTGGAACAGATAACCCAGGTGACAGATCTGGTGGGCGAGATATCTTCGGCTTCCAACGAACAGGCTGAAAGGATCGGACAAGTCGATGACTCATTGAAACAGCTGGATAATGTCACTCAGCAAAACAGCTCCAGCGCCGAAGAGTGTGCTGCGACCTCTGAGACGCTTTCGGGTCAGGCCGCCGAGCTGCAACAACTATTGGCGGGATTTAAACTTTCCGGTGGGGCCTCCTTACCCGGCTCGGGGAACGCTTACCTTGGCAATGTCCAGGATCAAGGCATTTCTCAACCTGCCTTGACGATCTGATAGCGTTAACAAACAACGGACTCCTATGAAAGGGCGACTGACCGGCAAGGTCAATCGCCCTTTTTTATCGAAGCCTTCAAAGCGATCAGTCAGATAAACCGTAATAATTTTTCTACCGATTTTCGTGGAGTCGGAGCCGGGCTCTCGTCGGGGATGCCGTAGACGATCAAAGCGGCGACAGTTTCTTCTCCCGGGAGAGAGACCAGTGCGGAAATGGTCTCATCATCGATCACACCGAAGATGCAGGTGCCGATCCCTTTGGCATGGGCCGCGAGACAGAAGGTCTGGCAGGCGATCCCGGCATCGAACACCTCCCAGGAACTTGCCTTGGAGGTCGCATATTCGTCCTTGTCCAGTTTGCCGCTCTTGCCTTTGACAAAGCTCAGAACAGCGACCCCGGTGGCATTTTCGAGAGTCTTGATGTTGTAGCCGAACCCCTTGACGGCATCGGTAGCGAATTTTCGGATGATCTCCCGGTCATCCACCAAGGTGTAGCGCGCGATCTGGAAGTTCCCCCAGCTGGGTGCCCAGCGGGCAATGTCAACGATCTCTTTCATCAACTCTCGATCGACCTTCTCATTTTTATACTTCCGGATACTGCGGCGATCCTTCAGCATGGCAATAGCGTCCATAGCAACTCTCCCCTCGAAATTCTGACGTTTGTCGACTGTTGTTGACGGTCAGATTACCGCAAGAATCCAGATTTGATAATTGAGATGCTGTTAGAATTTTTGTCAAAAAATTTTTGAAAATAAAAGAAACCTTGCCAATGAAACGGGGCCTCTGTGTCAGAGGCCCCTCCTGTGTGGTGCTTATATGTGATCCGGTTTTACTTATCGGACGGAGTAAGGAGCTGGTATCCGCAAGCCGGACATTTGATTTTTCCCTGCTCTGCCAGGGCAACTCCGCTGAAG
>JANQIN010000224.1 GCA_028282145.1 Thermodesulfobacteriota bacterium | reverse complement strand
CCCGCTGAAAATATTCTGATGTATCATCAAAGCTCTGAATCTACGGTTGCCCTCTGCATGCAACGGCCCCTGTTGTTCGATGTCCTTGGGCAGCGCGTTGAACTTAATCGGCAGAATCGTCGGCAAAACTCTCGAAGAGATCTTCGCCATCCGAGATAAATGTTTATTCTGCAACAACAAATTCCACTTTTCTTTAAAACGGAAACTTGGTAAAGTCTGAGAACGAAGGTCATATTTTAATCTGATCGCATGGAGGGAATGATGCGTCTGTGGATTTTACCCTGCCTACTGACACTCGTGCTTTCATCGACAGCTTTGGCCCAGGATATTGATCTGAGCTGGGGGCCGGTGAATGTAGCCGATCTTGCAGGCTATCGAATCTATTACAGTTCCATTTCCCCGGAAGGGCCTTTCAACGGAATGGGGGCGGCTGAGGGGGACAGTCCTGTTGTCGTGACATCAGGGACGACGATTACCTTGACCGATTTGGACCCAAATCAGGCCTACTATTTTCGTGTCTCGGCATTTACAACAGAAGGGATAGAAAGCACTCTTTCCAATGCTGTTTGCAACCATTGGATGCCAACCAACATTTACCCCGCTCCCGGACAGGTCAACACCCCACGTATTATCGACTTCCAATGGTCCAAACCGGGAATCGACACCAGCAGCTACACATACACTGTGCTGTACGGGACCTCCAATACCCATCTTTCTGCAACAGGTCCGCTTCTGTCTGGCAATCCCAGAGGCGGAGTAGGTCCATATCCCGTTGCAATAGGCGTCTTGATTTTAATGGGGATGATGGTCATGCTTTGTCGTGAACGCCAACTCTGCGGCTTTGGCAGGATGATGCTGTTGCCCCTGGCAGTGTCGGTGCTGGTCAGTTGCGGAGGGGGTGGATCGGATGGGCCATCCCAGGTGTATAACGCTGAGGAACCAGAAACTCTTGCACCCAAAACCACTTATTATTGGAAGGTCGTTGCCGATAACGGATCCGTTATCGTGGAAAGTGAAATTTCCTCCTTTACTACCGGCGACTAGGAGTCACCGGCCGCAACATTCAGTCCAAGTTTTTTCATCAGATCGTACAGGGTTGGCCGGCTGACACCAAGATCTTCGGCCGCTTTGGCGACATTACCGTCCTGTCGGTCCAGAGCCCGGGAAACCAGATCAAACTCCAACTGGGTTCGGGCCTCCTTTAAGGTCATCCCTTCAAAGTCGGCCAAATGGTCTTCCTCACCGGCACCGGAAAAGAATCCCAGATCTTCCGGTTCAATCAGTTTTCCTTCAGCCATTATCACGGCCCTTTTCACACGATTCTCCAGTTCCCGTACATTACCGGGCCAGGGACTCTCCTGAAGCTGGCTGAGTGAACTGCGGGTGAAACCACGAATATTTTTGCCGACCTCCCGAGAGTATGCGGCCATAAAAAAGTTCGATAACAAGGGGATATCGTCCTTTCGCTCTCGCAGAGGCGGGAGATCAATGGTTATCATACCGATGCGGTAATACAAGTCCTCCCGGAACTCCCCCTTCGCAATAGCTTCCTGCACGTCGATATTGGTTGCCGCAACGATTCGAGCATCAACCTCAATGTCCTCGCGCCCTCCCACCCGCTGGATGACCTTCTCCTGCAGAAAGCGCAGCAATTTTACCTGGAGGGTGGAGGGGAGCTCTGCGATCTCATCAAGAAACAGGGTTCCCCCCTGTGCATATTCAACCTTACCCAGCACTCTTTTTTCAGCCCCGGTAAACGCTCCTTTTTCATGTCCAAAAAGCTCTGCTTCAAGCAGATTCTCGGGTATAGCACCACAATTTATAGCAACAAAAGGTCCGGAGTTTCTGCTGCCTTGTTCGTGAAGAGCTCGAGCAACCAACTCCTTCCCCGTGCCATTTTCTCCCAGGACTAGCACTGGAGCATCATAACCGGCAACCTTCTCAATATTTTTAAAGACTTGCTGCATTTGAGGGCACTGACCAACCATACCGGCAAATTTCTGTTGGCTGGCCGTTCCCGCCTTCTGAAGATTTTTCACCTCTCGTTCAAGTGTCGCCAGGTGAAACGCCCGATTCAGAATGACTCTGAGTTCATCCAGTTCGATCGGCTTCGAGTAGTAATCGTAGGCCCCGAGCTGCACCGCCTTCAGGGCATTATTACGATCCTCATTACCGGTCAACACAACCACTTTCGTCTGTGGTTCCTTCGCGAGAATGGCTTCGAGACAACGCAGGCCTTCGGAAGCATTGTCAACATCGGGAGGCAACCCCAAGTCAAGAGTGACGACCTGGGGCTGGTGACGGTCAAATTTACTCAAGGCATCTTCTACATCTTCGGCAAAAAAGGCTTGAAAATCCTTTGACAACCCCCATTTCAGTTGTTTACGGATTTCAGAACTGTCGTCCACAATAAGCAATTTTTCCATTACACGTTCCCCCCTGGGGTCGTTTTCTCATGACTGCCACTCAGCCAAACCGTAAAGATGCTACCTTCATTTTCACGACTCTCAACTTCCATAAAGCCTCCATGACTTTCCACAATATTCCGACATTGATACAGCCCTATTCCGAAGCCTTTCTTTTTCGTGGTCTCCAGTGGTTTAAACAGGCGATTCTGAATAAAATCCTTGCTCATCCCTACCCCTTGATCGGAAACCCGGAAAAAGGGTTGAGGCTCAGCACCTGTGGATACAGTGATTTCTCCACTCTCCGAGCTTGCCTCAAAGGCATTCAACAAAAGGTTCCTGACCACTTTCCGGATCTCTCCATCATCGATACTGACCTCCACTGGAGACAGGTCCAGACACAGCCGATCCGAGGCGAAGGTTCGGCATTCTTCCTGAATCAAGTTCTCTAAAGAAATACTTCGAAGCTCAAGAATCGGCCGTTCCTTAAGATTCTGGAGCCGGTGAATCAATCCCTTCGTATTCTTGACGGTCGTTTCGACCGTCTCCAACATATCTTCCTGAAACTCGGGGTCACCCATATAATCACGAGCATTCTCAAGCATCATGCCAAGCCCTGTCACCGAATTTTTAAGGTCATGGACCACAAAGGTGGTGACCTTCCCGATAGCGGCAAGTTCGCGAGCGACGGCCAGCTGGCCATGCAACTGCAGGCTTAATAAGGTGGCTGCCGCCTGCCCTCCCAGCATCCGCATGAGGTCAAAGTCTTCATAGTTGAACTCCTCGGTCCGGTTGACCGGCGGACTCAAAGCGATGACACCTTCAAGCCCGCCCTGGATGGTCAAGGGCACGAGGTAGCGAATAGAAGATTCGGCAAAAGCTCCCTGGAACGCTTCT
>JANQIN010000220.1 GCA_028282145.1 Thermodesulfobacteriota bacterium | reverse complement strand
TTCCCCTATCGAAACGGTGTGAGCGGAAAGACCAACTTCACCTATATCGCCGCCCCTTCGGCCACCCGAAGAGACCTGAAGGCGTTCTACGAGTTGATGCCGTTTCGTCATCTGGCTCTTTTGGTAAATCGCAGCTATCTAGAAGCTCTCTCCGGTGCGGATATCGTGAAGCAAATGGCTCGGGAAACCGGTTTCAGGCTCACGGAGATCCCGGTCAGCGGAGATCCCGGCAAGGCCCTTGAAGCGATCCCGGCCGACGCCGATGCCGTCTATGTCACACCTCTCCCCCAGATGACCGAACAGGGGTTCAGCTTCCTGGTCGAAGGGCTGAAGCAACGACGCCTTCCCTCCTTCAGCCTGCTGGGCCGCCCCGAGGTCACCAAAGGGCTGATGGCCACCGTGGCCCAGCAGACCAAGCTGCAACAACTGGCTCGCCGCACCGCGCTGAACATCCAGCGAATCCTGCTGGGGGAGAAAGCCAGCGAACTGCCGGTGCCGATCGACCAGACCGAACAGCTGGTGATCAACATGAAGACCGCCCGCGCTGTCGGATTTTATCCCCAATGGAAGTTTCTCACCGACGCCGAACTGCTGAATCAGGAAAAACCTGTCCCGGAGAGGGTCCTGACCCTGTCCCAGGTGGTGCAGCAGGCGATGTCGGGCAATCTGGACCTGATCCAGCAGACCCGGGTCGTCTCCGCCGGTGAACAACAGGTACGCAGCAGCCGAAGCGAGCTGCTTCCCCAGATCTCCTTCGGCTTGAGCGCGCAGAAAATCGACGGGGATCGGGCCTCGGCCCAACAGGGGCTGAACCCGGAAACGGCTCTGCGGGGAACCCTTTCCTTGAGCCAGCCGGTCCTCTCCGAATCGCGCCGGGCCTCCTACGACATTGAGAAGTACGGCCAGAACGCCCGCGTCCATGCCCTGGAACAGACACGGCTCGATGTGGTGGAGGAGGTGGCCGTCGCGTACCTGGATGTTCTCCGGGCGAAGACCCTGCAACGGATCCAGCGGGAGAACCTCAAGCTGACCCGTACCAACCTCCGCCTGGCCGAGGTTCGTGAGCAGGTCGGTTTCAGTGGTCCGTCCGAGGTCTTCCGCTGGCAGAGCCAGATCGCCACCGATCGACAGAATCTGATTCAGGCCGATGTGCAGCGGGAGTTGGCACAGATCAACCTGAACCGGATCCTGAATATGCCGGCGGAAGCGCCTTTCGAAACAACCGAGGTCGGACTGGACGACCCCAGCCTCTTTACCAGCGACAAGAGGTTCACCGGCTACATCGACAACCCCTTCTCCTTCGACCTGCTGCGGCGCTTTGTCGTTGCGGACAGCCTTCAACGCTCCCCGGAGGTCAAACGCCTCCAAGAGAACATCGCCTCGCAGGAACGGTTGCTGAAAGCCTCCAAACGGGTCTTTTATATGCCGGAGGTCAGCCTCGATGCGTCGGCAACCCGGCTCCTGGCCGACGGCGGTGACGGACAGAATACCGCGTCCAGCCCCGCCGACGAGACCGACTACACCATCGGCCTGAACCTCAGCCTTCCCCTGTATACCAGTGGCCGCCTGACGTCAGAGGTGCGGCGGGTCCATGAGGAACTGGCCGGATTGCGGGCCCAGCAGAGCGCGGTTCGGAATCAGATCGAGCAGCGGGTCCGAAACGCCATGCACACCGCGCGAGGCTCCTTTGCCGCCATCGATCTGTCCCGCGATGCGGCCGATGCAGCACACCGGAGCCTGAAGCTGGTTCGTGACAGCTATTCCAACGGCACCGTCAGCATTATCGAGCTGATCGACGCCCAGAATGCGGCCCTGATTGCAGATCAACAGGCCGCCAATGCCGTCTACGATTTCCTGGCCGACCTGATGGAAGTCGAACGGGCCAGCGGCAGCTTTAACTTTTTCGCCAAACCCTCGGACCGTGAATCCTGGTACCTCCGCCTGGATGACTACTTTGCCCAGAACGGTATCTCCCGCAGAGAGGTGAACTGATCATGAAACGCACATTTATTCTTTTTTTGATGTTTCCGCTCGCCTTCACCGGATGTGATGACGATACACCGACAGTCAAGGAGGCTTTGCGCCCGGTTCGCACGCTGACGGTTCAGGCCCAGGCCGGGGAACGGACTCGGACCCTGGCGGGCACAGCCCAGGCCGGCCAGGAGAGTCGTCTCAGTTTTAAGGTCGGTGGTACCCTGAGTCAGCTTGGAGTCAAGGTCGGTGACCGGGTCGATGCCGGCCAAGTCATTGCCCGGATCGATCCCAAAGACCTGCAGTTGCAGGTTCAGCAGGCGGAAGCGTCCCTGGCCAATGCCGAAGCCCAGTTCCGGAATGCCGACGCCGACTACGAACGGGTCCGTTCGTTGTACGAAAAAGGCAACACCTCACGCAAAGATCTGGATGCCGCCCGGGCTGGCAGTGAATCCGCCCGCGCCCAGGTGGATGCCAGCCGTACCGCCCTTGATCTGGCCCGGACTCAACGCAGCTATGCCGTTTTGCGTGCGCCCATCGCCGGGGCCATTGCCGAGGTTCCGGTGGAGATCAACGAAAACGTCAAGAACGGCGACACCATTGCGGTTCTGACCTCGGGAAATCAGCTTGAGGTCCAGATGGCGGTTCCGGAAAGCCTGATCGATCAGGTACGCAGTGGGGCCCGGGCCCAGGTTCGTTTTGATGCCATCAACCGGAGTCTACCGTTTGAAGGGGTCATCACCGAGGTCGGTGTCAGCACGCGACAGAGTGCGACTTATCCGGTCAAGCTGAGACTGAACGAAGAAGATCCGCGCGTCCGCCCGGGTATGGCTGCCGAGATCACCCTCTTCTTCAACACCGGGGCGACCGGACCCCAGATCGTTGTCCCACCCGTCGCCGTTTCCGAAGACCGGGAAGGTCGCTTTGTCTTTGTCGTTGAAAGGGTCGAACCCGGTGTAGGTAAAGTGGTCCGGCGACAGGTCGAGGTCGGAGAACTGACGTCGGAAGGCCTGGTGATCGTTCGCGGTCTGGCCAACGGCGACCTCCTGATCACGGCCGGTACCTCCCGGATCCGCCCCGATCAGAGGGTCAAGATCTCTGCACTGGAGGGTAAACCATGAGTCTGACCCGGCTGGCCCTGGAAAAGAACCGGATTACCCTCACCGCCCTGCTGATCATCCTGATCTCCGGCATCCTGTCCTACCTGGAGATGCCCCGTGATGAGGATCCGGGCTTCTTGATTCGTGTCGCCCAGGTGACGACGATCTTCCCGGGGGCGAGCCCGGAACGGGTGGAGCAACTGGTCACCGACAAACTGGAGAAAGCGATTCAGGAGATTCCGGAGATCGACTTTATCTCCAGTACCTCCAAGGTCGGGCTCTCCTCCATCGCCGTCAATATCCGCGAGGAGTACACCGACCTCCGCCCCATCTGGGACAATCTGCGTCGCAAAGTGGAACGGGCCCAGACGACCCTGCCGGAGGGGATTCAAGGACCGTTCGTCGATGATGAGTTCGGCGACCTCTATGGAATCGTCTTTGCCATTACCGGCCCCGACTTCAATTATGCCGAGCTAAAGGAGATCGCCGACGAATGTCGCGACGAACTTCTCCTGGATACCAACATCGCCAAGGTCGACCTGCACGGGGTCCAGGAAGAACGTATCTTTGTTGAATTCAACAACGCCCGTCTGGCCGAGCTGGGGCTTTCCCCGGGGCAATTACAATCGATCCTGACCGATCGCAATATCATTATCAGCGGTGGTGAGGTCTTTACCGCCGATGAACAGATCGTCCTGGAGCCGACCGGCAACTTCGATTCGGTGCAGGATCTGCGCAAGACCGTCATTCGACTTCCCGAGACCGGGCAATTGGTCTATCTGCAGGATCTCGTCGATATCACCCGGGGGTACGTCGATCCGGCCCAATCGCTGATGACCTACAACGGCCTTCCCGCCATCGGGGTCGCCGTCAATATGAAAGAGGGCGGCAACATCGTCGATATGGGGGAATCGGTCAAACAGTACCTGGAGCGGTTCCGTAGCAACTACCCCATCGGTATCGACTTTGACCTGGTAGCCTATCAGACCGAGCACGTACAGAAGAAGGTGGAAGAGTTTGAGGGCAATCTGTTCCAGGCGATCGCCATCGTACTTCTGGTGATGCTGCTCTTTCTCGGCTTGAGGACGGGGCTCGTAGTTGCCAGCCTGATCCCTATGGCGATGATCATGGCCTTCTGGGTCATGAGCTGGTTCGGAATCGGTCTGGACCAGATGTCTCTGGCGTCGCTGATTATCGCCCTGGGAATGTTGGTCGATAACGCCATCGTTATGTCCGAGTCGATCATGGTGCAGATGGGTCGTGGCATCCCGGCGCGGAATGCAGCCATCGATTCGGCAAGGGAGCTGCAGATCCCTCTTCTGACCTCTTCCCTGACCACCGCTGCGGCCTTTCTGCCGATTTACCTGGCGGAATCGGCCGTGGGGGAGTATTGCGCCCCGCTGTTCAAGGTCGTGTCGATTACCCTGCTTTGCAGCTGGCTGCTGGCGCTGACCCTGATTCCGATTCTCTGTGCAACTTTCCTGCGGGTCAAACGAAAGGAAGAGACCGGTTTCAACACACCCCTTTATCGGATTTATCGCACGGGTTTGCTCAAAGCCGTACGACATCCCTTTCTTTCGGTAACCCTGGTCGTCATCCTTTTTGCCGGTGGCATCAAAGCCTTCGGGTATGTTCCTCAACTGTTCTTCCCCGAGAACGAGAAACCGATTATGACCGCCGAATTGCGGATGCCGGTCGGGACGCCTCTGGCACGTACTCAAGCCATTGTTCATGATATTGAAGAGTTCATGAAAAACGAACTTATGGATGAAATTGAAAAAAGTCGGGAAGGAATCCTCAACTGGTCCAGCTTTATCGGGGCCGGTGCACCGCGATACAACCTGGGGTACGGTCCCGAGCCGACCAGCCCCGAATATGCCTATATGCTCATCAACACCAGCAACTATGAGGAGATGAAGAACCACCTCATCCCTGAATTAAAACGGTACTGTAACGAAAACTTCCCCGACCTGCTGGCCTCGGTCAGTGGACTTTTTTACGGCCCTCCGGTGGACTGGCCGATCGAGGTCCGAGTCTCCGGGCGGGACACCGATACCCTCTTTGATCTGGTCGAAACGATTAAAGTTCAGTTACAGGAGATGCCGGGAATCACCAACATTCGGGACAACTGGGGGCAGCGGAGCAAGAAGCTGTTGGTCAAGGTGGATCAACCCCGTGCTCTCAGGGCCGGATTGACCAGCCGCGACGTAGCGGTCTCTCTTCAGACGATCCTCAGTGGCCTGCAGACCACAGACTACCGGGAAGGTGATGAGATCATCCCGGTAACACTTCGATCCAGCGCCGCCGACAGACAGGATATCGGCAAGCTGGAAAGTCACAATATCTTTGTCCAGAGTACTGGAGAATCGGTACCGTTGAAACAGGTGGCTGATCTTGAAGTAGCCTGGGAGCCTGCGAAGGTACTGCGCCGTGACCGGCTTCGGACGGTCACGATCCAGGCTGGGATCGGAACCGGTCAGAATGCGATCGCTCTGACACAGCAACTGGACCAATGGCTTCAACCCAGAGCAGCGGCGTGGCCCATAGGGTACAAGTACGAACTGGGTGGCGAAATTGAATCGTCCGGCGAATCCAATCAATCGATTAACGAAAAACTGCCGATCGCCGGTTTGATCATCCTGTTGCTCCTGGTGGTCCAGTTCAACAGCTTCCGCAAGCCGTTGATCATCTTCCTGACGATCCCGCTGGGGATCATCGGCGTGGCGGTGGGCCTGCTGGTGGCGCGGTCCTACTTCGGCTTTATGACCCTTCTGGGGATTATTTCCCTCTCGGGGATCGTCATTAATAATGCCATCGTTCTGCTGGACCGGATTCAGATCGAGATGGACGAAAACGGACGCGACCCTGCCCATGCTGTTATTGAGTCGGCCCAGCAGCGACTGCGACCGATACTTCTGACCACAGCAACAACCATCGGAGGCCTGATCCCGTTATGGCTTGGCGGTGGGTTGATGTGGGAGCCGATGGCCATTGCGATCATCTTCGGGCTGCTCTTTGCCACTCTGATGACCCTGGGTGTGGTTCCGGTGCTGTATTCCCTTTTCTACCGGGTTTCCTACAAAGACGTTTCCGGCTAGAGCGATAGCACCATAAGAGGCTCAAACCATGGAGCACCTCGGTGAAAAACAAAAGGCCACCGCAATCGCGGTGGCCTTGACTCCATGTATCTGCCACACTCCTAACGGAGGAAATTGGGCCCCAGGTTCACTCGGAGAATCGTTGGAATCTGCTCCGGCTCAATCCAACCCTTATCGGTCAAAATCTGGCCTAAAACCCTGTGGGACCGCCCCTGCAGATCGTCATCCAGTTGTTCCATCAGAGCCTGTTTGAGTTGATCTGCAGTGATAAACCCCAGCTCAACAGCAGCAGCACCAAACCGTGGATGGCTTTTTTGACCTTCAACCGATGCGACCTGAGTCATCTCTCCACTCCCATGATGATTAAATCATTAAACGATGTTGAGCAAACTACACGATGAATGGGGTACTGTCAAGATATCGGGTCAAGAAAAAATAATGCAAACCCCTGTTTTGCAACCTTTTTTTATTCATTTTTTTGAATTAAAGCGTGATTTGTCACGATTCGACCGGCGAAAAAACGGAGCACTACGACAAATGGGCACTCCTTGTGCAATATTTGATAGTCTGAAGAAAGATCCATCCCCCGCTGGAGGCCATCTATGAAGACCGCACTCATTGTTGATGACGAATCGATGATTCGTCGGCAGGTCCGGGAAACCCTGGAAACTTATGGGTTTAATCCTATTATTGAAGCTGAAAACGGTGCTGAAGCGGTAGACCTTGCGCTCTCACAAAACCCGGTCCTTATCGTCATGGATGTCTCTATGCCTGAGATGGACGGGATCACCGCTGCCGAAAAAATAGGCAAAAATCGCCCCACACCGATCGTCCTTCTGACCGGAAATGTCGATTCAGAAACTGTCAGCGGTGCCAGGGAGGCTGGGGTCATGAGTTATGTCATCAAACCCTTCCGGGCCGAACAGCTGATTCCGGCGATCGATCTGGCAATTCACCATTTTTCGGAGACAACCAGTCTGAAAGAAGAGATCGCAACCCTGAAAGAAAGCCTCGAAACACGAAAACAGGTCGAACGCGCCAAAGGCGTATTAATCCAGCAGGGGCTGAGTGAACCTCAGGCCTATCGCAAGATGCAGAAGTTGGCCATGGACAAACGAAAGTCCCTGAAAGAAGTGGCAGAGGCGATCCTTCTCATGGAGGGGTAACGTCTACATTGTTGGTTATACCGAAAGGGGGTAAGCTGTTAGCTGAAGGGAACAGTCGAAGGCGAAGGCTGTTCCCCAGTCCGAAAGGTAAAACCGATGAAATCACGCCATGGAGCATGCTGGCTCTGCCTGTTTTACGTCCTCCTCCTTATTACTGCACCGGTTTACGCTGGAACCCTCTATCGCTATCAGTCGGCTGACGGCCAATGGTTTTTTACCGACCGCCCCCTGGAAAATGAAAACCTGATCAGCGAAACGCCTCTGGAAGCGGACCCCGAACCCCAGAACGCAGCCCCCTATGGCATCCGAATTGAGCGCCAGGCAGATGGTCTCTTTATACGGGCTTACAACAACCTTGGCGGCCCTCTTTACTTTCAGTTGAGACATTCCGGGGACAAACCGCTCCTCACGTATCCTGAACTTCCCTTTGATCAGACCGTTCAAAGCGGATCCCTGGATAACCTGGCCCAGTTTCTTGCACCCCCTGAAACACTCGACGGCCTCCATTATCGCGTCATTCTTGGTGATCCTGAAGCCGTTCATCGCCCAGACACCCCTTATCGCCTGCCGTTTTTACCTGGCGAAGAATACCTTGTCAGTCAAGGATTCAACGGCTCTTTCAGCCATAACCACGACGGAAGTCGCTATGCGGTGGATATTGCCATGCCGGAAGGTTCAATTGTCTGTGCTGTGCGAAGCGGGACCGTCATGGAAGTTGAGTTTGGGAACTATCAAGGTGGGGTTGATGCGGAGGAGTTTGGCAGCAAGGCCAACTTCGTCCGGATACTCCACGAGGACGGGACGATTGCCACCTATGCCCACCTACAGCTCGAAACTGTCCGTGTTGAAATCGGTGAAACAGTCGAGGCCGGCCAAATTATCGCCCGTTCAGGAAACACCGGATTTTCTACCGGTCCCCATCTGCACCTCGTCATTCATAAAAACGACGGCTTCAAGCTTGTGTCCGTTCCGTTCGAATTCGAATCCGGCATTCCCTACCGGGGGCAAATACTGCGATTTGAGTAGGAATCCGGCTTGTTAAAAATTCCGACAAAAAGGAAGGGGCACTCCAACAGGAGCACCCCTTTTCTCTTTGGCTATGTGATTTGTCGCTTACTTGCGAGAGGAGCGGCGACGGATCACACCGGCAGCAACCAAGCCAGCACCCAGCAGTGCCAGGGTTGCAGGCTCGGGAACCGGAGCCACCAGCTGGGACTGATGATAGCTGATGATCTTACCGTTCGCATCCACCTTGACCAAGTTCATGACCTTGATATCGTCAAATTCAGCACCACCTTGGATAGCGGCAATCGCAGCAGCGACGATCGCTTGAGCGCGATTCCAGACCTGAGTAACCTCATTTTCGAGGTACCAGATGGCTTCCTGAACTTCCTCATCAAAGCCGAAGTAACCATCGAAACCGGGGCTGACACCTGCCAGAGCTGCCAGATCACCCCTTTGGTAACGCGTGTAGATCCACTTGGTTTCGTCGCTCAGGTAGTCCTTGTTGGGCTGAGTCTGCCCGGCAACGCCACCTTTATTGGCATAATCTACAACACTCTCTACAACGTAGGTCTCCCCATCTACGAAATCTTCGTTCTTCTCAACGCAGAAGGTACCAAAGGTCCACCCGGTCGTGGTTTTGGCTTGGTAGTACCCATCATAAGGCAGATACTTGTTTTCGTGGGTGTGGTTGTACATGGTTACGGTGTCACCTGCTTTGACCGGATACGCCATTGCAGTACCGGCAGCAAAAGTGAACATGATTGCCATCAAAATTGTTCCCAGCAGAACTCGTTTCATTTTCCTGCTCCTCCGTTCTATAAATTTAGCTGTCGAGTTCGATTGCATCATTCAATCGATTTGTTTTTTGTGTACGCTCAATCAAATCTGCAGAAAGAGTGCCAACTCGCAAGCCACTGTTTTTACTTAACTTTTATTTTTTTTCGGACTCGTTGTAAGTTTTTTCGACAAGCGTTTTCAGCTTTTTTCTTGTTCCATTCCAGCAGCTGAGGGTACCCTTCGGACATGACGCTTTCACGGCCTGCGAATAGTGACGACAACAGACCATGAGCCATTCTCATCCGAACGACACAGAAGGTGCGCTACTCGCAGTTGACATGGGCCTTCGGACGGGGCTGGCTCTGTTCGCACGGTCAGGGAGGCTCCTGTGGCACTGGTCCCATAATCTCGGAGACCGGTCCCGGCTCAAAAAAGCTGTTTTTCAAATACTTCGCAATCTGCCACAGCTTGAGGTTCTGCTGATTGAGGGAGGGGGAGCACTGGCTGAGATTTGGGCTCGACAGGGAGAACGCAAAGGCGTTGACGTGGTACTCTGCCATGCCAGCGACTGGCGGAAGACTCTGCTTTTACCAAGAGAACAACGCAATGGCCCGGACGCCAAAAAGCATGCGATCGGTAAAGCACTGCAGGTGATTGAGAGTTCAGGGCTTGCTTGCCCGAAGTCCTTACGCCATGATGCTGCGGAGGCCATTCTTGCAGGTGCATGGTTCTGTGAACAGAACCGTTGGGACGACCTTACCAAATGAGGAACAGTCGATGAATCGAACCTTTCTTCAAATAATTTTCCTGCTTTTTCTGCAGACTCCCGCTTTGGCTTGTGATCGTCAGGACCCCGTCTGCGTTGCCTCCACTCTATATGAGAAAACAGCCACCTTCCGCTATATCGAAATCAAGGAGTACTTCTGCCAAAGCAATGAAAAAGCTTTCTTTTATGGTGTCAAAGCCTCGGAAGCTGCTGTAGCAGAGTTAAAAAAACAAAACCTTGATTTTGAAACCCAAGGTATCTCTGACTTTGGCCAACTACGGTACCAGACCATTCCGATCGATCAGGATTCTGTCGTCGTCAAGATTTCAGGAAAAGGGATCCTCGGTTTTAACGATCCCCCCATGTTGAAACATATTGATGTCTACAGTCTCTACTACCTGATCAAAGAAGACGGCAAAAACTATTGTCTCCCCAGAAACGGCATCCTGAAAGGAACCCACACCCCTTCCAAAATCACCCAATAGCCCACAAGCTGCGTGACTGGCGCCTTGATCTACAACTCACCGCCTTAAAAAGGCTCCACCTCCTATCTATCCGCCTGTCAAATTATTTTTTATTCATAAGTTTCAAGCACTTAAAAAAGAATTGACCGGCAGCTCTTAATCGACTAGGTTGTCTCTTCCAACCGCAATTCGTTTCAATTTATGTCTCTGGAGGGTTTATGAAAAGATTTCTGATCGGCGTTTTTGCTCTTCTTCTCACCGCAACTTCTTCCCACGCAACGTACATCTACGAATCGGCAACAGGCCCCTTTGAGCAATCCATAGGCGGGGTCACTGTCAGCGATACTCAGTTTGCGGGAGCTCAATTCACTCTGACCCAGACCACAAGTGTCAGTGCAATTGGCGGAAGGTTCTATGGTTGGTTGCAGGGCAATATCTTTGGTGCTCTCCTTGACTTGAATGGCACCTCACTTCCCTCGAATGAAAGTGAGCTCCTATCGTCGGTCATCGCCCATGCGCTTTTCGATCCCCAGCCCAACATGGACTCTGAGGTCGGCCTCATGACTACCCTGAATCCAGGAACCTATGGTGTTCTCTTTGGGTCGGGACTGTTTGGTGCGACAGGCTCTGAAGCGATTCAAACGCTTCCTTTTGCGGACCTCACCTTCAATGCAGGGCAAGATCTCTACGCACAAAGCAGTCGACATCTCTATTCGGTAACCCGTCCTGATTTCCGGGTTTTCGTGAAGGGCTCTCCTGCACCGGTGCCCGAGCCCGGCACCCTGGCCCTTTCCCTGATCGGACTGATCGGACTGGTTGGCGTTCGCAAGTTCCATCGTTCCAACTAGGGAATAATTCGTCGCATAAAAAAGGAGGACCCCGATGGAGTCCTCCTTTTTTATGTGTCAAAACGGACGCGACCATGGCTCCGATCGACGACCCGGTCCCTGAAATCTGTCTCCCTTTCCTCAGGCAGGCGGAGATACCAGGTCACTTGTTCGGAAAAAGTCTCCTCCAGAATCTCTACTTCGAACTGGGGAAGGTCCCGTTGTAAAAGTTCCAGTACACTGTAATCAAACCCCAGTTTCAGGTACACCCAGGCAATCTTTTCCCCGCGGGGCATGGATTCCAGAGCCTGTTGTGTCGCCTGCCCATAAGCCCTGACCAGCCCCCCGGTGCCAAGCTTGATCCCACCGAAGTAACGACTCACCACAACCACAAGGTCACCCGCACCACAATGCAGAAGGGCCTGCAACATCGGCTTGCCGGCAGTCCCGGAAGGTTCGCCATCGTCACTGAAACCGACCCGGTCACTGCTCCCTGGCGGTCCAAGCAGGAACGCCCAGCAATTATGCCGGGCGTCGGGAAATTCCTTGCGGATATTTTCAATGAATTGCCGTGCCTCGTCCACCGAGGCCGCAGGGGCCAGGGTGGCGATAAAGCGACTTCGTTTGACTTCCAGTTCCTGCCGAAAGAACCCGGCAGGGACCGGATAACGTGACCTGGCCATAAACCGGCTATTCGTCCTCCGAAGAGTCCTCAACAAACGACTCGAAAAGAACCAGTACCGGCACGTCGGCAGGCTTATCCTCATCCTCAAGACCCCAGACCTGCTCATTGCCAACCGAACCCGGGGTATCGACGACTCCGGCAAATCCATCGAGAGGGAGTTCGGTCGCCAGGCGTTCGATATCGGCCTGCAGCCCTCGGATGACCGGTTTAACCATTTTGCCATCGACACTGGCGTCATACGCCTGCATCGCCGCCAGCAGAGACAGCATGGCGGGAACGACTGCAGCCGGATCCTCGTCGGTCAAACCGAACCAGGAGGCCTCCTGCTTCAGAATCTCAATTGCCTCATCGGAGAAAGGCAGGTTCATCTTCAGGGTATCGGCTTCGGTGATCTCCATCTCGCCGACCTCTCTGGGGCTGGTTCCCCAGAGTGCGAAGGCCTCGCCGATCATGGTGAAGGGGTGCTCGGTCACGTCCACATAACCGAAGACACAGTTTTCCTGTTCCAGTTTGTGGAGCCATGTACTGAGATTGAAAGAGGTGGAGATAATGGCCGTCAGGGCATCCATCGACTCCTGGGTTTTCAGAAAATCACTGCGGGGGCATGCTTTCTCCACCACATCAAACGGCAAACGAACAACAAATGCCATGAAACGAGTCCTTTCCGGTTGTTACTTGAAAAGTTCGTGGGGCTTTATATCTTGCCCACCCAACAAAAAATCAAGTTCCTGTTGCATCTCCTGCTGCTCTTCCTCCAGCTTTTTGATCTCCCGATAGAGGCGATAGCGCTCTGTTGACGAGACCTTGGGGGCGAGCATCTCTTCTTCCATCGCCTGAATCGCTTTTTCATTTCGCGACATACGGGACTGGAGACTGCGTACAGCCTGTTCAAAACGATAGTCCTTTAAACCTTCATTGTAACGGGCCAGGAACGCCTTTTCCATATCGGCGGGGCAGATGTAAGTATAGCGCCCTCCCTTTCGTCCCAGGGCAAAACCGTTCTCCGGAGTACAGAAAAGACGCAGCCCCTCCTCTCGCCCCTGATAATAGGCGGTTCGATCTGCCGTCACACCATGTTCTCGACAAGCTTCGGAACGACGGGCAAAATATTCGGTAGCGGCCCCACGGGCGCCATCCTGCCGTCCGAGCTGATACCAGTCCGCCTCGGCACACTCGTTTTTGTTCATCGGGGCGCAACCGCACAGAAAGATCAGGCCGACCCACAGCATCCAACGTTTCATTCTGTTTTCTCCATCGATAATTCCGCCTGCAGAGGAGGCAGGGGAACCTCCAGAACTTCACAGACAGCACGTAACAACTCTGCTTCTTCGGCAGAAATCTCCTCATCGTGCAGGATGCAGGCAGAGATCGCCTCCAGCAGTTTTTTCTTCTCCAACGGTGCCAGTTGGGCCAGAGCGGTCAGAGCTTTGTGAAGCTCCGTTGGTCGACAGGCCGACTCGTCCAGACGCTGTGCTTCTTTCCCGAAAAGTTCCCGCGCCGCCTTGTTGAATGCGTCACCGGCCACAGCGTCTTCTTCATGGCCGCTGTGACTCAACACCGACAGCAACAGCAGAGCGTCCTTCTCGACCTGCGCCAGAGAGCGGGTCCCCGGTTTCTTCACCCGATCCAGATCCTTCAACTGACTGTAGAGGAGGACCCGCAGCAGATATTCAAAGAGGGACAGCTTCTTGTCCAGTTTGACCAGCGTATCGATCCGCTCCAGAAAGGCGTCGATCTCCTGCAGAGGGAGACTTTTCAGGTGCGGGATCGCCAACTCGACCACCGGCAGACGCAGCCGCTTCTCCTGCTGCCGCCACAGGGACAACAGATTGGCGGTCAGATTCTTCAGGTCATGCCCCTCCTGCTGTTGCAGTATCAACAGGCCATCTTCTTCCCCACCCTGACTCTCGGCGAGAAGCAGCGAGTAGACCACCGCTTTGGCCGCTCGGGGATTTCGCAGACTGCTTGAGATCGGCCTGGGGATTGAGGCAAGAAGTGCCGAGGCATAAAGCAAGCCTTCCGGGGTCGGCCTTCCCAACTGAGCGGTGTTGATTCCCCGGTGAGGTCGTTGCCGTGGCGTCTTATCGGCAGGCGGAGCCTTGGCACTTTCGATTTTTTCCCGTTGGGAGGCCTCCAAGCGAAATCCCGGAGCAATCCGCCGAATCCGCTCTTTGATCGGTGGATGTGTTGCCATCAGCGTCAGCTTGCGGGTCTCCTCAAAGCAGATATGGGCCATATCTTCCGCATGCTTGGCAGCGACCCGCCCACCCCAGTAATGGTGCCCGATCACAGCCAGAGCACCGGCAATTCCTTCCGGATTACGGGTATATTGAACGGCAGCAGCATCAGCAAGGAACTCTCTCTGACGGGACACCGCCGACTGAATCAGACGACCAAAGAACAGACCGATAAAGCCGATAACCGAAAGAGCCGCACCCAGAGCCAGGACCGCCAACATCGCCTGCCCACTGTTACGACTTCGGGAACTTCCCGAATAACGCATCGAACGCAGCACAAAGAGGCCGGCCTGACCGATCAACAGCACGCCGGCCAGAATGCCGATCAGTCGGGTATTGATACGAACATCACCGTTAAAGATATGGCTGTACTCATGGCCGATCACACCCTGCAGTTGATCCCGGTTAAGGTGTTCCAGCGCCCCTTCCGTGACCACCAGCACGGTCTGGGACGGATCCAGCCCTGCCACAAAGGCATTGATCCCGCTCTCTCCCTGCCAGACATAAAGTGCGGGCTGCCGAACACCCGACGCGATGGACATCTCCTCCACCGCATTGATCAGACGACGAAGGGCCGGGTCTTTGGTCGATCGATCTACCGGTGTGGCACCGACCATCTCGGCGACAGCTTTACCTCCTCCGCTGCTCAGCTGCCCCATACGTATCAGGCTGGTTCCGAGAACCACCAACAGCACCAGGCCGCTGGTAAGAATCCACCAGGGCTCGGTCATCCAGACCGACAGAGGTTCCTGAAACCAGCCGACCAACCGGGCCACACCGTAAACAGCCCCGTTGATCGCCAGGGTGATCAGAACGACAGCGAGAGTGAGGTAGAGAATCAGCCAGCGCGTGTAGCCACGGGCCTTCTGCTGATGTTCAAAAAAGTCCATGACCGGGATCAGTCAAAAGAGACGCGTACGGCCTTCTTCGCCTCGGGCTCTTCGACTTCAAACGGCTCCGCGCCACGGAAGCTGAAGAAACCGGCAACGATATTTCCAGGGAACTGTTCCCGGTAGGTGTTGTAAACCATGACCGAGTCGTTGTAGGCCTGACGGGCAAAGGCAACCTTGTTCTCGGTTGAACTCAACTCCTCCATCAGGTTGGTCATGGTGTTGTCAGCTTTGAGATCAGGGTAGTTTTCCATCAGTGCCATAAAAGACCCCATGGCACCGCCGAGCGCCGCTTCGGCACCCAGCAGCTTCTTGATGGCATTGCCGCTTTCCGGATGGGCCGCGGCAGCCTTTCCGGCTGCCATCGCCTGGTTGCGGGCTTCGATCACCGCCTCCAGGGTCTCGCGCTCATGTTTCATGTAAGCTTTGGCGGTTTCCACCAGATTGGGGATCAGATCGTAACGGCGATTGAGCTGCACATCGATCTGGGCAAAGGCGTTCTTGAACCGGTTTCTTAACGCCACCAGCCGATTGAAAATCACAATGATGGCCAGGATCGGCAATCCGACCAGAACCAGAATGACACCCAGGGTAATCAGACCACTCATACCGTCCCTCCTCCAAGGAAAGAAGTTTGTCGTCAGGGGATCACAGGTGAGAACAATAACCTCACCTCAAGCCGGCCGAAAGTTCCGCCGGATGAAACATATTTCACCCCCAGTTTGACGGGGCAAAATTCCCCTGACTATAACACCCCAAATAGCGAATTGAACAGCAAAAGCTGGATTGCCAAAGCGCTGGGAAGACGTTAGCATGACGGCAGAAAATGGAAGGAGAAAGCGATGCCAAACCTGGAAGATCAGATCCTCAAACTGGAAACCCTGGCCCGGCAATGTCACGCCGATGCCGCTGCAGAAACCGTTCAAAAATTCACCCTGAACGGGTTCCCCGTTGATGATAGCCTCAAAAGTGCCCTTGAACGGATGGTACAAGTGGCCAGGGAGATTCACCGGAACCCGGAGATCGAGTTCCGCCGCTCCCCCCGTGGCTTTTATCTGACGGTTTTTCCACTGCTGGCCCAGGCGCTGATCCAGATTTTTGAGGACGGCGCCCCTCAGAACCTGCCACCCCAGGTACGCCGTGGGCATATCACCCGCCGCCTGTTCGGCCTGCCGGACGACCTGGACAAGATCGCCAGCGGTGCCTCCAGTTGGGGGGAAATCTCCAACCAACTGGCCAACTACGTCGACGGCATGATCGGTGCCAGCTGGGAAAACACCGGCGAAACAGAATTGGCTCAGTTTTACCGGCAGCACCCCGATGCCTTTATGACCCTCTATCGAGCGGGTTACGAAGAATTTACCGGTCAAACATTGCCGGAAGAATGAGGCGCTCCCCCGGGGCATCGTATCGGGTACACTTGGCCTATGCGACGACTTATTCTTCCGATGATCCTTTCGCCCCTGCTTCTCTCTACCTCCTGGGCCGAGCCTTACCGCTTTCCGTCGATCTGCGGCCTGGACCT
>JANQIN010000217.1 GCA_028282145.1 Thermodesulfobacteriota bacterium | reverse complement strand
ATTCAGCGTGGGACCACCGCTCATACCCGGGTTGATCGATCCGGTAAAGTGGATCTTTTCGTAAAGGGAGTCCTCCAGGTGGCCGTTATAGGTCCCCTCGACAATGGTCATTCCCAGATCATGAGGATTACCGAGGCTGTAGAGTTTCTCCCCTTGGACGGGAGCCTTTAGTGCCAGCAGCAGTGGCTTGAAAGACGCCTTTTCGGTCTTGAGGACGGCAAGGTCGTGGACCACATCGACCGCCATCAGGGCCAGAGCCCCGGTCTCCCCGGACTCATGGCTGAAAGTGGCACGATAATCCCCGGGTCGAAAGACCAGTTCCGAGATGACATGGTAATTGGTGACAATCAACCCCTGATCTCCGAAAAGAAAACCGGACCCGATGGACGATTTGGAGCCGGCAACCCGATCGGCCATCCGGATCTGGACCAGGGCATCTTTGTGGGCGGCGTAAATGGCATCGGTAGAGGTGTCGACTGCCAGGGAAGAATGGGGGAACAGAAGCCCGCAAACCACAACCCGGAGCAGACCCCGTCTCAGAGAACAAAGGAAACAAAAAAACCGCAGGAGACCTTTCGGTATCAAGCGGTCTGCTCGATCTGTCAAAATCTGAACCATAGCCCCTCCCTTGAGACCCAACAACATAAGAACCTTCCTAGAATACGGCCTGATTCGAGGAATGACAACCGGAATTCCCTCTTCGTCTAACCGGAACGCCCTCTTTCAGACAGATAGAAATGCCACAAAAGGCGCGCAGCAACAGACCGCCAGGGAGACCAGACTTCGCCGATCTGCTCCATGGTCTCGTTGTCAGGTCGAACGGCCCACCCTTTCAACTTTTGATAGGCCGAAGCCAGAGCAATATCACCACGGGGCCAGACATCCGGACGTTGCATCGCCATCAGCAGGTAAATATTGGCCGTCCAGGTACCGACCCCCTTGATCGCAGTCAGTTCTTTGCGGACCTCGTCGTCCGAAAGACCGGCCAGAGTCTCCAACACAAGAGTACGATCCAGGACAGACTTTGCCAGGGCACGGCTGTAGCGGGTTTTCTGCCGACTGAAACCGATGGTTTTCAAGGCGTCATCGTCCAACTGGAGAAACCGTTCCGGCGTCAGATCACCCACAGACACCAAAAGCCGCTCGAAAGCGGCCCGCGCCGAGGCCAAGCTGACCTGTTGTTCCAGGATGATTCGGACCAGTGTGGGAAACCCGGCCTCCCTTTCCCACAGGGGCGGCGATCCGAATCGATCGACCACTGCCTGGAACGCGGGCTCCTTTTGCACCAGTTCCCCAATGGCAAGCTGTTGAACTTCCTCGGTCATAAGCAGTGACTATTCCAACGCCTGGTAGACGACAGCAAGAATCTCTACCTCGGATTTCCCTCCAGGTGTCTGAAAGCGTACCGTATCTCCCTCCTCCGCCCCGAGAAGAGCGCGCCCGATGGGTGAAGTCCAACTCACATGTCCCCTGCCGGGGTCGTATTCGTCGATCCCGACAATACTGATTGTCTTTTCTTCGCCCTCTTCGTTCTCATAGGTCACCGTGGCCCCAAACAGAATCCGGCCATTGGCGACCTTTTCCTGGGCCACCGGATCCACAACTTCGGCCTCTTCCAGGCGTTTCATCAGGAATCGGATGCGGCTGTCATAACGCCGCAGCATCTTCTTGGCGTAGTGGTAATCCGCATTCTCGCTCCGGTCCCCGTTACTGGCGGCCCAGGCAGCAGTCTTCACCATCTCCGGTCGGAGGGTATAAAGGGTTTCTTTCAGTTCGGCCCGCAGACGCTTCTCGCACGCGGGGGTCATATAGATGGGAGTTCTCTTGCCGTTATCGGGTGTCATCGATCCGTTCCAGTCTGTATTTGTCCCCAGTCTAGCCCCGGACTCCCGCTCTTGAAAACCTTTTTGTCTTCGACGGCCCGTCAAGAAAACGATCAGGCCCCACCCTTTATTGGATGGGGCCTCTCAGTAGCGATCAGAAATCCCAGGACTTTACCCTCCGACGCAGATGTCCGACACGTTGCATCAATGTCCCGTGTTGACGCTCCAGTAAGGAAGCACCGAGGATAATGGCGATTCCAAGAAGGGCCGTATAAGCCCAGTGGTTAAAGGAGAACAACCGTACCGCTTCCCACAACGTATACCCTGTCCCGATAAAGACCGAAAGGACTCCCGAGAAAAAGAGGGCTTGTTGTTCCACGGAAAAACCGTAAACCAGAATCATGATGCCCGAGAAGACCAGGGTCAGGGCCACCCCGACACCACCAAAGATCATCAGGTTGGTCAGGCCGGCGGCCAACACCACCACAGCAGCCAGAACCCGGTAGGACCGCCCGTGGCTGCGGGCCGATACGGACATCAGAACCAGCAGTGCGGCATAAGGCCAGGCCATCCACGGCAGTGCCAGATAATCCGGTAGATTCACTGCGCCCCCGATTTCCACCGACAACACCAGCCATGACAAGGCCGCGGGAACCACAGCGGTTCCTTGGGCAAGTACAGCCCAGTCTCCGTTATCCACAAGACGGGGTACGCCGACAAACAGAACCAGGGCGATCAGGCCGAGAAGAGTTCCGATCAGAAAATCCGTGACGGGATAGTGGGCCAGGCTGCGACCGATCAATATTCCCAGAGGGACGACCAGCAGTGCACGACTGTAGATCCCTTCCAAGGTCTTCATCTGACTGTTCTGATGAAACCAGCGCCGATCGCCTTCCAGCAGGATCAGTACCAGGCCGATCGACAGAAGAGCGACCGGGTCCGCCGTTCGCATGGGAATCAGCAACACCGCGTTGACCAGCAGAAAGAGTCCGGTAAGTTGCCCTGCATGATTACGGGCCATCACCATAAAAGCCAAGTAGGCGATCGGTGTCAGCAAAAAGAGAGCTCCGCCCGTCAATGCCAGAGCCGATGTCGGGCTGGGAGCGATCCAGGTTGCGTACTGCGGCAGATTCAACAGACCCACGGTAGAGAACTGGGAGTAGAGAAACCCGCCCAAAACGGCGAAATGAACCGGCATTACCCCGAGACTGAGCCCGAGGAGAGTACGCGCTCCCTTGTTCTCTTTCAGCTTCAGGCTACAGAAGAAACCCGCGACCGAAAGGACGAGAGTAACCCCCAGAAGCATCATGTACCGCTCGACATCGTCCCCCTTCTGCCAGTGAGGGAACAGGTAAACGGCGGCGGAAGAAAGAACGATTAACGCTCCCAGGGTACGTAGTAGCAAAGTCAGGTATTCAATGGGAGTACGCTTGGTGGACCGCGTGGTTGTTTGTTCAGAGAGCACTGTAAACTCGGTCGCATGAGCATTTTCTCCGCTGGTTCTCATTGTGGGTTCTCCTTCCGGTTAGATTCCTGCAGGCGCTTTAGTTCCTCTTTCAGGTCGGCCTTGTCCTCTTCCTCCACAAAGACCTGACCAAAGCTGTCCCCTTCAAGTTCACACGCCCCTTTGTATTCGGCCTCAACAACCTGGGTTTCCCAACGGTCAAAGACCTCATCCAGTTCTTCGGAAATCGGCCCATCGGGATCATGCACGACACTCATCGCCTCAGCTCGGGACTGACGCGTACGTAACAGGTTGCGCTTTTCAACAAGACCGCTGATTTTGCTGTCCATCTGGGCCACATCCCTGGTCAGTTGCCGTTCCACCTGCTGGTGCTCCTTAAGACGCTGGTGCAACTGCTTCAGGCGATTTTCCGCCTGACGACTGCGGCGGAGACATTCCAAGGCCCGCTCCTCGTCCGTTGCCGCACAGGCTCGCGCTCGCTCCTTCCAAAGCGTGCAGGCCTCGCTCTGTTCATCTACCTGCGCCTGTAACTTTTTCCCATCGTTTTTGACCCGCCCAAGTTGCACCTTGGCCCGTGCGGCCGATTGTCGGGCTTCACGAATCGCACTGTTGACCAGCGCTTCCTGGTTTTCCACCTGGGACACCATCCAGTCGACCCGCGAAACAATGCCTGTGGTCCATCGTCTGAAAATCTTCATTGCCTTCTCCTTGGTTGAAGTTGATCTTGCCCGTAGTGATGGCAAGGCTCATACCAAACCAAGACAAGAAATTATTTATGTTATTTTTCAACATCTTAGGAGCACTCCAAAAAGACTGACCAGGACAAGACTTCCACAAAACCGACATAAAATGTTTGAAGGAAAAACATTATTTGTACATTCAAATCGTGCACAGAATTTCCTTGCCTCCGACAACGACTGCTTCATATACTGCTCGGAAAAGAACAACTCTCTGCGCTGACCGTTCAGCCGGACGCCCGAGCGGGATATGTATATTTTCGAGACATGCCACGCGGGACGATGTGAGCAAACCTGCCCTGAGCAGGAAGCCTAATTTGTCTTCTGGAAGTCTCATCCGTAGCGATTTCTACGCTACGTGGCTCCAGGGTGTACGGCAGTGGCGGAGAGTTTTCTTACAGGACGTTATCCCGATGGATAACGTCCTTTTCTTTTTGGGTGGAAAGATTAAACGTTCGAGCTCAGGGATGGGCGAACCAAACATGGGAGTGCTCTCCCGTGTTTGTAAGCGCAGCAAAATCACACTTTTGCGAAGCGGGCATCTTCTCACCCCAAGGGGGGAAGGATCAAACTTCCGAGCCCAGGGACGGGCGAGCCAAACACCAAAGGTGATGTTGGTGTTTGTAAGGGCCCAAAAACCGCGCTTTTGGTCCCGGGAATGGC
>JANQIN010000215.1 GCA_028282145.1 Thermodesulfobacteriota bacterium | reverse complement strand
GCCTTTGGATTGAGCAGAGCATTGTCTTGCGTCAGCTATTACAAGGTGACATCGAAAAGCAGATATCCCGTCCAGGCAATCAGAAGGCTGAAGCTGAACGCTGTCACCATCTGCCGTGCGATGAGCTTCAACGCAAACCGAACGCTGATCTCTCTCATAATGGAGTACAACGTCACCAGGCAAGGCAGCAGAACGCCTGCCAGATAAACCACTGTCAATACCTGCACTGGGTGGGTTATGGGGATTTTTACTCCCGTCCAGTCGGGATTCAGAAGTCCGATGGCTAAGCCATCTTTTCGAATCGATCCCAATACGACGCTGGTGGCGGCTTCGGTCGGCAGGTTAAACAGGGTCATGATGGGTGAAAGAAGCGCGGACAAGGCCTCGATGGCCCCCAGCCAGTTCAACAGCCCGGCAATGAGACAGATCACAATGAAGATGGGAAAGGCAACGGTGAGGAATTCTTTCACCAGACCGGTCATTTCCGGGACGATTGAACGGAGTGACGGCCATTGCAGGAAGTCCCGTTCGCTGATCGCTAAGTTGCGGTTCAGTAATCGTGTCTCTTGTGGCGTGATCAGCCAGAGGTAGATAGAGGTACTGGTCAAAAGAATCAGGAGATACGGAATCACCAGGTAGTCCATTTTGGCGGCTGCAAAGACCGCGACCGTTGCCGGGAGCTGATAGGAGCAGGCCGCACCAAACGCGATGGCCGAAATACAGTTCCCCCGCGTACTGGCGGAACAGGCACGGGTGCTGATCACCGCCGGAACGTTGCAGCCGAACCCCATGATGACGCGAACGATATCCCGCCCGGCCAGGCCAAAGGGAACGACCAGCTGATGCAGCGATACCGTGAGCCGGTCGATCAGGCCACTCGTTTTATAGATGGAGAGAATAATTCCAAAAAGAAAGACGGTCGGCAGGGCATACAACACCAGAAAGGGGAACATCGCCACAATGCCGTAGTCCATACCCAGCAGATGATTGATCGGAGCAGGAAAGCTGTTAATCACCTTCAGCAGAGAACCCAGGCTGTTAAAAACGGTATCGTAAAAACTGTCTGCCAGGAAGATCGCAAACTGCACCGCAATCCAGGCCGGGAGAAACAGAAAAAAGAGGGAGATGAGCTTCCCAACGACAGGAATCTCGAACAGGCTCGGGGGTGGTTTAAGAGTCACCTTGACGCGTGTCGGAACCGATGTCGCTCGGAAGGTTTGAGGATTGGACAGGATCTCGAAAGTTTCTTCCTTTTCTTTGGCAGAGATCTCTCGTGCATCCACTTTTATGAGAGGGACCCCAACCTCCTGCTCTATCTTTTCCAACAGATCACCCGAGATACGACCTTCCATCTTATCCCAGTGGGTCACGATAACCGCTCCCGGTTTCTCCTGCACCAGGGGCAGCATGTCGTCCAGGTCCTGGTCGATGGAGGTGGCACTGATCACCAGCAGGACACAGTCCTTCTCGGGGATTTCTTTTAAGGCCAGCTGGCTGGTGACCGAGTCGGATTCCAGCAGGATGCCCGGCGTGTCGATAAACTGAAACGCCTCGGTTTCGCAGCGCTGAACACTGATTGTGGTGCCCTTCAGTTTTTCAGACAGGGTGCTTTTCCCCGTCAGCGAATGGATCAGTTGGCTTTTCCCGACGCTTTCCTTCCCAATCAGAACAATCGATTTTTTCACAGACGCTTTTCCCCTAACAATCGCAGCTGTCGCCACAGCAAGAGAGATCTTTCAGATAAAAATTATACTGCTTATGGTCTTCAACAAATTCCTCGATAATTTCAGGCGGCACACCCAGTTCCATCGCAATCTTTTCACCGACGATGGCAAACCGTTGCCGGTATTTATAGATAAAGCAGAACAGGGCACCACCATGTTTGACCTGAGGCCCGACCAGGAAGAGATTCTCGGTTTTGATGGACTCATCAAAATCGGTGAGCAGAGGGTACTGGCCCTCAAACTCGAAGAGGTCCTTGACCAGTGAAAGGCTGCTGTCAAAGCCCGTGCAGTTAATGGGAGGAGTCACGGAGGTGAACGTCTTGCCATCGGTACTGGTGACGTGGTAGTGGCCGTTCTCACGCCGCACCTCTTCGACGCGTGTTTCCTTGTGATAGTCGATCTGATCAATCACACCCTTGATCCGGTCGCGCGTATAGGGAGAAAGCGCATAACTGGAATCGCTACTGACAAGCCCCAGGTAGTCGGAGCTGTCCAGAACGGTCACCTTTTTCCCGGATTTCACCAAATGAACCGACGCATCAAACCCGGACTCATATCCCCCGATGACCAATCGTTCCGCTCCTTGCAGGTCAGAAAAGGAGGTGACCTGAGAATAGTGCGTACACAGATCTGCGCCTGTAAAACCGTTATGGCTGGGATACTGGAACTCTCCCGCCGCCCAGATAAGGCAGCGACTTTTGTAGTCTCCCTTGTCGGTCTTTATCCGGAAAAAGGACGTCTCCTTCTGGACCCTTTGCACCGCCACCTTGGTCTCGATCTTGAGCTGATAGAACTCCGCAATCCCTTCCAGGTATTCGGCGTACTCCTTCCCTGAGGGGTGTTCGGTCAACAGGTTATAGGCCGGGGAGGTTTCCGGGGAGATCGCATTCAAATCGGGCATGCCGAAGAAATTGCCGGTAAACGACGGGGAGATGAACCGTGTCTCTTTCGGCCACTTCCGAAAGGAAGCTCCGACAGCGTCCCTTTCCAAGATCAGATAATCGATTCCGATCTTATCCAGGACAATAGCAACACCCATCCCAGAGGCACCCGCTCCGACGATAATGACATCAAATGTCTTTTCATTTGATTGCTGATTGATATCCATGGTTTGCCTCCAGAAAATTTGCAACCGTTATAATATAACATAACATTTTAAGAAAATATGAGCGTATTGAATGGGGCCGTGGTCACCCAGGTGACTGCGACCCCAATTGGAGAAAAGACCCGATGTCCATATCCGGGCCCTGTCCTTTATTCAGCGTGGGGAGTTCAAATATGCTTGGGCCCAAACATGATGATCAGCATACCGATCAGGCAGACGCCGACACCGACAACATCCGTAACGGTCGGTCGAATGGAGTCGACCGCCCAGAGCCACAGCAGGGCGACACTGATATAGACACCGCCATAGGCCGCATACACACGACCGGCGGCATGGGGGTGCAGGGTGAGCAGCCAGGCAAAGGCGGCAAAGCTGAGGGCCGCAGGGATCAATAACAGAGGGGACTTGCCCTCCTTCAACCAGAGGTAGGGCAGATAACAACCGATGATCTCCGCCAGGGCGGTGAGCACAAAGAGAAAGAGTGTTTTCAGGATATCCATAGAGCCCTCAAAGGTCTGATCGGTAAGGATGTTAAAAAGGCCCGGATGCGCAATATCCGGGCCTTTGGATCTGAACAACAGCCGTTTTTAATCGGCCATCAGGTTCTGCAGCACGAAATTAAGAATGCCGCCGTTGAGATAGTACTGAATCTCGTTGGCGGTATCGAGGCGGCAGTCGACCACGATCTTCTCCTCCGCACCGTCGGCCCGGTGGATTACCAGGGTGACGTCCTGCCGCGGTTCGATGGCAGTATCTTGTCCCACCAGATCGAAGGTCTCGGTACCGTCCAGCGCCAGGGTCTCGCGGGTAGTGCCTTCCTTGAACTGCAGCGGCAGAATTCCCATCCCCACCAGATTGGAGCGGTGAATCCGTTCGTAGCTTTCGGTAATAACCGCTTTCACACCCAGCAAAAGAGTTCCCTTGGCAGCCCAGTCGCGGCTGGAGCCGGTGCCATAAGCCTTACCGGCCACCACCAATAAGGGTACACCTTCTTCCTGGTACTTCATGGAAGCGTCGAAGATGGTGGTCTCCTCACCGCTCGGCTGATGAACGGTGAAGCCGCCCTCGGTACCGGGGGCCAGTTCGTTCTTCAACCGGATATTGCCGAAGGTGCCGCGCATCATCACCTCATGGTTGCCACGACGGGATCCGAGACTGTTGAAATCGGCGGCGTTCACCCCCTTGCTGCGCAGGTAGACACCGGCGGGGGTACTGGCCAGGATCGCCCCGGCGGGTGAGATATGGTCGGTGGTGATAAAGTGGCCCAGCTTGGCCAGCAGGCGGGCGTTCTTCACCCCCGGCAAGCCGGCCCCGGCCTTGGGCCGCAGTTCAAAGAAGCTCGGTTCCTTGACGTAGGTCGATTCGGGGTCCCAGGCGTAGGTTTCCCCTTCGGGGATCGGCAGGTTTTGCCAGCTCGGCTCGCCGGCAAAGACATCGGCGTACTTCCGGCGGAACATATCGGCCGAAACGGTTGCCACGGCGGCATCGACTTCGGCGTTGGACGGCCAGATGTCTTTGAGATAGACCGGGTTCCCATCTTTGTCGGTGCCCAGAGGCTCGGTGTCCAGATCGACATGGGTGGTCCCGGCCAGAGCATAAGCCACGACAAGCGGCGGTGAGGCGAGCCAGTTGGCCTTGGTCTGGGAATGGACCCGCCCTTCGAAGTTCCGGTTGCCCGACAGGACCGAGCAGACGGTCAGATCTTCGGCGGCGATGGCATCGGCCACCGGGCCGACCAGCGGACCGGAATTACCGATGCAGGTGGTACAACCGTAGCCGACGACGTTGAAGCCGAGCTGATCGAGATAGGCCTGCAGACCGGCCTTCTCCAGGTAGTCGGTGACGACCTTGGAGCCGGGGGCGAGGGAAGTCTTCACCCAGGGCTTCTGAACCAACCCTTTTTCCACCGCCTTCTTCGCCACCAGCCCGGCCCCCATCATCACTGCGGGGTTGGAGGTATTGGTGCAGGAGGTGATAGCGGCGATGACCACGTCGCCCTGATTGAGGTGGGCGTCCATTCCGGCAATAGGGGCCGACGTGTCTTTCGCCCCTTCAGGGATGCAGGCGGCGGTCGCCGCTTTCAGGTCGGACAAGGTGACCCGATCCTGCGGTTTCTTGGGGCCGGCCAGGCTCGGTTGCACGGTAGACAGGTCCAGCTCGAGAACGTCGGTATAAACCGGCTCGGGCGCGTTATCGTCCCGCCACAGCCCTTGCGCCTTGGCGTAGGCCTCCACCAGTTCGGCGGTGCCGTCGGGACGGCCGGTGAGATGGAGGTAGTCCAAGGTGACATCGTCGATGGGGAAGAATCCGCAGGTGGCGCCGTATTCGGGGGCCATATTAGCGATCGTGGCCCGGTCGGCCAGGGTCATCTGTCCCAGACCTTCGCCGAAAAACTCGACGAACTTTCCGACCACGCCGAACTCGCGCAGTTTCTGGGTCACGGTCAGCACCAGGTCGGTGGCGGTGACACCCTCGTTGAGCTTGCCGGTAAAGCGGAAACCGACCACCTCGGGAATCAGCATGGAGATCGGCTGCCCCAGCATCGCCGCTTCGGCCTCGATACCGCCGACCCCCCAACCCAGCACTGCCAGACCGTTGATCATGGTGGTGTGGCTGTCGGTGCCGACCAATGTATCCGGATAAGCCAGCCTGGTGCCGTTCTTCTCCTCCTGCCACACGGTGCGGGCCAGATATTCCAGGTTCACCTGATGGCAGATCCCGGTGCCGGGAGGAACGACGCGGAAGTTATCGAAGGCAGTCTGGCCCCAGCGGAGGAACATGTACCGTTCGCGGTTCCGTTCCATCTCCAGGTCGACATTGGCCTGGAAAGCTTCGGGGGCGGCGTATTTGTCGACCATCACCGAATGGTCGATGACCAGATCGACAGGGATCTGGGGATTGATCTTCTTCGGGTCACCACCAGCCCGTTTGACCGCGTCGCGCATGGCGGCCAGGTCGACCACCGCAGGGACACCGGTAAAGTCCTGCATCAGCACCCGGGCCGGGCGGTAGGCGATCTCGTGGTCGGATTTCCTGGAGTCCAGCCAGTCGACAATGGCATGGATATCGTCGGGCATGACCGTTTCCCCATCCTCAAACCGGAGCAGGTTCTCCAGGAGCACTTTGAGGGTAAACGGCAAACGCTCCACCTCTCCCCGCCCCGCCTCGGTCAACGCCTGCAGCGCGTAGTAATCAAAGGTTTTATCCCCCACCGCCAGGGTGCGGCGGGCGTTAAAGGTTTGTTCAGCCATTGCATTCCTCCTCGGAAAATTTGACGTCAGCTAATTGTAACAGATTTCGTCCCTCTTTCACCTCCTCTCCTTGCGCAGCCGTTCCCCATCTGGTAAAAATTTCGAGAACTTAGGCTGGCTGCCACGCAAGAGGGTCGAGCCCAAGGAGGGACGAGCCAAAAACAAGGAGAACGTTGTTTTTGCAGCGAAACAAAAACCGCGCTTTTTGTGAAGCGGAGTGCCAAACTCCATGGAGAGGGGGTTGGCACAGTGACCGAAGGGAACAATCATGGAGCAGTTGTGGAATGACGTTGTTGGTGTGCTGGACCAGACCTTTCTGGGGATCAGTCTGGCACGGTTTGCGACCGCCTTCGGGGCACTCTTTGTCGCCCTGATTATCAAGCGGATCGTGCGCTACCTCTTTACCACCACCCTCCCCAAACTGGCCAAACGGACCTCCACCCAGACCGACGACCTCTTCTTCAAGCTCAGCCGTCGCCCGGCGGAGATGCTGATCCTGATCGGCGGCCTCGATATGGCCACCCGAATCCTTCAGCTCCCGCAAAAACCGATGGATTTCCGACTGGGGGCGGAAAACGCCATTACCGTCGCCTTTACCCTGACCATCGCCTGGTTCCTGTTCAATATGGTGTCGATCCTGGAACAGTGGCTCGGCCGCTGGACCAAGCAGACCGACTCTCTGCTGGACGATCACCTGCTGCCGTTCATGCGTAAAGGGATTCGGGCCTTTATCTTCTTTATGGCCGCCCTGATGCTGATCCAGAACCTCGGCTATTCGATCTCCGGCGTTCTCGCCTCTCTGGGGATCGGTGGCCTGGCCGTCGCCCTGGCGGCAAAGGATACCCTGGCCAACCTCTTCGGCTCGGTGATGATCCTGGTTGATCGGCCTTTCCATCTGGGAGACTGGATCAAAGCGGGGGATATTGAAGGGGTGGTAGAGGAGGTCGGCTTCCGGTCGACCAAGATTCGGACCTTTGCCAAGACCCTGATCACCGTACCCAACAGTGTGCTGTCAAATCTGGCGGTCAACAACTTCAGCCGCATGCCCAAGCGGCGGATCAAGCTGATGGTCGGCGTCAGCTACGAAACAACGCCCGCGCAGATGGAGCAGGCGGTGGAAGCGATCCGCGAGATGTTGCGGACTCACCCGGCGATCCATCAGGACTTCTGGCTGGTGCACTTTACCGAGTTCAATGCCTCCAGCCTCGACATCCAGGTCTACTGCTTCACCTCCACCACCGTGTGGGAGGACTACCTGGACGCGCGGCAGGACGTACACCTGCAGATTATGAAGATCTTAGAAGGAATGGGGATCGAGATCGCCTTCCCGAGCCGGACCGTTTATGTGAAGCACGACGGTAGCGACCCGGATCTGTCCCCCGCCGATGCCGCCGGGGCCTTTGGCGCCGACGACTAATGTCCTGTGCGGTTAGCTCGTTCAGGACACTAATCGACCGATTCAACGCGGATCTGGAGCGGCTGCTGAAGGCCGCCCTTGGGAAGTTCGATACGTAACAGGCCGTGGTCCCACTGGGCCCGGATACGTCCTCGCTCGATCCCTTCGGGGAGATTGAATTGGCGGCTGAATCGGCCGTAGCTTCGCTCCACCCGCCGGTAGCTGCGTCCTTCCACCGTCGGCAGGGACCGCTCCCCCTGCACCACCAGTGTCTGCCCTTCGATCTGCACATCGATCCCCTGCTGATCGACCCCCGGCAGCTCGATCTCGATCACCAGGTTTTCCTCGTCCTCCCACAGATCGGCCTGAGGCTGCCAGCCTGTTGTCTGCGGTTGGAGTCCGGCGTTTTTCTGCCCTTCTTCTAAACTCTCTTCCATCTTCTGCTGCATCGCCTGCAATTCCGGCAGAGGGCTTTTCACCAGGGTCGACATACGGGTGGCTCCTTTTTGTCACACAATCGATCGGTCAAAACTGGATTCCTGCCATTCCCTTCTGTAAGCTGTGCGAGAATGACATCGCGATTGTACCACAGGAGGAGACTATGAAGAGCACCGTCTGGATGGCCGACCTGCGGGTCAATTCCCAGGAGAATCTGCTGCAGAAACTGCAACGGCTGCTGGCCACTGCCGGGATCGACGGCGTTGTGAAAGACGGCGACCTGACAGCGATCAAGCTCCATTTCGGCGAAAAGGGCGGCCACGCCTTTATCCGGCCGATTTTTCTCCGCCGGGTGGTCGATCAGGTGAAGGACTTAGGCG
>JANQIN010000209.1 GCA_028282145.1 Thermodesulfobacteriota bacterium | reverse complement strand
GAGAGTCCGGTGATATAGGACAGATAGGATGGAATGAGCGGCAGAACACAGGGAGAAAAAAAGGAGGCTATCCCTGCAGAGAAGGAAACCCAGAATGTCAGATCGGCGGTATTCGCCATAAGAGCCTATCCTCCAAGCAGAAAATCGAGGGTTCGGGTAATATCCGACGCCATCCAATCCCGGGCGCCGATATAGCGTTTTATCACAACTCCATTCTGGTCGACCAGAAAGGTTTCCGGCAGTTTCCGTACCCCATAGGCAAACTGGGTTTCCCTGGAAGGGTCAAGAAGTGTAGAAAATTGGTGCGGTCTGCTGGAAAGGAACGCTGCCAGTCTCTCTTTGGCAATCCGCTCCACGTTAATGGCAAGGACCACGACCCCCTTTTCTCGGTAATTTTCTGCCAGGGCCGACAGGCTGGGGATCTCCATATCACAGGGCGGGCACCACGAAGCCCAGAAATTCACCAGCACAACCCGTCCTCGATAATCCTGCAACGACACAGAATTCCCCGCCAGGTTTTTCAAAGAGAATTCCGGCGCCGGCTGGTTCAACTGAGCACCAGGGCCTGCCGGAATCAACGTCTCCTTATCCCCCATGGGAAAAACGGCGAAGGGGACCCCAATCAACAAAAAAAGCAATCCAAGGCACCTGAATGCCGTTTTCATAGATAACCTTTCCGGTGCGATTTTGTTTCATTGTACCTAAACTTATCCCGAACTGCACCCAGTAAATATCTGCAGAGTCATTTAATCCGAACGACGCCAAGGACATTGTGGATTCCCGGAACTCTTGTTAAGGTGAGAGGCCCCTCAAGGAGGAACGTAGATTGAGTAAAGAAAGGATGATCCGGCAGTTTATCAAGCTTCTGCAAGCAGCGCCCGAAAGCCCTGATATCGTCAACCCCTGGTGGGGGACAAACCCGGACGTTGACGAAAGCACCCAAACAGACCGAATCCGGCGCCGACAGTTGGAAGCCTACCTGTCACTTCGTTGGGGGAAAGCGCGATTTATCCTTCTTGCAGAGGCTATCGGCTTTCAAGGGGGGCGGTTTACCGGCATTCCCATGACGTCTGAGCGGATTCTCACCGGGAAACTGGCAGACAAAGGGTTGACCTCAGCTATGGCTATCGGGGCTTTGCAAGGACAACAGACCAGCCGCAGCACTCTTCGTCCTAACGGGTTCACCGAGCCTACGGCGACAATCGTCTGGCAGACCGTTCTTGACACCGGGTGTCCACCCGAGGAGTTTGTATTCTGGAACGCCTTCCCCTGGCATCCGATCGACCCGATGAAAGGGCCGTTAAGTAACCGTACTCCCCGGGGCCACGAGATATCGCAAGGGTTCTCGGTTCTGCAGAGGTTTCTTGCCCTTTTCCCTGAAGCCCGTATTCTGGCGCTTGGGCGGAAAGCCTCTCACCTGTTAGAATCCCGGAAGATAGACCATATTCGTATGCGTCACCCTGCTCGTGGGGGCGCAACACTTTTCCGTGATCAAGTCACCAGCCTGTTCCTCAAGGGGAAAATGGAATCATGAAGGTTTTCTGGCTTCTTCTTGCGGCAATAACGGCAACCGTCACTCCTTCCATCGGAGAGTCCGAAAAGATGGAGGATCGGCTACTACCTCAAGGGGAGACTCTTCTTTCGACACCGGACGGTCTAGCTATCGCAGAGATTCAACGCGAAAGCCGTGGCAAAGTATTGCAACGCCAGGGTGACTGGCTTCGTCTACAACTGGAAGGGTATATCTGGCGTCCTTCGGTTGAAAAGATCGTTCCAAAGCCTGTTGTGACGGAGGGCCTCCCCCCGATCCCCGTCCAATTGGCCGAGTATTCTATCCGCTGGTTTCCACAGGACCTGAAGCGCAGGGATAAAACAAAAAGAGCCCATGTGGTGGCTCAGTTTGTGTTCCAAAACAACACCGTATCGGAAATTGCCTGTCTAAGCTACAGAGTTCAACTTTACAACCTTCAGGGCCAAACTCTGCATCAGGAAACTTTTTCCTGCGAAAGTGGGGACACTCAATCGACAACCGTTTCTTATACACAGGAAATTCTGTGGAAGGAATATAACGGAAAGCTGGGAGAGGTTTATCGCCGTCTGAAAAAAGCCGCCAGACAACGAACAGTAAAGATCGATCTGACCCTGGAGGAGGCGTTCTTTCAGGACGGGACACAAACCCGATTCGAGTTTTAACCGGATTCAGCAGAAAGGCCACCCTGTTGGGTGGCCTTTCTGCTGTTTTATTTCAGCGCAAGGATTCTTTCCAGGCTGGCCTGAAGGATCGCTCTTTTTTCTTCTGCATCGGCCAATTTTCCACGGTCTTTTTCCAGGACCTGGGGAGGAGCGTTGGCAACAAATTTTTCGTTGGACAGTTTCTTGGTAAAAAAGTCAACGTCCTTCCGGACCTTGGCAATCTCCTTGGACAGCCGTTTCTCCTCTTCATCCAGATCAATCAGTCCGGCCAGTGGGATAAGGACTTCAATTTGCCCGGCAACTTGGGTCGCTGCGCCTTTGGGGCGATCGACCTGAATCGCTGCAGTCAAACTTTCAACGCGGGCAAGTGCCTGAATGTAAGAGGCTCCCTGGTTCATCTCATCCACATCGGATTGGGATTTGCAATCCAGCAGGACCGGGATTTTCTTGCCGGGGGGGAGAGCCATTTCTCCACGAACGTTTCGGATCGCCCCGACCACCGCCATAAGCCGCTCCATGACCTCGACCTCGGTGTCATTAAATTCGGCTTCGGCAGTTTCAGGATAGGCTGCTGCCATAATCGATTCTGCGGGACGCTTACCCGGCAGAGCCTGCCAGATCTCTTCGGTAATAAATGGCATAAACGGGTGAAGTAACCGCAAAAGGCGCTCCAACACATGAAACACAACGTTTTGAGCCCGTTCCCTGGCCGCAGCATCCTCTCCGTAGAGGTCTTCTTTTACCAGTTCGATATACCAGTCGCAGAATTCATTCCAGGTGAAACTGTAAAGTGCGGAAGCCGCCTCATTGAATTTATACCCTTGCAGAGAAGCATTCGTTTCTGTCGCCACTTTTTCAAGACGAGCAAGGATCCAGTGATCCGCGCGGGACAACTCATAATCGGTCAAAGAGCCTGCAGGTTTAAACCCTTCCATGTTCATGAGGGCAAAACGGCTTGCATTCCAGAGCTTGTTGGCAAAGTTACGGTAACCGGCAATCCGTTCCGGGGCAAGTTTGATATCTCGGCCCATGGCTGCGAATGCGGCCAGGGTGTATCGGAAGGCGTCTGCACCATACTCCTCAATGACTCCAAGAGGATCAATGACATTCCCCTTGGATTTCGACATCTTCTGGCCTTGGGCATCTCGCACCAGAGCATGTATATAAACGTCTCTGAAAGGCACATCCTCCATGAACTTGAGGCCCATCATCATCATTCGAGCCACCCAGAAAAAGAGAATGTCGAATCCGGTCACCAGGCAGGTGGTCGGGTAAAATTTCTTCAGTGTCTCGGTAGAGTCCGGCCACCCCATGGTTGAAAAAGGCCAGAGGGCTGAGGAGAACCAGGTGTCCAGAACATCCGTTTCCTGCCGGATCTCCTCTGAGCCACAGTGAGCACAAAGGGTTGCATCCTCCATCGAAACCGTAATCTGATCACAGACATCACAATACCAGGCCGGAATACGGTGCCCCCACCAGATCTGCCGACTGATGCACCAGTCCTGAATATTGTCCATCCATTCAAAGTAGGTCTTTTCCCACTGGGCCGGAACGATCCGGGTTTCACCAGTGCGAACGGCTGCAGAGGCCTTTTCGGCCAAAGGTCCGACTTTGACATACCACTGCTTGGACATATAAGGCTCGATAACGTCCCGGCAGCGGTAGCATTCCCCGACCGAGTTGCTGTAGTCATCGATCTTTTCCAGAAGCCCGGAGGTTTCCAGATCGGCAACGACCCTCCTGCGTGCCTCGTAGCGGTCCAGCCCCTGATAGGCGCCACCGTTTTCATTTATGAGGCCGGACTTGTCCAGAACATTGATGTTGGCCAGATTGTGGCGCTTACCGATTTCAAAGTCATTGAAATCGTGAGCCGGAGTAATCTTGACCGCACCGGAACCGAATTCGGAATCGACGTACTCATCGGCAATGATCGGAATTTCGCGGTCAACGAGGGGCAGGAGGATAGTTTTCCCGATCAGATCTTTATACTGGTCGTCTTCCGGATTGACGGCAACAGCGGTA
>JANQIN010000181.1 GCA_028282145.1 Thermodesulfobacteriota bacterium | reverse complement strand
CGCAACGTCTTCAGCAGGTCGGCCTTGTCGGAATAGTCCCGCACCCCCTGGAAACGAGGGGCAGCCGCTGAAGCAATTCGTTCAAGATGGGCGACAGAGCGAGGTGGCAGGCTGGAGCGGATCCTTCCGAAAATCGCCGCAAGGTCGTCCTCAAACGGTGTACCTTTGAGAAAATCCAACTGGCCCCGACAAAAATAGAGGGTCATCAGCTCTTCCACCGAAAAGGTGATGGGGGACATCCGCTTGAATCCGGTCAGGAACCGATACAGGACCCGCCCGTCCGGCTCCCGTTCCGGAACCAACGGATAGCCGGCCTGGCGAATGGCATCCAGGTCTCGATAGACCGTACGGCGGGTGACCTGACATTCCTCGGCCAGTTCATCCACGGTGGCACCGTAACGCGCTTCCAGAATTCGGATGACATCGTGCAACCGCGCTGCCTGGCTGTATTTTTTGGCCGGCTTACTCATGGGTTCCCCCAAAAAAGAGTTCTGCCATTCTTAGCAGAGCCCCTCACCTCCTTTCAAGGGCATAAAAAAAGAGGCCGCTGTCAACGGCCTCTCTCTTCATGGAATCGGACTTCCTTATCCCTGGAGCAGGGACAAAGCCAACTGCGGGGATTGGTTAGCCTGGGCCAGAACCGACACTCCGGCCTGTTGCAGAATATTGGCCTTGGTCAGATTGGATGTCTCCTGGGCCACGTCTGCATCCAGGATCCGACTGCGAGCCGCCGAAATATTCTCAGCAACGTTCTGCAGGTTGGAGATGGTCGATTCGAGGCGATTCTGGATCGCACCCAGGTCACCGCGCAGGGTATCGATCTTCTTGATCGCCGCATCGACCACACCGATGGCGCTCTGAGCTTCCGCAAAGGTGCTAACGGTGGTAGCAGCGGTTCCGAGAGCCAGGTTGGTTCCCGCCCCGACCTGAACCGAAACGATCTCGCCCTGGTCAGCGCCCACCTGGAAGACCAACCCGGTACCGGAGAAGGTACCATCCAACAGGACCTTCCCGTTGAACTTGGTGTTGTTGGCAATCCGGTCGATCTCGGCCTTCAGTTGCAGAACCTCAGCATCCAGAGACTGTCTGTCGGCCGTGGTATTGGTGCCGTTACTCGACTGAACCGCGAGTTCACGCATCCGTTGCAGGATGTTGGTAACCTCTTGCAGTGCGCCTTCTGCTGTCTGTGCCATGGAAATGCCGTCGTTGGCGTTCCGAGCAGCCTGATTCAAACCCCTGACCTGAGAGGTCATACGGTCTGAAATTGCGAGCCCGGCGGCATCATCCTTAGCACTGTTGACCCGAAGGCCCGAAGACAGCCGCTGCAGAGAGGTGTTCAACAGGCCCTGGGAGGTCCCCAGATTCCGCTGCGCATTCAATGAAGCGATGTTTGTGTTGATTGTCAGTGCCATTTTTTCCTCCGTGAATGATCCTGCGAGCGCCAGGCTCACAGTTGAACCAGTCGGTCCGCCGTATCCATGGTTTAACGCTACCGGCAGTACCGCTCCTTGGTTATCGTATCGACCAACTCGAAGAAAAACTTTAGCAAAAAAAGGTATTTATATTTATTTTTTTTGACAGGGAAAGAAAAAAGGCGGCTTCATTGAAGCCGCCCTGATCGAGAATTCAGTGCGTTTGAAAGGATGGAATTTTACCCCTGAAGAAGGGACAGAGCCAACTGCGGTGACTGGTTGGCCTGAGAAAGAACCGACACACCGGCCTGTTGCAGGATATTGGCCTTGGTCAGGTTCGAGGTCTCCTGGGCCACATCGGCATCCAGGATTCGGCTACGGGCCGCCGAAATATTTTCGGAGACGTTCTGCAGGTTGGAGATGGTCGATTCCAGTCGATTCTGCACCGCACCCAGATCGCCTCGAATGGTGTCGATAGTCTTGATAGCGGCATCGACAGCACCGATAGCGGTCTGTGCATTGGTGAAGGTATCGACGGTAGTGGTGGAAATCGCAAGTTTGTTAGCCGTCGCGCCGGCCACCTTCACCGAGACGATTTCGCCCTTGTCCGCACCCACCTGGAAGACCAGACCGGCGGCCGAAAAAGCACCGGAGAGGATCACCTTCCCGTTAAACTTGGTGTTGTTGGCAATCCGGTCGATCTCGGCCTTCAACTGGGTCACTTCAGCGTTCAGAGAAGCACGGTCATCGGAGCTGTTGGTACCGTTACTCGACTGAACTGCCAGTTCGCGCATCCGCTGCAGAATATTGGTGACCTCCTGCAGGGCACCTTCAGCAGTCTGCGCCATGGAAATGCCATCATTGGCGTTACGTGCGGCCTGATTCAGACCTCGGATCTGTGAGGTCATACGGTCAGAGATCGCTAAACCAGCAGCATCGTCCTTGGCGCTGTTGACCCGCAGACCCGACGACAGCCGCTGCAGAGAGGTGTTCAGCATCGACTGGGACGATCCCAGATTCCGCTGCGCATTCAATGAAGCGATGTTGGTATTAATTGTCAGAGCCATTTTTTCCTCCGTGAAAGTTTTCTTCGGGCGCCTTGCCCAAGAACGTTCAGACGCTGCCGGGGTCCATGGATGATTGCGTTCTCCGGGTTCCGTCTGTTGCTCTTATCGGCCCCTTTCGAAGGAACTTTAATAAAAAAACACCGATTTTCATTTGAATCGGTTTTATCCCGCAGACCGCTAAATTCACGGCCTATTTGTGGTAGTGCCCCAGCCCTTTAACCGGTCGCTCTCCCTTTGACAGCATCCATAAGGATCGTCTGACCGGGTTGCGACCGGGGTAAAACATTGCCGCTCCTTGAACAAAGCAGTGGATCTGCAAAATACCGAGTTGGTGACGCAAAACAAGAACCGGAAGCGTGACAGAGGTCATCAAACAGGGCGTTGATAACCTGGCCGACTGACACACCAATTCATTCCAGGGAGGAAGGGTTCTCCTGGGAGCGTCTATGAATCCCTTTTCGAGTTGCGGAGCCACAAAAAGGTATCGTAGACATTCTTCCTTTTATTCAAAAAGCTCTAGAGAAAACCTTTCTTACGCCTTCCAATTCTCCAAACAGAGACGAGAGAAGTAATATTACCAAAAATGTTTTAAATGACTGATTTTATTTAAAAAATTTAAGTTGATTGTCGTGCTGGGGTTTGCTTATCCTTCTAGCGTTTGTCGTTTTATCTCATGATTTTTTGATGGAGGGGGCCATGGTTCAGTGCCTGCAACAATTGTATCGAAAGCCGCAATAGGCCCAAACGGGGTCTTGTTGCGGCTTTTTTATTTTTCGATGAACAAGGGCTATTCAACATGCGTTGATCATTGTAGCCATTCTCTCGAGTTGTGTTGTCGCCTCAGCGTTTGCTGGAAATATCGGTTACGGAACGATAAAAGGCATCAAGATCGGCAATGGGAACGCAGACCAGGTCATCATGTACCTGAACGAAGGTTATACCCATGACAACCATGAATGTAATGACACGGTATGGGTCGAAAAAAGCTTAATGACTGAAACCCGCTACAAGCTCCTTCATGGGTATGCCTTGGCATACATACATGACTGGGAAGAAAGCACGGTTTTATTCGCATAGTAACAACTGCAACGCCGCCTTCATCGGGCTGCAGGAAGAATACTTTTAGCTTTCAGGCAAGAAGTTCTTCGGTTTCTCTGTCTCGTTCCTTAACAGAGGGAGTGTCATTGAGAGGAGCTTGGGGCTTTCCATGCTACTGGTACCGCTTATGTGTTTGCGATTTTCCTCTCCGCAATAGAGGAGAAACTGCATAAACGATTATTGGTCTGTTGGAGGCAATGGCTGGAGGTTCGACGGATTGCCATTTTCTCACAGATGGGCCTTTTCACAATTTACAAAGATATTTTCTTTAGCAACTTTCTGCTGAGAGGGGCGCCGAAAGCGGTGTGCTCAAGAGGGGATGTTATGAATTTTCGTATTTGGATTGGCATGTGCCTTGTTGTTTCTTTGTTCAGCCCATTAGTCGCATGGGCAGAAGAGCCAAAACTTCCTGAAATTGATGCAGAGGTTGTCCGGAAGTTGGTTCATGAACGCCAAAAGCGCAAGCCCAGTCCCCTATTAAAAGCAGTTGAGGATCACCTGAGCGAGGCCGATCGCTTTATTCAGGACATGGAAGTGCTGAATGAAAGCTCGGAAGAGTCTTTCCGGGAGCCCATTCGTTCTGCAAAGAGAAAGCTGAAAAGGAAAAAAAATAGAGCCGCTCGTTTGGCCGCAAAGGTCAATTTGCTTGAGAGTAAAGAGTACGAGTTCGATGGGTTGAAAAAAGAATTCCGCAAGCGGTTTCGGCCTGTTCGAGACAAGCTTGTTTCTCTCGGATTAACCCAAAAGGTTGAAGAATGGGATCGCTTTCAACAGAAAGTCGATAGTCGTTTTGAGCGTGTGCGAAAGTCCCTTAAGGACGTACGTAAGGCGACGACAAAGAAAGAAAGACGTCAAGCTTTAAAAAAGGCCCGCGCCGAACTGCGTAAACTTAGAAGGCAAAATCGGCAAAGCAATAAGCCGCTTAATCAAGCGCCCGTCCCGACCTGGACGTATGATAAATCCCCGCTGCAACCCCCAGTAATCGATCACTTAATTACTCAACCTAAGTACCTGAGTGAGTTTTGTTCACCAACCAGGAACGTCTATGCGGAACTGGGAGATGCGCAATTCGAGAACCCGGAACTGACCCCTGAAGAGGCTGCCGTCTGTAGTTACACGGCGGCGGATCTTGCTGAAACGCCCGATATTGAACTGACTCAAGAGATTCGGGACCTGGCTCGGCAGCTTCAATACTCTCCTGCAAAGATCTACAACTATGTCGCCAATGAGATTGGTTTCGAGCCCTACCAAGGGTCGTTGAAGGGGGCGATGGGAACCCTTGTAAGTGGATCGGGGAACCCTACAGACCAAGCCTCCCTTCTTATTGCCCTCCTGCGCGCGTCAAATATTCCGGCTCAATATGTTAAAGGGGTGGTGCGATTTGAGGGTGATCCACGCGTGTTGGATTGGACAGGAGCCAAATCATACAGAGCCGCAGCATTTATTTTGGCTAACGGCAGAATAGCTGTTTCTTTGAATGAGTCTACAAATGTTGTTCAGATGAACCATGTATGGGTGCAGGCCTGTTTGCCCTACGCACACTACCGCGGGGTGAAAAGTGACAACGCCGGTCACCGCTGGATCCCTCTTGACCCCAGCTTTGAAAATAAAGAATATCAAGACGGTATTGTCGCGAATCTCAGTTTTGATTACGACGCCTATCTCGCCAAACGTACCAAAGAAATGCCGCATGAGGCTTTTGAAGATCAGGCCATTTCCGAAATTACCTCCCTGCCGCCAGCTTACGCAAACAATACGATAGAAGATGTCCCCTATAAGGGAACGAAGGTTCCCTTGAAATTGGATATACTGCCCGTCTCGCTACCTTATGAGGTCGTCGGTTTTACCGATTGGGGTGGAGGAATCAACTCGTCGGAAACAGCCTCCTTGCCCGATTCTCACCGGATTAAATTTAGTATTGATGCTAAGAACAGCTCCGGTAGTTCTCTGGCGCAGGTGTCTCTTTCCCTCCCTGGAACAATCCTTAACCGTACAACCCTTTCCTTTGAGGGGGCGACTGCGGCAGACCAAACCGCTCTGACGGCCTGGCAAACCGATGGGAACATGGAATCGTCCATGCCCTGCACCATCAACGTCGTCCCGGTCATCCGCTCCGAGAGCAATGTCGTTGCCCAAGGCACAACCTCCTTAGGGCTTTGTTCCGAAAGCAACCAACTAACATTGACCGTGTCCTCGGAAGAAGTCGGGGAAATCAACAGGATCACCTACAACAACATACATGCTGCAGGCCTCCACGCCTTGCAGGCTTATGGTTTCCAGGCTTCCAATCGGCTTTTGGCGGATCGTGCAGCCAAGCTCATTTCCACCGTGCGCAATACTGCCGACCCCAACACCAATCTTGAAGAAACCGAAGGGGAGTTCCTTCATCTTGTCGGCCTGAAATACATGCGTCATATCTCCGATTCTTCCAAACGGGTCGGCAGCATGTACCATAATTCAGGCGAGAACGGTAACCATCTGGGTCTTACAACGGCCAAGATGAAAGTCGAATACCTTTTTGACCTGCCGTTTGCAGTGAACCGGGCAGGGTTTCTCATTGATGTCCCTGGTGGGCAGGATCGTGGTGTAGATTTGACAACGGGGGACCTCGATTTTGAGTACTTTGAGCTTACCGGCTATGCGATGTCGGCCTACGAATCCTACATATGGCAGGAGAATGCTCAACTGGATGCAGTGTCTACTGTAAGGGGGCTGCAATTTGCCAACGAGATGGGGATTGAGGTCCTCACGCTGGACAGTTCGAATTGGGCTGCCCATAGTTCTAAATTCACCAGTAACGCAGACGCCTCTCTCAACTACTCCAGCGCAGCGGTCAACGATCTGAAGATTAATTATATCGATCAGGGTTACAGCCTCCGAATCCCACGCAGTCTGATCCGTTACGACAACTGGACAGGAAGAGTTTTTGCTGCGGGCTTGAATACCGGGTCTCTAATGGCGGGGGCCTATATTATAGGTGGCGATTATGCCGGCGGTTACACTGTCGGTTCAACACAGCCTGCGTCAACGTACAATCCGGTTTCAGACAGTGGTTATCAAAGTACCTACACCCCTCCCAGCAGTTCCTCCGGCTCCAGTAGTTGGAGTTGGGAGAATTCCAGCCCCATTAATTCCACCACCTTTTCAAACGGCTACAACCCTCATGTTTCCTGGGGAGGTGACCCTGTCAACCTGGCGACAGGCAACTTATATCATGTCGAAACCGATCTCGGCATCCCGGGGCGGGGTGGCCTTGCGCTTGTGTTTGAACGTTCGTACAACAGCCGTGGGCCGGAGGACGGCCCGATGGGGCACGGTTGGACGCACAGCTTTAACCATTACCTGACCTTTAACGATGACAATGCCAATAGCCAGGTGGATTCTGGGGACAGCGACGGTGTAACCTCGTCTGCGACCTGGACCGATGGCTCCGGAGGGACCAAATTCTTCACCGTAACGGGCAACTCCTCCGGCGTTCCCCAGAACACAACCTTCGGTAACCCCGATGGCGTCTATATGACGGTAAAGCGCGAAGGGGACGGGACCTATACCATTCGGGAAAAGGGAGGGGTGACCTACACCTTTGAAAGCATGGCCGGGACCGTGGATCAGGTTGCCATGCTGACCAAGATCGAGGACCGGAATGGCAACCAGATTACCTTAAGCTACACCAATGGAAAGTTGGCCGAGGTCAAGGACGGGTTGAACCGGGCGTTGACCTTTACCTATACCGGCAAGTATCTCACCAGTGTTCAAGACTGGACCGGTCGCCAGGTACAATACCAATTTATAGACGGCGACTTGACCGCAGTGCTTAGCCCATTAGCTGTAGAAGGGAAGCAGGCTCCTAAGACCTATACCTATTACACCACGGCGGACGGGTCTAATCTTGCCCATAAGTTGAAGGCCTTCAAGCACCCCCGCGGCAATGGGATGACCTTTGAATACTATGCCAACGGCAAGGTCTTTCGGCATACCGACAGCTTAGGTCACTCCATGACCTTCCGGTACAACGACTACCGGCGTGAAACGGTCACCATCAACGAAAGAGGGTTCACCCGTACCTCCTTCTTCGACAAATCCGGCAATCCTGAAAAAGTCATTGCTGAGAACGGTGCAGAGAACAGCTACGAGTACGAAGACCCCAACGACCCGATGTTGCGCACCAAGATGATCAGCCCGATGGGGCTGACTACCTTGTATGACTACGACAGCAACGGCAACGTGATCCGCATCACCCAACCATCGGGTGCTACGGTTGAATACAGTAACTTTAACGCCTTCGGCGCCCCGGGAAAGGTCAAGGATCTCAACGGGAATTACACCCTGTATAAGTTCGATGCCAACGGCAATACCACCGATGTGTTCCGCCTGAAGAGCGGATTTGGCGCCAGTATCGATCCCGCGACCTACACCCCCAACGCCAGCGAGCTGGTGGCCTGGTCCCAGCGAGGTTATGACAGCTACGGCAATACCACTGCGGCCAAGCAGGTTCGTAACGTTGCCACCCTTGAAGGCCCCAGTGTCAGCACCACCTTT
>JANQIN010000157.1 GCA_028282145.1 Thermodesulfobacteriota bacterium | reverse complement strand
GCAGTAAAATTTTATTTACCCCAGGTCCTGTGCGTTTTTGGACTCAAAAAACGTTAAGTAGTTATTATGCAGAAGGATATGGCTTGACTTCTGGAACCTATGTAGTCGGAGAGGAATTCAAGGATTCAATTACTTCCGGTGTGTGGGCTGTAAGAGACGGAGATGTAACCCCTGTGCCTGTACCATCCTCTGGTATGTTCCTAATTGTGGGCTTGTTAGTCGTTAAATTTGGTTTTGGTAGGAAAATGGGGTTCTAGCGATAGAAGCAAGGGAAAGGTTGATAGATTGACAGTTCGTTGCAGTCGGAAACCGTTCTATCGGTAAAAAAAGCGCCCTTGGCTGAGGGCGCTTTTTTGTTGAAAAACCATTTTAGTGATCGTCTTCTCCGAATATCTCGGCGGAGAAGCGATATAAGGTCGTTTCGTTGGCATCCCAATCGTCGGGCTCCAACCCGGCTTTCACAGCCGTCTGTTCGAGGAACGTCCGGCGATCCCATTTATGGCTGGTGGCGACCTGAGGCAGCAGGACGCCCCGGGCGAACCCTTTTTCAAGATAGATGCCGTGAGTTCCGACTTCGATCTCCTCGACCTCTTCGACCTGTTGCAACGGAGAGAGGACGGAGATTTCCAGGGAGAAGTCCTCCAGGTCCTCTTCCTGCATCGGGTAGAATCGAGGGTCCTGAACTGCGGCGGTCTGGGCCATGCTGGCAACCTCCTGATAGAGAGGTTTTTCCGAAAGAAAGTTGCCGATACATCCCCGCAGGTTTCCTTCCTGAAGTATGGTAACGAAACAGCCCTGGTTCTCTTGGAGTCGCGAATCTTCACATTCGGGAAGGTTGATGGACTGGCTTTTAACACGGGCGACAATGGCGTTGCGGGCCAGTGAAAGCAGAAACGATTTCTGGCCAGGGTTCAGTGAGGGGTTCATGGGGTTCCTCCTTTGATCCAACTGTCTCTTTTCCGGACAGGAAATTTCATCGCATGGAAAAATGTTACCCTCTTTAACTCCGACTCGCAACCGCATCGGAGGGTGTTTGTCGGTTTTGAACTGAGAGTGGGTGCTCTGCTATACTGGCCCCGTACCGGGACCGTTGTCTCGGACTGAAACCCGTCAAAATGGTGAAGGAGATGGGAATGATCCGCTTGGGTAAAATTCTAGCCCTGCTGGGTATGGCTCTCTGGCTTGGTGGTTGCGCTGTCAACCCGGTGACCGGGAAAAAAGAACTGTCCCTGATGTCGATGTCTCCACAGCAGGAAAAGGAGCTCGGGAGACAGGCCTACCCGGAATTGATCCAGAAGATGGACGGCCAATACTCGGATCGCCGGTTGCAGACCTACATCAATCAGGTGGGACAGAGTGTTGCCCGACAGAGCCATAAACCGAACCTCGGTTACGAATTTACGGTCATCAACAGCTCCATCCCCAACGCCTTTGCCCTGCCCGGCGGCTATATCGGAATCACCCGGGGCCTTCTGGTCGCCCTGGAGAACGAAGCCCAACTGGCGGCGGTTCTTGGGCACGAGATCGTGCATGTCACCGCGCGGCACTCCGATCAGGCAATCCAGCGGGGGACACTCTATGGTGCGGCTATGGCCGGCCTGGGTGCGGCCTTGGGGGACAGTTACGGTCCGATGTCTCAACGGGCGAGCCAACTGGCGGCGGAGGTTATGCAAAAAGGCTACAGCCGTGAGAATGAAACCGAAGCGGACCTGATCGGGATCGATTATATGGTCAAGGCCGGCTACAACCCGGCCGGTGCGATTCAACTGATGGAGTTCTTCTACCGGGAGGTGGAAAAGGGTGCTCAACCCAATTGGGTCAAAGGGGTGTTCCGGACCCATCCCTTCTCCAAAGACCGTCTGGACGCCAACCGGGCCTATGTCGCCAAACGTTACCCCGGGAGCCGTGGTGCTTTAGGGGTGAGGTCGTTTCAAGAGGCGACCCGGGGGGTGAAAAAGTCCAAAGAGGCCTACGAGCTTTTTGACAAGGCACGCGAGCTGGAGAGCCGGAATCAGCTGTCCCAGGCGATCGACCTTTACCATCAGGCGGTCGCCAAGGGTCCCGATCAGGCGTTGATCCATGCCGGCCTCGGTCTGGCCTACCTGCGGATGGAGGATATGGTTCCGGCACGGCGGTACCTGTTGAAGGCGATCCAGTTTGACAACAACTATTTTGAATCCCAATACGGTCTGGGTTACGTCTACCTGCAACGGAAGGAGAACCGCAAAGCGGAAACCCACCTGAAAAAAGGATTTGATCTGCTGCCGACGGTACAGGGGGCCTTTTTACTGGCCGAAAGTTACGAAAGAAACGACAAGCGTCAGGAGGCCTACCGGCTTTACTCGGCGGTGGCCAATGCAGATCGCGGAAAGTTGGGGCAGATGGCCCGCCGTCGGGCTCAGAATATAGCTCGCTGACCGGATTGACATTTCGGGTGGGCTTTGGGTAGACTAAGCCCCTCAAAAAACGATTCTTTTTAGCGCTCACGCGGAGTTCCGGTGGGCGCTTTTTCTACACGATGGGAGAGCCTGCTTGAAACAGAAAGGACTTTTTCTGGAGACCTTCGGGTGCCAGATGAATGTAGTGGACTCGGAACGGATTGTCGCTCTGATGAAAGACCTGGGATATGCGCAGGTGGACGCACCGGAAAAGGCGGATCTGATCCTGCTGAACACCTGCACCGTACGGGACAAGGCCGAACGGAAGGTGTACGGTCACCTGGGACATTTCAAACCGTTGAAGGAAGCGAATCCGAACCTGGTCATCGGTGTGGGCGGCTGTGTTGCCCAGCAGGAGGGGGAAAAGCTCCTGCAGACACTGAAGCATGTCGATCTGGTCTTCGGTACCCACAATATCCATAAACTGCCGGAGATGGTTCAAGCCGCGACCGGCGAGAAGATTCGTTCCTCCGAGGTTGAATTTCTGGATCGGGATACCCGGCTGCAGCTCTTCCCGGAGAGAACCGATGAGGGAGGACCGACCCGGTTCGTCACCATCATGCAGGGGTGCGATAATTTCTGTTCCTACTGTATCGTTCCCCATGTGCGCGGCCGGGAGGTCAGCCGCCCCAGCCGGGAGATCGTTGAGGAGGTCCGTGCCCTGATCGATCAGGGCGTGAAAGAAATCACTCTGTTGGGTCAGAACGTCAACTCCTATGGCATTAAGGAGTCCGGTGAGATCTCCTTTGCCGATCTGCTGCGGCAGGTCAATGCGGTTGAAGGTCTGGAACGACTGCGTTTTACCACCAGCCATCCCAAGGATATGTCCGATGATCTGGTGGCTTGTTTTGGGGAGCTGGACAAGCTCTGTCCCCAGCTTCAGCTGCCCCTGCAGTCCGGCTCCAACCGGATCCTGGAGGCGATGAACCGGGGGTACACCCGGGAGCGGTATCTGGAGCAGGTGCGCAAACTGAAAGAGTTGCAACCCGATATCCGGTTTACCACCGATGTCATTGTCGGCTTCCCGGGAGAGACCGAAGAGGACTTTGAGCAAACGATGGAGGTGCTCGAAGAGGTGCGGTACTCGGACATCTATTCGTTCCTCTACTCACCCCGGAAAGGGACGGCGGCGTACGATCTGACCGACGACACCCCCAAAGATATAAGGCAGGCCCGTTTCGATCGGATGATGGACCTGCAACGCCGGACCAGCACCGAAATCTGGGCCCAGGACCTTAAGACAGTGGTCCCTGTGCTTGTTGAAGGGAAAGCACGCCTTGGCAACGGTCAGGTGTTCGGAAGAACCGTCTGGAACCGGATCGTCAACTTCGAAGGTGGACTGAATCTGGTGGGGCAGGTGGTCCCCGTTCGCATCCTGGAGAACACGACGAACTCTCAGGTGGGGGTGCTGGACGATTTATCTGAAACCGCTACAATGGAATCCAAACCGGCCAATGGGGCCAAGGAGGCGTCATGATCGATCTGCATTCTCATACGGTTTTCAGTGACGGAGAGCTTATTCCAGCCGAACTGGCACGCCGGGCGGCGGCTAACGGCTACCGTGCTCTGGCCATTACCGATCATGGGGACTTTTCCAATCTGGATCTGATTATCCCCCGACTGGTGCAGACTGCGAGATCCCTCAGTGAAGGGCACGGTCTCACCGTAGTGGCTGGAATTGAACTGACCCACGTTCCGCCCACCCAGATCGCTGAGGCGGCGGTGAAAGCCCGTGAGCTTGGTGCCGGTGTGGTGCTGGTTCACGGTGAAACCATCGTCGAACCGGTGCCGGAAGGGACCAACCTGGCGGCCCTTCAGGCCGATGTCGATATCCTGGCCCATCCCGGTCTTGTGACCGATGAGGAGGTGATCCTGGCGGCCGAGCGGGGTATCGCTCTGGAGATCACCCACCGTGGTGGTCACAGCCTGACCAACGGCCATGTGGTGGTGAAGGCCCGGGAAGCCGGTGCTTCGCTGGTCGTCAGTACCGATGCCCATAGCCCCCGTGATCTGACAACCCTGGATCTGGCCCGGAAGGTGGCGCAGGGTGCCGGGATGACCGAAGCGGAGTTCTCCGCCAGTCAGCTGGTGTCTGAACAGATTGTGCAGAAGGCCGTTCATCGGCAGGGGAATTGATCATGGTTCCGACCGAGTCGTTTGTCTTCTTTCAGGAGCTGGTGGAAACACCCAGCCCCTCCGGCTACGAGCAACCGGCACAACGTTTGGTCCGGCAGCGGGTTGAAACCTGGTCGGACGATCTCAAGACCGATGTGCTGGGGAATGTGACTGCGACCCGGAGAGCGACCGACGGTGAAGCGCCGCGGGTCATGGTGACCGCTCATTGCGACGAGATCGGTCTGATGGTGACCGATATCGACGACAAGGGGTTCCTGTCGTTTGCGGCCATCGGCGGCGTCGATGCCCATCTGGTGCCGGGGCAGCGGGTTCGGATCCATGCCCGTACCGGCGCTGTCCACGGCGTTGTTGGCAAGAAGGCGATCCATCTGATTCCGGCGGCCGAACGGGAAAAGGTCGTTCCCATGAAGGATCAGACCATCGATTGCGGTTTTGTCAGCCGGGAGGATGCCGAAGCCCGGGTCGCCGTCGGTGATCCGGTAACCTTTGCCGTCGGTCTGGAGCGTCTGGCCAACAATCGTGTGGTCAGCCGGGCTCTGGACAACAAGATGGGGGCCTTTATCGTCACTGAGGTATTACGGCGCCAGGCGGAACAGAGTACCAATCCGGTGAACCTGCTGGCCGTCACCACAGTACAGGAAGAGGTGGGTGTTCGGGGGGCACAGGTCGGTGCCTACGACGCCGCTCCCGATGTCGCTCTGGTGATTGAGGTCGGGCATGCGACCGACACTCCGGGAAGCGACGGCCGCACCCAGGGGCGGATGGAGCTGGGCAAGGGGCCGGTCCTGGTCCGTGGGGCCAACGTCAACCCCATCCTGTTTGATCTGCTGCGGGATACAGCGGAGCAAAACAATGTTCCCTGCCAGGTGGTGGGAACACCCGGGGCAACCGGAACCGACGCGAGGGTGATTCAACTCAGCCGTTCGGGGGTCGCGACGGCACTGGTTCGGGTCCCTTTAAGGTACATGCACAGCCCGGTTGAAATGCTGGCTCTGGACGACCTGGAAAACACTGTTCGGCTATTGCTGGCAGCCCTACCTAAAATAGCGGAATGCCAAAGTTTTATTCCGGTTTGAAAAAAACAAAATAGGGGGTTGACTTGCCGCCCATGGACCTGTAACTTCTCCGGCTAATTTAACCCCTGCCCGGCACCCAAGGAGAACGCGCATGTCCAAGCTGAATATTGTTGAAGGCTTGACGTTTGACGACGTCTTGCTGATCCCCGCCTATTCGGAAGTTCGTCCCTATGAGACGGATGTACGTACGCAATTGACCCAACAGATTCAGTTGAACATCCCGCTGATCTCGGCGGCGATGGACACCGTTACCGAAGCGCGTACCGCCATCGCCATGGCCCGTGAAGGGGGCCTGGGAATTATCCATAAGAATATGACCCCGCAGGAGCAGGCGCTGCAGGTCGATCAGGTCAAGAAGTCCGAAGCCGGGATGATCGTTGATCCGATCACTATGGAGCCGAGCCAGTCGATCGCTGAAGCTCTGGAGCTGATGAAGACCTACCGGATCTCCGGTGTACCGATCACCGAAAGCGGCAAGCTTGTCGGTATCCTGACCAACCGTGACCTCCGATTTGTCACCGACTTGGAACAGCCGATCTCCAACGTTATGACCAAGGAAAACCTGGTCACTGTTCCTCCCGGAACCACTCTCGAGGAAGCCAAAAAGCATCTCCACGAACACCGCATCGAAAAGCTGCTGGTGGTGGATGATAAGGGCGATCTCAAGGGGTTGATCACCATCAAGGATATTGAAAAACTGCGTAAGTATCCCAACGCCTGTAAGGACGACCTGGGGCGTCTCCGCGCCGGCGCTGCTGTCGGTCCTGCCGGGGACCGGGAAGAGCGGGTTGAGTTGCTGGTGGAGGCCGGTGTCGATGCGATCGTCATCGACGTGGCCCACGGTCACTCCAGGGGGATTCTCGACGCCATCAAGGACATCAAACGGCAGTACCCCGATCTGCAGATTATCGGTGGCAATATTGCGACCGCTGCAGCGGCCGAGGCGCTGATCAAGGCCGGTGCCGATGCCGTCAAAATCGGGATCGGTCCCGGCTCGATCTGTACCACCCGTGTCGTCGCCGGTGTGGGTGTGCCGCAGCTGTTTGCCGTCATGGAAGCGGCCAAAGTCTGCCACAAGAAAGGCATCCCGCTGATCGCCGACGGTGGTATCAAATTCTCCGGCGATATCCCCAAGGCGATCGCCGCCGGGGCCAACGTGGTGATGTTGGGCGGCCTGTTTGCCGGTACTGAAGAGGCGCCGGGTGAGGTCATCCTGTATCAGGGTCGGACCTACAAGGCGTACCGGGGCATGGGTTCCATCGGCGCCATGAAGAAGGGGTCCAAGGACCGCTACTTCCAGGCCAATGTCGACTCTTCCAACAAATTGGTCCCCGAAGGGATCGAGGGCCGGGTTCCGTATCGCGGCACGATCGGTGAGAACGTTCACCAGCTGGTCGGCGGTCTGCGTGCCGGTATGGCCTACTGCGGCGCAGCAACGGTGGAAGAGATGTTCACCAAGGGCCAGTTTGTCCGCATCACCGGTGCCGGTCTGACCGAGTCTCATGTCCACGATGTCACCATCACCCATGAGTCGCCCAACTACCGGTTGGAAAAGAACGGCTAGCTCAAAATCTTTAACCTATCAGCAGGGGCGGGGACCTACCGCCCCTGTTCTGTTTTATGATTTTTAAGACCAGTTAGAACAGTCCCTTTAATGCAGGAGAATCCTTCATGTCCCAGGACGTCCACGCCGAAAAGATCCTGATCCTCGATTTCGGGTCCCAATACACCCAGTTGATCGCCCGCCGGGTCCGTGAAGCCCATGTGTATTGCGAGCTGCACCCCTATGACATGACGCTGGAGGCGATCAAGGCCTTTAATCCCAATGGGATCATCCTCTCCGGCGGCCCCAAGTCGGTCTATGAAGATGGCGCTCCGGCCGTTGAGGAGGAACTGTTCGAGTTGGGCATCCCGGTGTTGGGGATCTGCTACGGTATGCAGTTGATGAGCCGTCATTTCGGTGGTGAAGTCATCGCCGCCGGCAAACGGGAATACGGTCATGCCGATCTGAAAGCCGTGGGAACTCCCGGCCCCCTGTTTGATGGATTTTTCGTCGAAGGGCATAGCCCGGTCTGGATGAGCCACGGCGACCATGTGGAAAAGATGCCGGAAGGGTTCGAGACCATCGCCTGCACCGGTAACGCACCGGTCTGTGGCATCCAAAATGTTTCCCGCAACTTGTATGGTGTTCAGTTTCACCCGGAGGTGAACCATACGCCTCGCGGTGAAATCCTGATCGATACCTTTGTGCGTAAACTCTGCGGCTGCCACGGTCAATGGACACCCGGCAGCATTATTAAGGATGCCGTGGCCCGTATTCGGGAACAGGTCGGTTCCGACCAGGTCATCCTCGGACTCTCCGGCGGTGTCGACAGTTCGGTGGCTGCCGCCTTGATCCATAAGGCAATCGGAGATCAGCTGACCTGTGTTTTTGTCGACAACGGTCTGCTGCGCTTGGGGGAAGGCGACCAAGTGATGGCTACCTTCGCCGAGAACATGGGTGTCAAAGTCATCCGGGTCGATGCCGAGGACCGTTTTCTGACCGCTCTGGCCGGTGAGGCCGATCCGGAGAAGAAACGGAAAATTATCGGCAAGGAGTTTGTCGATATCTTTGAAGAAGAATCGAACAAGCTGACCGATGCCAAATGGCTGGCCCAGGGAACCATCTATCCCGATGTGATCGAATCGGCCGGTGCCAAAACCAAGAAGGCGCACAATATCAAGAGCCATCATAATGTCGGCGGGCTTCCCGACTATATGAAACTGGAATTGCTGGAACCGTTGCGGGAACTGTTCAAGGACGAAGTCCGTGCCATTGGCGAAGAGTTGGGGCTGCCCCACGCCATGGTCTGGCGCCACCCGTTCCCCGGTCCCGGTTTGGGTGTGCGGATCCTGGGAGAGATCAAGAAGGACTATGCCGACATCCTCCGTCAGGCGGATGCGATCTATATCGAGGAGCTGTTCGCTCGTGGGCATTACCACAAGATCAGCCAGGCGTTTGCCGTCTTCTTGCCGGTCAAGTCGGTTGGCGTGATGGGCGACGGCCGAACCTACGAGTATGTAGTGGCTCTGCGGGCGGTGGAAACCAAAGACTTTATGACTGCAGGCTGGTACCCGCTTCCTTACGAGGACATGGCAGCGATCAGTACCCGGATCATCAACGAAGTCAAAGGGATCAACCGGGTCACTTACGATATCTCGAGCAAGCCACCTGCCACGATTGAGTGGGAGTGACAGTTGGATACCAAAGGCCGTTCTAAGGTGAGGGGTGAAACACCTGCAAATCTTTAATCGTCTCTGCTCCGTGGAGTGCACACTCTCCTGTCCCAGTTATATTGATCTTCTTCCTGGCATGAAACGCGGACAGAGCGTGAGAGTATAAAAACTTGCCCCTCTCACTATTGAGGTCGATAAAGAACTCATCACCGAACGGTACCTCCGTATTCTCCCCGTCAATCCGTTCACCGGCTCCGCCGATGCCTGGGGCATCGAAGGTCCCAAGTCCAACACCGGAGGGAAGGTTGCCCAAGGCTCTTTATTTAACGTCAAAAGTGGAAGTACGAAAAAGGGGGCTGGAGGGGCGGCATACAACAGTTGGTAAGTAAGACAGGCTCCAATTGATTCAGGTCGGAGCCTGTCCCTTTTCATGTTTTATGGAGGTAGGGACTTACTGGGAATGGACACTGATAAACCGGAGGATTGGCGCGGAATGGCGCGAAAAACACTGGTCCTCACTTGCAACCGTCACAGTTTTCCCTGAAACAGCCGCAGTTAAAGCCATTGAACACATCATTTTCCCAACACTTGTATCTGCCTTGATAACACCTCGATTCTTGGATGTGCAGCTCGAAGGAGATTCAGTTTCAAAATAGACAAGGCAGTCATTGTAAGGGTAACTCGAGTTCCCGGCATAGCTCATAACCTGTGTTACCTTCGTCTCATATTGAAAACTACCCGCCATACAATTGATTGCGGTTAAAAAGCAATACACAGCCGACAAAAATAGAACTTTCTTCATACAACCCTCCTTAAAAAGAATCTCAAAGCGTAAAGATCACCACACAATTTAAGAAGCCTTTGTGTCGTAGCTCTAAACATAAGTGCAGACAAAAGGACCGAGCGCACCAAAATTCGATTTGATGCAGGGGTTAGACAGTCAAGGGATTTAACAGGCTTTGTCTCCTTTACTGTGAGACTCGAAACACCTGCAGGTCTTTAATCGTCTCTGCTCCGTGGAGTGCACACTCTCCTGGCCCAGTTATATTGATCTTCTTCCTGGCGTGAAACGCGGACAGAGCGTGAGAGTATAAAAACTTGCCTCTCTCACTATTGAGGTCGATAAAGAATTCATCATTTGAATAAGTCGTCCCTGTTCTCGTTCCTGTCGTGGTAAGGAAGACGCCACCATTAGGTGTCGAATTTATGTACATATGCATCCGAGTGATTTCGCCGTCGCTGAGCCGGCTGGCATGGACGGATAATGAACAACCTAACAGAAAAATTACAAATATGAGCTTTTTCATAGCCCCCTCCCCAAAAGCCAATCAATAGTTGTTCCATGATTATCTCTATTGGCACTTAAAACCCTGGAGGGGGGTCACCATAGGTAATAAACCGAGCAAGGCATAATCCATTAACGAGAATTTGGTCATCATAGGTTACCTGAATACTTTTATTCGTCATATATGCAGCAATAACCATGGCCATCGCCGATTTACTATCACCAACAAACATAACCGTGCCGTTGCCATTCACCCTGGCACAGGATCCCGCACTCGTAATCCCATTCAATGTGAACCAAAAATTGGGCGATTGCCAACCCGCAATGGTTTGGTCATGAGTCCGCACGTATTCCACGGTCCCGATTTTATGGCCTACCTCCCCAAAGGCGTTTGAATTTACAATCAAAAGGCAGATAGCAAGTGTCAAAAAGATTTTTCTCATTTGCCCCCCCTATTCATCTAAACATTCATTAATCCTGGGAACCCCTAACGAATTTCTGTGACAACTGAAAAGCCGCATCCCGCAGGACGATCTGCCGTATCAATGGATAAACGGCTCAAAGTCTGCCCTTTCATATAGTGGCTCAGTGCCTGAGCATACATAAGGTTGGTGGTCATTGCTTTGGCCGGGTCGTTATCCAGGCAAACATGCCCCGAATCCGGGACGCTGCATGTCCCGGAGGATACCTGGAGCATAATGGACCCGCTTCTATTCACAATCACCTGGTTGATCGTCACATTTGCGCAATCCATGCCAGCTGCAAATGCCTGGCTGGCGACCAACACGCAAACAACGCTTAAAATCAACTTTTTCATCTCGTTTCCTTTCTTTGCTTTTTATAGCGAGTCAAATTAGTTCCAGATGATAGGTATTAATCATCAAGTACCGTCATAATGGCCGGCCAAATCCTCGCAAACCATTCCTGGAAGTCGTTCAATCCATCCCCATCCGTATCCGGGTTAAAGGGGTTGAAACCGTTGTTCACTTCCAAGACATTCACCAAACCTTCCCCATCGGGATCAGCATCAGCATCGGCCGGATCGGTGGGATCGAACCCATAGGAAAGCTCAACACCGTCCTGCATTCCATCGCCATCGGTATCGGGGTTGGTCGGATCGGTGCCTTCAAGAGCTTCCTGCCCATTGGTGACACCATCATTATCGGAATCACCGCCGGCATCGGATGCGTCGTTAGGATCGAGCCCATAGTCTCTTTCATACCCATCCGTCATTCCGTCGTTATCGCTATCCGCATTCGTCGGGTCTGTTCCCAATTGGTATTCTTCCAGGTTCGTTACGCCATCCGAGTCCGCATCAAGGGGCGCATCGGCCGCATCGAGGGGATTCAACCCATACAGCGACTCCCAACTGTCCGGCATTCCATCATTGTCATCGTCGGTATCCGCATTGTTCCCCACACCATCACCATCGGTATCAACACTCTCTGTGGGATCTAACGGCCATGGGTCGAGCCCATCATTCACACCATCTCCATCCGTATCTGCAATGGTAGGCGTCGTACCGGCGGTAAACTCCTGCAAGTTGGTTAACCCATCACCATCCAAGTCCCCTTCAGCATCTGACGAGCTCAGCGGGTCAAGACCGTAGGTTACCTCGAATCCATCCTCCATCCCATCGGCATCCCTATCAGCGTTAGTGGGATCGATACCCAACTGATACTCCTGCAAGTTGGAGACACCATCATTATCGAGATCTGTCCCCGCATCTCCGGCATCCAACGGATCGAGACCATGCGTGGTTTCCCAAACGTCCGGCATTCCATCGTTATCGTCATCGGTATCGGCATTATTCCCGATCCCGTCGCCATCGGTGTCGATGGTTTCGGAGGCATCGGTCGGGAAGAGATCCTGGCCATCGTTAACCCCATCGTTATCCGTATCCGGATTGTTCGGCAGGGTCCCGGCCACAAACTCCATCAGATTTGTTAAGCCATCGTTATCCAGGTCCGTATCGGCATCTGCGGCATTAAGAGGATCGAGACCATAGGTCACCTCGAATCCATCCTCCATCCCATCGGCATCGCTATCAGCGTTAGTGGGATCGATGCCCAACTGATACTCTTGCAGATTGGTGACACCATCATTGTCCTGATCGGCATTCGCATCGGCAAAGTCCAAGGGATCCAGGCCATAGGTCGACTCCCAAGAATCGGGCATGCCATCGTTATCATCATCGGTATCGGCATTATTCCCGATCCCATCACCATCGGTGTCGACAGACTCGGTCGGATCGGCAGGCCAGGGGTCGGCACCGTCATTGACGCCGTCACCGTCCGAGTCGACATCGTTGGGTTTTGTTCCGGCCTGGAATTCCTGCAGGTTGGTCAAGCCATCATTGTCCAGATCGGTCGTGGCATCCGTTGCCACAAGGGGATCCAGGCCATAGAGGCCTTCCCAACTATCCGGCATACCATCGTTATCATCGTCGGTATCGGCATTATTCCCGATCCCGTCACCATCGGTATCGACAGACTCGGTCGGATCGGCAGGCCAGGGATCGGCACCGTCATTGACGCCGTCACCGTCCGAGTCGACATCGTTGGGTTTTGTTCCGGCCTGGAATTCCTGCAAGTTGGTCAAGCCGTCGTTATCCATATCGGTCCCGGCATCCGTGTCGACTAAGGGATCCAGACCGTAGGTCAGTTCAAATCCATCCTCCATGCCATCGTTATCGCTATCGATGTCCGAGGGGTCGGTACCCGCCTGGAACTCCTGCAGGTTGGTAGCACCGTCGCTGTCAGCATCCGAACCGGCATCGTTAGCATCCAGCGGATTCAGACCGTATTGCTGTTCCCAGGTATCCAACATGCCATCGTTATCATCATCGGTATCGGCATTATTCCCGATTCCGTCACTATCGGTATCGACCGATTCGGCTGGGTCTGTCGGGAAAGCATCTTGACCATCGTTGGTGCCGTCACCATCTGTATCGGGGTTGTTCGGCGCTGTACCCGCCTGGAACTCCTGCAGGTTGGTCAGGCCGTCGCCTTCCATATCGGTTCCGGCATCCGTATCAGCCAACGGATTCAGGCCATAGGTCAGCTCAAAACCATCTTCCATGCCATCGTTATCGCTATCGGTGTCCGAGGGGTCAGTACCCGCCTGGAACTCCTGCAGGTTGGTAGCACCGTCGTTATCGGCATCCGAAGCGGCATCACCGGCATCGAGCGGATTCAGACCGTATTGCTGTTCCCAGGTATCCAACATGCCATCGTTATCATCATCGGTATCGGCATTATTCCCGATCCCATCACCATCGGTATCCACCGACTCGGTGGGATCGGCCGGCCAAGGATCAAGACCGTCATTGACACCATCCGCATCCGAGTCGGGATTGTTCGGAACCGTACCTGCCTGGAACTCCTGCAGGTTGGTCAGGCCGTCCCCTTCCAGATCGGTCCCGGCATCCGATGCATCCAGCGGATTCAGTCCGTACAGGGTTTCCCAGCTATCGGGCATGCCGTCGTTATCATCGTCGGTATCGGCATTATCCCCGGTGCCGTCACCATCGGTATCCACCGACTCGCCGGAGTCCATGGGGAAGGCATCCAGATCATCTCTGACACCATCGTTATCGGAGTCGTCATCGTTGGGGAAGGTCCCTGCCTGGTACTCCTGCAGGTTGGACAGGTTGTCTCCATCCAGGTCCGTACCGGCATCCGAGCCATCCAACGGGGCCAGACCATACTGGGTTTCCCAAAGATCCGGCATCCCGTCGTTATCATCATCCGGATCACACACATCCCCCATGCCATCGGTATCGTTATCGAGCTGAGAAGGGTTCGCTATGCCCGGGCAGTTGTCCAGCGTGTTCAGAATGCCATCCCCATCGGTGTCAGGGACGAGCACAGTCACGGAGGCAACGCCATCAACGAAAAGGCCCTCAGAATCGGTCGCCCGGTAGGTAAAGCTGTCCGTACCGATAAACCCGCTTGCAGGCGTTAACACCAATTCGTTGGAGACCACGGCAGCTGTACCGTTAGACGGTTGAGTCAGGATTGTAAATGTATGGCTATCGCCCACATCCGGGTCAGTAACCTCGGGAGTAACGCCGGCACTCACCGTGTCCTGCTCCGTCGAAATTGTGGCGCTCGTGGAGGTCGGAGCATCGTTAACGCTGTTGACAACAACCGAGGCCACCCCTTCAACAGCCTGCCCCTCAGAATCGGTTGCACTGAAGGTAAAGCTGTCGCTACCTGCATAATCCACAGCCGGGGTATAGACCAGCTGGTTGGCCACAAGGGTCGCGGCTCCGTTGGTCGGCTGAGTCAAGATAATAAAGGTATGGCTATCCCCGACATCCGGGTCGGTCACACTCGGGGTCACCCCGGCACTCGGGGTATCTTCCTGGGTGGTAATGGACGCCGAAGTGGCCGTCGGAGAATCGTTTACATTGGTTACCGTCACCGATGCAACACCGTCAGCAAACAGACCGCCCGTATCGGTTGCACGATAGGTAAAGCTATCGCCGCCGGCAAAGTCGACCGCAGGGGTATACACCAACTGATTGGCAACGACCGTCGCCGTACCGTTGGCCGGCTGGGTCAAAATAGTAAAGTTGTGGCTATCACCCGCATCCGGATCGGTGACAGCAGGTGTGACGCCTGCACTTGCCACCTCTTCGGTGGTGGTAATCGACGCACTTGTCGCCGAAGGGGCGTCATTGACATTGGTCACCGTCACCGAAGCAACCCCATCGACAAAGAGACCGCCCACATCTGTAGCACGGTAGGTGAAGCTATCCGCTCCCACATAGCCCACGTTCGGGGTATACACCAGTTGGTTGGCGACAATCGAGGCGGTGCCGTTTGCCGGTTGGGTCAAAAGGGTAAAGGTGTGGCTGTCTCCCGCATCCACATCAATCACAGCCGGAGTCACACCAGAACTCGGAGTCTCTTCGGCAGTGACGATGGCGGCACTGGTCGCTGTCGGGGCATCGTTGACATTGGTCACGGTCACTGCAGCGATACCGTCAATAAACAAGCCGTCCGGATCGGTCGCGCGGTAGGTGAAGCTATCGCTACCGACATAACCACCGGCAGGGCTGTAGACAAGCTGATTGGCAACAATGGAGGCCGTACCGTTGCTCGGTTGAGTCAGTACGGTAAAGGTATGGCTGTCTCCGATATCCGGGTCGACAACCGTCGGTGTCACCCCAGCGCTGACAGTTTCTTCCGCTGTGGTGATCGTTGCACTGGTTGAGGTCGGTGCATCGTTCAAATCGGTGACGATCAACATTCCGCTAAAGGTGCTGCTATCGGAATTGGCATCGGTCACACGATAGCTGAAGTTATAGCTTCCGACCTCCGTCGGTATCCCACTCAACACACCGGCAGAATCCAGGCTCACTCCAGCCGGTAAGAGTCCTGCAACCACCTCCCACGAGTAAGGAGCATCACCGGCACTCACCGTCAAGGTGACCGTAAAGAACTTCCCGTGATCTGCCGTGGTGACCAACAGGGGCGCCGTAGCGCCAAGCTCACCACCCCCATTACCGGTAGCCAGCTCTCGGCCATCGGCCACCAAAGGATCGGTCCCGACAAGGGGCTCAACAGAGTCCGGCAATCCATCGCTATCGC
>JANQIN010000130.1 GCA_028282145.1 Thermodesulfobacteriota bacterium | reverse complement strand
CTTCAGGAGTGATTCCCCCCGTTGTATCAAAAGTCGGATCACTTGACCTTTTTTAAGGCGGGAAACGATTCGTTGGTATGTTTGGACCGATTTGATTTCGCCGCCGTTGATTTCAACGATAACGTCGCCGACGCGCAGGCGAGCCTGTGCAGCAGCAGAGGAAGGCTGGATCGTCGTAATGACAACGCCTGTGGTGGCATCGGTACGGAAGGTCTGTCGAGTCTCCGGAGTCAGGGACTGAACCTGAATTCCCAATCGGGTGGAACTGTCCTCATTGGATTGGTCCTTTGCTACCCGTGTATCATCCTGCAGTTCACCGATAGTAACGGTAATCTTTTGGGACTTGCCGTTCCTGTAAATCGTCAGAGGGATTTTTGTTCCAACGGCTTTTCCTGCGATCAGGCGGGCGAGATCATTGGGGCTTTTAACCGGTGTTCCATCAACACTGGTAATGATATCACCGCGCTTTACACCGGCTTTAAGGGCGGGGCTGTCTTCAAGAACACGGGTTACAAGAGCCCCGTCCGTCGAATCCAGATCAAAAGATTCGGCAAGGTCTTCGGTCACCGTCTGAATCTGAACGCCCAGCCATCCTCGGGTGACGCGGCCTTTCTCCTTCAATTGAGGCAGGATGGATTTAGCAGCATTAATCGGTATCGCAAAACCGATTCCCTGGCCCCGTGCGATAATGGCAGTATTAATGCCGACTACTTCCCCCTTGGTGTTGAACAGTGGGCCACCGCTGTTCCCGGGGTTGATGGAAGCATCGGTCTGAATGAAATTGTCATAGGGGCCGGCGCCGATGACACGGCCTTTCGCGGAGACGATGCCGGCAGTTACCGTATGACCGAGACCAAAAGGGTTCCCTATGGCGAGAACCCATTCGGCTTTTTTAAGTTTGCTGCTGTCGCCCAGGGTAACGAAGGGAAGATCTGCTTTGGTCTTGATCTTGAGCAGCGCAATATCCTGCTTGGGGTCTTGCCCTTTTATCTCAGCGTCAAAGGTACGTCCGTCGGCCAGTCTGACCTGGACTTCATCGGCCCCTTTGATGACATGATGATTGGTGAAGATGTACCCATCTTTAGAGATGATAAACCCGGTTCCCAGTGATCGCTCCTGCCTGGGCATCGGCATCTGGTCCCCGAAAAACCGTTTAAAGAACTCTTCAAAAAATTCATTATGAGGCGAGCCGTTTGGCGGAAAAGGCATGGACCTCGGTTGTACGGTTTTGGCCGTACTGATATTGACAACTGCAGGCTCCAGTCTTTCGGCCAGTTCAACAAAATCGGGACCGAAAGCGAGAGCCGGCAAGGAGCCAGGTACAAAAAAAGCAGCCGTTAGCAGTAACAGGATGAGCCGTTTCATGAACTTCCTCCGTACAGTTAAGATCAATCCTCTGGAAACAATTTTGACAAATTCAAGGGAGATGGCAAATAGTTTTCCAGCGCGAAGGGCCAGCAAAAGGATACGGAGGTCCTGAATTGGAGGTTCCGCGCCTCAATAAGAAAAGCCCCAGGGTATCTACCCTAGGGCTTTATCAAGGATCAGGCCAATTTTGCTTTAATCTTTTTCTTTCAGGACGTACCCGATGCCGCGAACGGTATGGATCAGTTTCTTGTCGAAATCGCGATCGATCTTTTTCCGCAGGTAGTTCACATACACGTCAATAATGTTGGTGAAGCTGTCAAAAGTGTAATCCCAGACATGCTCGGCAATCATGGTTCGTGTAAGCACCTGGCCGGGATTCCGCATGAAGTATTCAAGCAGCGCATACTCTTTGGCGGTCAGTTCGATTTCACGGTTGGCCCGCCAGACCTTATGGGCAACGGGGTCAAGCTTGAGGTCCCCAAATTCGATCTCTGCCCCACGTTCGGTAGCACTACGGCGGATCAGAGCGCGAACACGGGCAAGCAGTTCGGCGAAAGCGAAAGGCTTGGTCAGGTAGTCGTCGCTGCCCTGGTCAAGACCGTGGACGATATCGTCAACAGTGTCCTTGGCCGTCAGGCAAAGAACCGGCACGATAACACCCTTCTCGCGAATCTCTTTGACAGCGGTTAAGCCGTCTTTCTTGGGCAGCATGATATCCATCAGGATGAGGGAATACTGCGCCTGTGTCGCCATCTGAACGCCTTCCTCACCGTCTTCGGCCAAAGCAACGGTGAATCCCTCCTCCTCCAGACCTCGCTTTATAAAACTGGCGACTTTCTTTTCATCTTCAACAACGAGAATGTTCATCACAGGCTCCTTCTTCAAGGATGGTCATGTTTCTTATTTGAGACGCAATCGAACAAGTACGTCATTGGCCGACTCTTCGACCGCTTTTCCTGTTACATCGATAACAGCCCAGCGATTTTTCCGGAAAATCGCTTTGACTGTATTGATCTCTTCCTCGACCCTTTCGTAGTCGGCATAGGCTCCCTTGTGGCTGTGTCCGATATTTCGCAAACGGGCGGAGCGGAGCTCAACCAGACGCTGTGGGTCGATAACAAGCCCTGCCACCTTGTTGGGAGGCAAATCCAACAGCTCTTCCGGAGGTTCAATGCCGCGAACCAGAGGAACATTGGCGACCTTGTAACCCCGATGTGCCAAGTACATGGACAAAGGCGTTTTGCTGGTGCGGGAAACACCTGTAAGGATAATGTCGGCGTTATGGAGATCCCGCAATTCCTGACCGTCGTCGTGCTTGACGGTAAATTCCACGGCATCAATGCGGCGGAAATAATCATCGTCCACATTGTGCAGCAGGCCAGGTGCCTGCTTGGGTGTCTGCCCGACAAGCTCACCAAGGCGACGCAATAAGGGGGTCAGGAGGTCGATGCAGGCAAGGCCGAGGCCGTTGCATTCATCATGGACCATCTGAGCCAAGTCCCAATTGACAATGGTGTAAACAACCAGGGCTTTGTGCTGATGGGCTTCGTCCAGCGCAGCATAGACCTGGTTCTTGTTGCGAACATTGCTGATGCGCCGCATCTGGATATGTTGACCCTTGAATTGAGCCAGAGCCGCATGGACCATTTCCTCAGCGGTTTCGCCGGTTGCATCCGAGATTACGTATACAAATTGTCCGCTTGCCATGAAACCTTTCCCTGCTTAAAGTGAGAATATCCTAACAGGAAAATTTAATGAGAGCAACATCTAAATCGAAGGAAAACCGTTATTTCAACAATTTGTCGCGTTTTTCGGGTTGAAAGTGAGAGGGATTTTAGGTCAAATGACGACAATGTTATCTTTACCGGAGGAAAGATCTGATTCATGAAGTCTCTTTGGACAGAAATTCGCATGATACTCTCGCCGGACCTGGTGGAATTCGCCACAGCCCTTTTACATGCTACCGGCAGCCAGGGTGTGACGGTCGAGGAGCACGCTTTGGATACCTTTATCCCGCCGGATCCGAATGCCCCTTACGTTGGAGGCCCTGTGGCGGCCTATTTTGAGGGAGAGACGCCGGAGTTCTGGGCTCAAAAGGTGGCGGAGGCGTTTGAAGACTGTCCGGGACTTCCCGGCCTGGCGGACTTGTCGGCCAGGACCGTTGAGCAGGAAGATTGGGCAGAGGGATGGAAACAGCATTTTCCCCCGATCAATGTGGCGGATGAACTATTGATCCTGCCCACCTGGGAAGAGATTCCTCCCACTCCCCCGAAGAGATTGATCCGCTTGGATCCCGGGATGGCATTCGGGACAGGAACACATGCGACGACATCTCTCTGTCTGGAAGCGATTGTGGCAGCCTGGAGGGAGAATCCTCTGAAAAGGGTTCTCGATGTGGGAACGGGTTCTGGGATATTGGCTATGGCCGCTGCCAAGTTGGGGTGTCCCTCGGTTCTGGGTTGCGATATCGAGCCGGAGTCCTGCCGGGTGGCAGCCGAGAATGTTGCCAGCAACGGGCTCTCGGGGCAGGTTGAAATCACCGACAGGTCCCTGGAGAAGCTCCCGTCCGGGTACGATCTGGTGGTGGCCAACATTTTGGCAGAGGAGAACGTTCGGCTGGCCGATGAACTGGTGCAGCGGGTGAAGCCGGGTGGCTGGCTTGTGCTGTCCGGCGTGCTGAAGGAGAAGGAGGCCTTTCTGGTGGAAGAATTTTCAGACAGAGGTCTGGCAGGGCCGGACATCTCTTATCGGGATGAGTGGGTCTGTTTTTCCTTCAAAAAGCCGGCATGAGACGGTTCTTTATCGATCCGGAGAGCTGGACAGATACGGAGATCCTTCTTCCGGAGGAGACTGCGCGGCATCTGGGGATGGTCCTCCGTATGAGAGCAGGGGATCGTTTTATTGCGCTAAACGGAGAGGGTACAGGCGCGTCCTGCTGTCTTGAGGAAATCGGAAAGAAGAAGGGCCGCGCCCGCATCGAGAATCAGTGGCAGGAGAAGGAGTCTCAGCTGCCAGTGCGACTTCTGCAGGGGATACCCAAGGGGGATAAGTTCGACCTGATCCTCCAGAAGACGACGGAGCTGGGGGTCTCTGAGGTCGTACCAGTGACCACGGAGCGCGTCTTGGGAAAAATCGACCCGAGCAAAGCCGCCAAGCGACAGAAACGGTGGGAGCGGATCGCTCAGGAAGCCGCCCGGCAATGCTGTCGCCCATGCATTCCCAAACTGCAGGAGCCTTTGTCACTGAAGGTGGCATTGAGTCAGGAGATGTCCCCTCTGCGTCTTATGCTGTGGGAAGAAGCGTCTTTGCCCATCCATGAAGTGTTGCCGGACATTGCGCCGGAGTCGGTGGCTGTTCTGGTGGGCCCCGAAGGGGGGCTCAGCCCGGAGGAAGCCCGATTGTGCAAAGAGCACAATTTTGTCCCCGTGGGATTCGGGCCGAGAATTCTGAGAACCGAAACAGCAGGTATGGCAGTTTGTGCCATTTTACAGTATGTTTATGGTGATTTAGGTCCTATGGGAGATGTCTCCCCGCTTGACGGAAAGGAGCAGTCATGAGGTGTCCCAAGTGTGGTTTCCACAGCTTTGACCACCTGGAACAATGCAAGAAGTGCGGTATTGACCTCCAGGAGCATAAGGCCAAGTTCGGTCTGGGATCCGTTGTTGTTGCGGCGGCGGTAGAAGCTGCTCCGGCGGCTGCTCCCCTGGATGTGGACGCTGCTGAGGAAGGGTCGGTCGATTTCGGATTCGGCCTGATGGATGACGAAGAGGAATCGCCTGAGGTTCCGGAGGAAGTAACCGACGAGCCCCTTTTCCCCGGTGGAGCGGAAGAGGCGTTTAATATTGAAACAACCCCGGAAGAGGAACCTGATCTTTTCGGTGGCGAAGACGATGACTTCTCTTTTGATGCATCGGAAGCAGCCGCTTCAGAGACTGGTGAGGATTTTGGGGACGATTTTGCTGTCGACCTCAATGAGGAAGCCGCTCCGGAGGTTCAGGAGGCTGCGACCGCCGCACCACTGACCGAAGAGGTGGAAGAGCTGGACGCTTCGGATTTTGCCGATGACGACCTCGACGCCCTGGAACTGGATGACCTCGTTAGTTTTGATGAAGAGGAAAAGTCTTCCAAGGAGTCTGCCGACCCTTTTGAAGAACCGGAGTCTCCAACGCCTCAAGAGACTCCGGAGCAGCTGTTTGAGGCCCAGGATGACAGTCCGGTCGAAGAGGCGGGAGACCTGTTTGATGCCGAACTGAATGCCGAACCGGTCATGGACGTTTCCGACGAGGAAGACGACCTGTTTTCGACGGCCCCGGCTTTCGGGGTGGCTGCAGCCGCCGGTGCCGGTAGTGCAGCTCTGGATCAGGATTTTGTGATGGGGGAAGACTCGGATGATGAGGCTTTTGAACCGGCGACCGACATCCCCCGCTCCGATGAAATCACCGATGGTTTTGTCGTCGAACTGCCGGATGAAGCGACCGGCCAGGCCGGCGTCGCTCCCCGGTTGATGGCCAGTGTCATCGATCTGGTGCTGCTGGTGATTACGGGGGCGGTTTTTGTTTCCGCCGCCGAGGTGGCCATGGGGGCGCAGGGGGTTATGCCCTCCCTGGAAGTTCTTTACGACATGGCGATCCCCTACTTCCTGGTGCTGTTCGGCCTGTTCTTCGGCTATTTCACCCTGTTGCATTTCCTGTCGGGGCAGACCATTGGCAAGATGCTGTGCAAGATTCGGGTAGAGGGCCTTACCGGTGGGGGAGTGAGCCTGTCTCAGGCCTTTCTGCGGTCCGTAGGCGGTCTGCTGTCTGCCCTGGTGCTCGGGGTCGGTTATGTTCTGGTGCTGTTTGATAAGAGGCAGCGCGGATGGAACGATCGGCTTGCGGGAACGCGTGTGGTGCCCAGTCGACAGCCGGCCGGTTGATTGACCACAATCTTGAGGCGATCAAAAAAGGACAGAGCCTCAATGCTCTGTCCTTTTTCGAGGAATCTCGACGAACGGGTCAGCCCATCCGGAGCGTAATAAAGCTCTCCAGATCGGGGCATTTGAGAAAGTCGTTATTCTCCAGTTCCCAGGCCAGGGTACTTACGGTCTTGGGGCCGTAGTTGTGCCCCGGGAAGATCTGGGTTTCGGGCGGAAGGGCCTTGATCCGTTGCAAACTGTTGTAGAGAGCCTCGGGATCGCTCCCGGGGAGATCCGCTCGACCACAGCGGCTGACAAAGAGAGTGTCTCCGGTAATCAGATCCTTTCCGCTATAGAGAACGACACTGCCGGGTGTATGACCGGGAGTATGCATCACCTGAAGATGCCCGATTCCGACGGAGAGAACCGTGCCTTCGTCGATCTTGATGTCCGTGTCCGGCTGGTCCGCGGGATGTGCCGCCAGACGCGCACCTGTTTTTTCCAGAACGACATTATTCCCGGCGATATGGTCGTTGTGACCGTGGGTGTTGATCACCAGTTCCAGGCTCAGTTCGTGCTGCTCCACCACCTCCAGCATGGCCTCCGGTTTCATCGAAGGATCAATGCCGACCGCCCGGCTGGTCGAGGGGCAGTAAACGACATAGGAATAGTTGTCCATGTCGCTGGCGGGGATCTGTACAATGTTCAGACTCATTCTTCCTCCCAGGGATAGGTCAGGGGCTTGCCCCGGCCTTGACGTTGGATTTCACCATCAAGTATCGTGAAACGGTCGCCGGTCGCTCGGACGGTCCAGCTGTCGCCCTCTTCGGGCGGCTGGGGGAATTCACGGCTCCCGAGATAGATCTCGTCACCGTCAACATACCCCCACCATTCGAGGGCACCGGTTTGCCAGATTTTTGTTTTCAGTCCATAGGCCATAGGCATTCCTCACTTTATGTAGGAGCCTATTATCGCCAAGACGGCTGCAAAAGAAAAGGGAGGTGGGGGTGATTCATTTTGTCAAAATGCACGGAGCAGGTAACGATTACGTCTATATCAACGGTTTTGAGCAGCCGGTGGAAGATCCTGTGAACCTGGCCCGAGAGGTCAGTGACCGGCACCGTGGAATCGGTTCCGACGGTCTGATTCTCATTCTGCCTTCCAAACAGGCCGAAATCCGCATGCGGATGTTTAACCCCGACGGCAGCGAGTCGGAGATGTGCGGAAACGGGATCCGCTGTGTGGCGAAATACGCCTATGACCACGGGTTGGTGACCCAGACAGAGATCCGGGTCGAAACCGGGGCCGGTATCCTGCCTCTGAAGCTTTTTCTGAACACGGCTGGAAGGGTTGAGCGTGTGCAGGTGTCCATGGGAGAACCACGGATGACCCGCGGAGAGATTCCTCTGGCGGGGCCGCCGGAACAACAGGTGCTCAGCAAGGAGCTGCTGGTGGACGGAGAGTGTTTCCATATCACCTGCCTGTCGATGGGGAACCCGCACTGTGTGATCTTTGTCGATGACGTGGAGAGCTTTCCGCTTGAGAGGTTCGGCCCTCTGATTGAAAACCATCATCTCTTTCCGCAGCGGACCAATGTCGAGATCGTTCAGGTTCTCTCCCGTACCGAGGTGAAACAGCGAACCTGGGAGAGGGGGGCCGGCGAGACGCTGGCCTGCGGTACCGGGGCCAGTGCGGTGGCAGTGGCCTGTGTTCTGAACTACCGCACGGAGAGAAAAATCGTTAACCACCTGAGGGGTGGTGATCTTGAGTTGGAATGGCTTGACGATGGCCCGGTCCTGATGACGGGACCGGCCGAACAGGTATTTGAAGGGACCTATAATCCATACTGATGATGAAAGCGATATTGTTTGATCTGGATAACACTCTCTATTCGGCGGAGTGTGGTCTGTTTGACTTGATTGATGTCCGCATCAACCGGTTTATGACCGATCGTGCCGGTGTGTCCCCGGAGGAGGTCAATCGACTGCGGGTTCGCTACTGGCGGGAATACGGGGTTACCCTGCAGGGGTTGATCCGGCATCATGGGGTCGATCCCGAAGAGTATCTGGCCTATGTCCACGATGTGGATGTTCGCTCGCGGGTTAAACCGGACCCGGAATTGCGGTCGGTGTTGCACCGGATGCCCCAGAAAAAGATCATTTTTACCAACGGATCACGGTCTCATGTGGACCGTGTTTTGGCCGCGCTGGAGATCGAAGGGTTGTTTGATGCGGTCTTCGATATCCGGGTGGCCGATTATCGGCCCAAACCGTTTATTGAACCTTACCGGCAGGTTCTGGACGCCCTGGAGCTGGAGGCCGCTGACTGCCTGATGGTGGAGGACAGCCTAGCCAACCTGCGTACGGCCAAGCGTATGGGGATGAAAACCCTGCTGGTCGGCTCCCTTGTGGAGGACAATCATGTCGACCACTGTGTTGCCCGGGTGGTTCAGGTGACCGAGGCGTTGACGTGACCATCGCGCCTCTCATTGGGGCCCATATGTCGATCTCCGGCGGTTTGCACAAGGCGATCGATCGGGCTGTGGACGCTGGCTTCAATTGTCTGCAGATCTTTACCAAAAGCCCGAGTCAGTGGAAGGCCAAGCCGCTCACCGACGAGGACGCTGCCCTTTTCCGATCTCGTTGGGACGAAAGTGGCCTGGCGCCGGTGACAGCGCACGATTCCTATCTGATCAACCTGGCCAGCCCGGAAGAAGATAAGAGACAGCGGTCGATTCGGGCCTTTCTGGATGAACTGGATCGCTGCTCCCGGCTGGGCATCCCGGCGCTGGTGATGCATCCCGGGGCCCATATGGGACGGGGAGAAGAGGAAGGGCTGAAAACCCTGATTGCTTCGTTTCAGCAGATCGTACCGGCAGCCCCGGATAATGTCGAAATCCTGCTGGAGAATACTGCAGGTATGGGTTCGGTGCTGGGAGCCAGCTTTGAGCATCTGGCTCGGGTCATGGATGCTGTTCCTGACGGACAGTTCGGAATCTGTCTCGATACCTGCCATGCCTTTGCCGCCGGGTATGATCTGTCTACGGAGGAAGGATACTCCACAACCATAGGTTGCATTGAAGCCGCTGTTGGCTTGGACAGCGTTCGGGTCATTCACGTGAACGACAGTCTGAAAGGTTGTGGCTCCCGTCTGGACCGCCATGCCCATCCGGGACAAGGGGAAATCGGGTCCGAAGGTTTTCGCTGTCTGATGCGGGACAGTCGTTTCGCATCTTGTCCCAAGATCCTGGAACTCCCTCTGGGAGACGATGGCGAGTTGGGGCGGTTGAACAGGGAGTTTCTGTTACAGAGTGCCAAGGGGGAAGAATGAGGGCTGTCGTCCAACGCGTCCGACAGGCGTCCGTTCGTGTCGATGGAGAAACTGTTGGCGCGATCGGCATGGGTCTTCTGGTCTTGCTCGGCGTGGAACAGGGCGACACCGAAGCCGATTTTACCTATATGGTCGACAAGGTGGCCGGTTTGCGGATCTTTGAAGATGCGGCCGAGAAGATGAACCTGTCGGTGGAGGATGTCGCAGGTAACGTTCTGGTGGTGTCCCAGTTTACTCTGCTCGGGGATTGCCGCAAAGGGCGACGCCCCGGTTTTACCGATGCGGCCCCGCCGGAACAGGCTCGTCTGACCTACCTGAAGTTTGCCAAGGCCCTGCAGGATCGGGGTTTGACTGTGGCCACCGGACGCTTTCAGGCCGAAATGGACGTCCAGCTGACCAATATGGGTCCGGTCACTCTCGTCATCGACAGTCGGAAACGATTCTAATTGTTGGATGGCCCAAGCCCTCCATGGCTTAGACCATAGTCGCTGCGCAAAAGTGCGATTTTGCTCCGCTTGCAAGCCCAAGGCTTATTCAACATGGCCTTGGGCTTGGCTCGTCCATCCCTGGGTTGCGACTGCGGGGTGGATGAGGAGCAGCTCTCTAAACAATAAAAAAGCCTCGCTGTGAAGCGAGGCTTTGGTGTGTTTGAGCTGGGTATTTCTTTTTAGAGGGCTTTTTGAATCAGACCTTCCAGCTGATTTTTGGGAACGGCGCCGACCAGCTGATCCACGATTTCACCGTCTTTAAAGAGAATGATGGTCGGGATGCCACGTACCCCATACTGCCCGGGAGTTGCCGGGTTCTCGTCGACGTTGACCTTGGCGATCTTGACCTGATCACCAAACTGCTCTGCCAAGCCGTCGATAACCGGTGCAATCGCTTTACAGGGAGCGCACCAGGAGGCCCAGAAGTCGACCAGTACCGGTTTGTCAGATTTGATCACTTCCGCTTCGAAAGTGTCGTCAGTTAATTGCAGAACCTGATCACTTGCCATTATGTTATCTCCTTTGGATAAAAAGTGGCTTCACGACAAAGAAATTCATGATTCACTATAAAAGAGTGAGGGAGAAAATCAAGGCCCTTTACAAAGGTTTCTGCCTTGGCTTGACAGCTAATTGCGACCGTCCTAGTATGCTTAATTTAGTTCGAAATTGTCCAATCTTTAATAGGCCTTCGGGCCCTGTCCCTGGTGCAGAGGCGGATGAGCGAAAAAATTGAACAAGCCCTTACGGAAGCGGTTCAGTTAAATCAGACCCTGATCGACAATCACAGCCAAAATCTGTCCCAAATCAGCGAGCAACTGGTGGAATGTTTTGATGCCGGTGGCCGCCTGATTCTGGCCGGTGCCGGCCCGATGACTGCCCTGGCGCAGTTCATTGCCCAGCACTTTGTATTTCGGCTGTCGCTAGACCGCCCCTTGTTGCCGGCGATCGCTCTGGGGCCGGACCTGAGTCTGTTAAACGCCTTGGTGCGTCAGGGGGAGCAGAGTCAGGCCTATGTACGGCAGCTGCAAACCCTGAACCTGACCGAAGACGATGTGGTGCTGGTTCTGGCCGACAACGGATATGATGACGGATTAAAAGGGTTGCTGCTGTTCGCCCAGGAACAGGGTGCTCGGACGGTGGCTCTTCTGCAAGGGGAGGTTGAGGACCATTTTCCGGTATTGCCGGACCTGGTACTTCAGGTCGAGACCGAGTCTCCGGCGCGCTTTTCCGAAATTGCGCTTCTGTTCGGCAATCTGTTGTGCGAACTGGTGGAAGCGGAACTCTTTGGAATCTAGCAGAAATGGAAAAACATCCGGACTATCCGATCCAATTACATTTAGCCGGTCGCCTTTGTCTGGTCGTTGGAGCGGGCCCTGTGGGACGGCGAAAAATCCAGGGGTTACTTCAGTCCGGCGCCAAGGTACACTGGGTGGCCCCGGAGCTGACTGCCGGTGACGCCATGGAAGGGATGAGTGTTCATCCTCGACAATACCGGTCGGATGATGTCCAGGGGGTCCTGCTGGTATTTGCCGCCACCGGAGATCCGGAGTTGAACGATCGTATCTGCCGGGAGGGTCGCGAAGCCGGCGCACTTGTCTGTCGGGTCGAACAACCGGCGAAGGGGGATTTTTCGGTCCCTGCCATCGCGCGGGAAGGTGCTCTGCAGCTTACTGTCAGTAGCGGTGGCACCTGTCCGGCATTTGCGGCCCTGTTGCGCGACCGGCTCCGGGAACAGATGGCCTCCCTCTGGGGAGAGGTTGCACGCCTGGCTAAGGAACTGAGACAGGTGCTGATCGAAGAAGAAGGTGATGCCGGACGTTCCCGTGCACTGCTGGACGCCTGGCTGACCGAGGATACTCTGGACCTGCTGGCGACAGGCGAGATCGAGGAGGCGAGACGTCTCCTTTTGGAGTCTGTGACTCCTGGTGACAGGAAAGGAACACCATGACCATCAGTTTGCTTTTATTCAAGGCGACACTGCTTCTTTATCTTGCGACCACGGCTTTGTACCTTGTGGATGTGGTCAAGCGCCGTGCGGCGGCGACGCTCCCTTCCCGTCTGCTTATGCTGGTGGGTTATCTGGTTCATTGTGCGACCTTGCTCGCTCGTTATCTGGAACTCGGCCACACGCCAGTGACAAACCTGTATGAATCTTTGTCGTTCTTCGTCTGGACCGTCGTCGGGGTGTTCCTCCTGTTTGAGCTGCGCTATCGGCTTGCTGTTCTGGGCGCCTTTGTCGCCGGTTCCGGTTCGATCTTTATGGCTGCCGGCGCCTTGATCGGCCGCAGTGGCGTACGGGAATTGCCGCCGGTTCTGGATCACTGGCTGTTTCCGGTTCATGTCATCCTGGCCTTTTTGGGGAATGCCGTTTTCGCTCTGGCCTTTGCCGCCGGGATCATGTATCTGGTGCAGGAACGGCTGCTGAAAAGTAAAACGTTTAATGCTCTGTACTATCGACTGCCGTCCCTGGATATGCTCGATCGGATCAACTACTCCTGCCTCAGCTTCGGTTTTCCTCTTCTGACTCTGGGAATTATTTCCGGTTCGGTCTGGGCTGAGGTGGCTTGGGGCAGCTACTGGTCCTGGGACCCCAAACAAACTTGGGGTCTGATAACCTGGCTGCTTTACGCCGCGATGCTGCACAGTCGCCTCACCGTGGGTTGGCGCGGTCGGAGGGCGGCTATCTTTGCCATTATCGGCTTCCTCTGCCTGTTGTTTTCCTTTCTGGGAGTCAATCTGTTGATGGACGGTCAACATGCCTTCAGTGCCTTTGAGGGAGGCTGATTGATGAATGTCAAAGACATGGACGCGGATTTAGGGTAGGTCGCCTTTATGCATATTCTAGTCGTAGGACTCAGCCATAAAACGGCCCCGGTTGCCATGCGTGAACGGGTGGCCTTTCAACCGGCAACGATTGGTGATTCCCTGCAGGCGATGCGGGATCTGCCGTCCATTGCGGAGGCGATTATCGTCTCCACGTGCAACCGGGTAGAGCTGATCGCCTGTAGCCGTACTGCCGATGAGGCAGAACGGGAGCTGGTGCATTTTATGGCCGATCATCACGAAATCCCCCTGGAAGAACTGGAACCGCATCTCTTCCAATACCAGGGAGCCGATGCCATTCGCCACCTGTTCCGGGTCTCTTCCAGCCTCGATTCGATGGTGCTGGGCGAACCGCAGATTCTGGGACAGATCAAGTCGGCTTATAATACGTCCGTGGAACACAAGTCGGTCGGTTTGATCCTGAACCGCTTCCTGCACAAGGCCTTTTCGGTGGCCAAGCGGGTCCGGACCGAAACCGAGATTGCCAGCAATGCCGTATCGGTTTCCTTCGCGGCGGTGGAATTGGCGCGGAAGATCTTTGACGATCTGACAAACAAAACGGTTCTGTTGATTGGTGCCGGGGAGATGTGTGAACTGGCCGCACGGCATTTTGTGAACAACGGCGTGACCAAGGTGCTGGTGACCAATCGTACCTTTGCCCGTGCGGAGAAACTGGCGCAAGAGTTTGAAGGGAGCCCGATCCCGTTCGATACCTTCCATGAAGAGCTGCACCGGGCCGATATCGTCCTCAGCTCCACGGGTGCCGATGAGCCGGTACTGACCCGGGAGCATATCGCCGGAGCGATCAAACAGCGAAAATACAAGCCCATGTTTCTGATCGATATCGCGGTTCCTCGTGATATCGCCCCGGAGGCCAATGACCTGGATGGTGTCTACCTGTACGATGTGGATGACCTGCAGGGCGTGGTGGCCGCCAACCTGAAAGAACGCGAAAAGGAAGTCACCAAGGCCGAAGCGATTATCGAAGAGGAGATCGGCCAGTTTGCCAACTGGTTGGCCGCACTGGACGTGGTCCCGACCATTAAGGCGTTGCGTGAGCGATTTGATGAAGTCCGGCAGTCGGAGCTGGACAAGGCGCTGTCGTCCCTTTCCCACCTTGGCGATAAAGAACGCAATGCGGTCAAGGCGATGACGCTGGCAATGATGAACAAAATGTTGCATCAGCCGATGACCGTCCTGAAAAAAGCACAGAACGGAGACAACGGATCGGAGTTTGTCGATGCGATCCGGACTCTCTTTGACCTCCCCTCGCCCGACACCGGCGAGGATACGACATCGTAACGAAAGGAGCAGCAGGACATGACCAAATCGTCCCTGCGCATTGGTACCCGCGGTAGCCAGCTCGCCCTGTGGCAGGCCAACTGGGTCAAGAGCAAACTGGAAGCTCAGTACCCGGGATTGACCGTGGAACTGCAGATCATCAAGACCCAAGGGGACAAGATCCTCGATGTGCCGCTGGCGATGGTGGGCGGCAAAGGCCTTTTCGTCAAAGAGATTGAAGAGGCGATGCTGGCCGGCGAGGTCGACATTGCTGTGCATTCGATGAAGGACGTTCCGACCTACTTTCCCGAGGGCCTGGGCCTGCGGGTTATTATGAACCGTGAAGATGTACGCGATGCACTGATCCTCCGTCCCGGCGTGGCCTCGTTTAACGATCTGCCCCAGGGCGCCCGGATCGGCACCTCCTCCCTGCGTCGCAAAGCGCAGCTGCTTCACAAGCGTCCCGATCTGCAGATGCTGGATATCCGCGGTAACGTGGAGACCCGCCTGCGGAAATTGACCGAGGACAACCTGGACGGTGTGGTTCTGGCGGCAGCCGGGATGCACCGCCTGGGCTTTGACAAACAGATCACCCAGTATCTGGATACCGAGTTGTCGCTGCCGGCGATCGGTCAGGGGGCCTTGGGTCTGGAAACCCGACTGGACGATGACGAGACCAACGCCATGATCGACTTCTTTCACGATCCCGAGACCATGGCGGCGGTCAGTGCCGAACGAGCTCTGCTCAAGCGTCTGGAAGGCGGTTGCCAGGTGCCAATCGCCGGGTACGGTACCGTCGATGGCGACACTCTCAACTTTACCGGGTTGGTGGCGACCTGTGACGGCAAGACCGTATTGAAGAAGTCGATCCAGGGGTCGGTGAGCGACGCCGAAAAACTGGGGATTTCGGTGGCCGATGACCTGATCATCGAAGGGGCCGGAAAGATTCTCAACGAGGTTTACAATCACGAGACCTTTAACGTCGGCAAGGAAGAGGTCTAGACCGATCATGTCGGAAGAAATCCACATCGGCACCGTCTACCTGGTCGGTGCAGGGCCTGGAGACCCGGGTCTGTTGACCGTCAAGGGGCGGGACTGTCTCAGCCGAGCCGATGTGGTGATCTACGACTATCTGGCGGAAGCGGTGCTGGAAAAGATGGCACCCTCCAAGGCCGAACGGATCTATGTCGGCAAGAAAAAGGGAAAGCATCATCTGCCACAGGACCGGATCAACCGGCTACTGGTGGAAAAAGCCCGTGCCGGTCTGACGGTGGTGCGTCTGAAAGGCGGTGATCCGTTTATCTTCGGCCGTGGCGGTGAAGAGGCTTTTGAGCTGGCACAGGCCGGTATCCCTTTTGAAGTGGTGCCGGGGATCTCCGCCGGTTTTGCGGCGGCGATCTACGCCGGTATCCCCCTGACGCACCGGGACTACACCACCAGCATGGCGCTGGTCACCGGCCATGAAAAGCCGGACCGCAAGGTCAGCTCCCTGGAATGGGACAAACTGGCCACCGGTGTCGGTACCCTGATCTTCTACATGGGGATGACCAACCTGCAACTGATTGTCGACAAGATGGTCGAAAACGGTCGCGCTCCCGAGACCCCGGTAGCCATCGTCCGCTGGGCTACAACGCCGCAGCAGGAGGTGCTGACCGCGACCCTGGAAACCGTGGTGCAGAAAGCGGCTGAGGCCGGGATTCAGCCACCGGCCGTGATCATCATCGGCGAGGTGGTGAAGATGCGCCCCGAACTTCGCTGGTACGATAACCGCCCGCTTTTCGGTCGGCAGTTTCTGGTCACCCGCCCGAAGGAGGGAGGAGAAAGGTTCGCTGAGCTTCTGGCCACCGAAGGGGCCAGCGCCGTCTGCGAGCCGACCATTGAGATTGTCGGACCGGAAGACTGGGAGCCGGTGGATGAGGCTTTGACCCATCTGATCGACTACGACTATCTGATCCTGACCTCGGTCCATGGGGTGGAGTACTTTTTCGACCGATTGAAAACGCTGGGCTATGACCTGCGTTCCCTGGCGGGCTGTGCGGTGGTGGCGGTAGGAGCCAAAACGGCGGCGGCGATTCGGGAGCAGGGTGTGTCTCCCGATCTGATGCCGGAGGATTTCCGTGCCGAAGGGATCGTGGCCTTGATGAAGGCACAGGAGGTTGAAGGTAGCCGGGTCCTTTATCCCAGAGCGGAACTGGCACGACCGCTGATCCCCGCTTCCCTGGAGGCTTTGGGAGCCCGGGTGGATGCTCCCGTTCTTTACCGGACGGTGAAACCGGCCGATCAGGGGGACCGGCTGCGGCAGATTCTGCAACAGCGCGAGGTGGACGGTGTGACCTTCACCTCCTCCTCGACCGTCGATAATTTCTGTGATCTGGTGGGCGGCCATGTTGCCGACCTGCTGGGTGACCTGCCCCTGATCAGTATCGGCCCGCTTACTTCGGCCACTCTGCGAAAGCGGGGGCTGAAGGCAACCATTGAGGCGGAAACCAGCACCCTGGAAGGGATGGTCGACGCCATGAGACGCTATTATCGCCACCGGAACGATAGTCCGGCTACGGAGGAAACCGATGTACTTTCCTGATTTTCGGCCCCGGCGCCTGCGCCGCAACGAGAACCTGCGCCGCATGGTGCGGGAAACCTTTCTGCGTCCGGAAGATCTGATCTATCCGATGTTCAGCGCCCATGGGGAAGGAATTCGCAAAGAGATCCCCTCCATGCCCGGTATCTTCCAGCAGTCGATTACACATATCGTCGAAGAGGCGAAAGAAGTGTACGACCTCGGAATCCCGGCAGTCATCCTGTTCGGTATCCCCGAACATAAAGACCCCCTGGGGCAGGACGCCTACAACGACCAGGGGATCATCCAGCGAACCATCCGGGCGATCAAACTGGCGGTGCCGGAACTGACCGTTATTACCGATGTCTGCCTCTGCGAATACACCGATCACGGTCATTGCGGCGTGATCAAGGACGGCGATGTGGACAACGATGAAACCCTGAAGCTCCTGGCAGCCGAAGCTCTGTCCCATGCCCGTGCGGGTGCGGATATCGTGGCCCCTTCCGATATGATGGACGGCCGGATTGCGGCGATTCGCCAAATTCTGGACGCCAACGATTTCAGCCATATTCCGATCATGAGCTATGCGGTCAAGTATGCCAGTGCCTACTATGGACCGTTTCGGGATGCGGCCGAGTCGACGCCCCAGTTCGGCGACCGCCGCTCGTATCAGATGGACCCGGCCAATCGGCGGGAAGCGCTCCGCGAAGCGGAGCTGGATGTCCAGGAGTGCGCCGATTTCCTGATGGTGAAGCCGGCCCTGGCCTACCTCGATATCCTGCGGGATCTGAAGGATAATTTCTCTCTGCCCCTGGTGGCTTACAACGTCTCCGGCGAGTACTCGATGGTCAAAGCCGCTGCCGAGAAGGACTGGATCGATGGCGACCGGGTCATGATGGAAACCCTGACCGGGATGAAACGGGCCGGTGCCGATTTGATTATCACCTACCATGCCAAGGAAGCGGCCCGCCTTCTCAAGGGTTAAGGCCTGAACGATAAACGACTTCCTGCAACCGGCGGTGGAATCCACTGCCGGTTCTTCATTTTAAGAAACTGGTTTTATGAAAGACTTTACGATCGATACACTGAAAAACGGGTTGCGGATAGTGACGGTCGAGATGCCTCACCTGCACACGGCCGAGATTGTGGCCTATGTCGGTCTTGGAGGGCGTCATGAACTCCTTGGTGACGGCGGGGTGTCCCACTTCCTCGAACATATGGTGTTCCGGGGGACCGATCTGTTTCCCAATAGTGTGGCACTGGAGCGGGCCTTCGAGTCGATCGGCGGTTCGATCAACGCCTCGACCGATATGGAAACCACCAGCTTTTTCTCACGGGTTCACCCGATGCATCTCGAAACCGGGGTGCGCTATCTGGCCTCCATGTTGCGTGCTCCGCTGCTTCGGGAAGCCGATATGGAGACCGAAAGACGGATCGTTCGGGAGGAGGCGTTGGAGGACCTCAACGAGCAGGGGGAAGAGATCAATCCCGACACCCTTTGTGCGCGGCTTTTCTGGCCGGGGCATCCCCTGGGGGAACCGCTGATCGGAACCCAGGAAACGATGGACCGTTTCAGTACGGGGCTGCTGCGAAAGTACCATGGGGCCTATTACACACCCTGCAATACGGTTCTTGTCGCCACCGGCCGCATCCGTCGTGAGGATGTCCGAACGGCGGCGGAGCTGGCCTTTGCGGATTGGCGAGGGGAGACTCCGCCTGTGCCTGTCTCCGCTCCCCATCGGTTGACTCAGGGACCGAAATCCCGTTGGGTGCACGACTCCAGCAGCCAGTTGATGGTCTCCCTCAATTTTCATCTGAAGGGAAGAAACCATCCCGACGCTATCCCTTTGCGGGTATTACGACGCATTCTGGGCTGGGGCGGTGGTTCCCGGTTGATGATCCGACTGCGGGAGGAATGCGGTTTGACCTACGGGATTGACGCCGATCTGCTGCAGTATGCCGAATGCGGTACCTTGTCGATCGATTTTGCGGTCGCACCGGAGAACTTCGTGCCGGCGATGAAGGAGCTGACGCAACTGCTGGAGGAGATCCGTCGGCAGCCGGTGTCGGAGGAAGAACGGGATGTGGCCATTCAATCCTACCGTTACGATCTGGAGTTCAGTCGGGATCTGCCCGATGAAATGGCGGTTCGTTACGGATGGGGAACCTTGGCCGATTGTCGCCGAACTTTGGAGGAAGACCGTACCGCAATCGAAGCGGTGACGATTGAACAGATTCAGCAGGTGTCTCAATCGACCCTGATTGCCGAGGCGATGGCTCTGGTGGTGGTCGGCCCCTGGCAGGACGAGGATCGCCGCCAGGTGGAACAGATCCTGTCCCGGTTCCCGGAGTCCTGATTCAGGGAAGGACCTGAATCTCCGGCGGGTCCTCTTTGGTCGGGACCTCTTCGGCCTCCACCGGGGTGATCAGGTCCGGAGTCTTCATCAGTCCCGCCTTGAGCTGTTCGAACTCGTCCGGGGTGATCAGCTCGTCCCGGCGCATCTGCACCAGTTTCTCCAGCTCCCGGCGTTTCATCGTCTCCGGGTCCTCCAGCTGGGGGGCAGTGACCGTATTATGCTCGATGGTCATCGGGCCTTCCACGCTGCCTTCACCGGGAGCACCGACCTTCAACGAGGCCACTCCGCCGAGCAGCTTCACTTCAAAAGCACGACCGCGCACCACCGGGCTGTCCATCAGATCCTTCAGCGCCTCTCCCTGTTGTTTCAGGCGATGCCAGAAGTACCAGCAGGACCCGCCGACAATGACCAGGGTCCCGACCAGAATCCAGATCATATATTTGTAGAGACCGCCAAAAAACAGCACAATAAAGCCGACCAGCAGCGCCAGTGCCACGTGCAGCAGCACCACGATATAACCGGCGGTCACACCGCTGACCGTGCCGTCCTCGGTATCGAATTTGATCTTGTCTTTCAGCATTTCACCCTGCGTCAATCTCGTTTGGAAAGTTTGGAGCCCATTATACAGTATGGGCGCAGGTCCGAGCCAACTCTTTCGGCATAAAAAAGCCCCCTCCGGAGTCCGGAGAGGGCCAAAGAGGATCGGGAAAGGTTACCAGCAGTTTGCCGGAGTGCGGGCGTCGGCCTGGTTGATTGTCAGGTTGCCGCATTTGTCGTTCCTGTGTCCGTCTTGAGGCACCGCGGTGATCCGAAAGGTTGTCGCGGACAGGTTGTCGGCTGCCAAAATATAAGTTCCTCCTTCGGCAGTCGCCGGGTCGGCGGTATAGCCGATATAAGTACTGTTTCGAGTATAAAACCGCTCTGCGTTCTGGGCAGCGACGACCAATGCCGCCTTTCCGGCAGATCGTGCCCCGGAGTGGTAGTAGTTCTTGTAGATGGGTACGGCAATCGCCACAATGACACCCAGTATCCCCATAACGACGATCAGTTCAATCAGCGAAAAACCACGTTGATTCATTATCCCCTCTCCCCTTTATTTCAGCTGTCGCCAGGAGGCCCGGCCGGTTTGGATGCCACCACGGCTTTCGGTGATCGTTTCAATGTTCCCGCTCTTGTCCGGCAGGTATTTGTACTCTTTTTCACCCGCACCGGAGATACCGGGATTGACGCCGAAGCCCTTTTTGATCGAGTTGACGATGATGCTGCCGTTCATCCGGTCGCCTGAATCAAATCCGGAATCCTTGTTGAGGTCAAAGACGTCAAAGGTAGTCTGACCGCCGGTCATCGGGCCGACCTCGAAAATCCAGCCGTCGCCACCGAAGAGGCAAGGGTCTTCCGACGGGATAATCGAAGTATAGATCAGTCGGTCCGAGAAGAGGATCATCGGGCTGATAATCCGTTCGCCAAAGACATCCTCGTCCGAGTCGCCGTCAGCGGGCAGCTTGGAGTCGTCCGGTGACCGGAGGTCCAGATACCAGCCGCGTTTGGCACTGTAATCGACCGTATTGTTACTGATCTGGCGCGAATAGACCGGGTAGTCGGTGCTGGTTAGAGGATTGTTGTAAATCTCCAGCTTCTCAATCAGAATCTCCTGTTTTACCAGGTCGGACCGATCGGTAGCGGTGATACGGTTGCCGTTGTCCCAGATCCCGTAGGTGGTCTGTACTTGATCGGTCGGGATATCGTTATCGTCGACAAAGATCAGACGGCCGGTACCGAAGTAGACCATATAGCCGCCCAGCCCGGAGGGGCCGTTACCCACATCGGGGCGCGTGGTGATCGCCTGAGTCTGATCAAAGGTGGTGTCGGTGTCGTTGTCAAAGCCGATGGCTTTAAACAGCGGTGCCGGGTCGGTTCCGTCGTAGAAGGCGAAATCCCAGTTGGCTTCGTTGGTATTGGTAACATCGAACTTCCACATATTGCCCTTGATGTCGCCGGCATAGATGTAGTCGACGATCCGGTCAAAGTTCACATCGACCGGCAGGCAGGGTGCCAGACCGTTGGGGTCACCAACGGAGCCGACGCCGGTGTCGAGTTTCTTGATCAGGCTGCCGTCGGCGATATCGACGATATAGAGCACCGCCTTGCCGGTGGCATTGTCAAAACCGTTGCTGAAGACCGCGGCAAACTCGCCGTTGGCCATGCGGACGACATAGGGCTGACCGGTGACATGACCCAGGTCGTCAAAGTCACCACCGCTGGTGGCAACGATATCCCACATCACATCTTCGGCGGAAAAATTCTCTGGATCGGTGATGTCCAGCGCATAGACGCCGGTTCCACCACCGCCAAGACCGCCGACAAGGACCGTGTGCCAACTCGGGGAGCCGGAGGTTGAGACAACCCCCAATGTACTGTTATAGGTACGGGCAAAGTAGGCGTCACCGTAGCGTGGCGGGCCATCGACATAATATCTGTGGTCATAGTCGATCCTGGGCAGCTCGTCCAGGTTGTCCAGCACGCCCCGCGGAATGTAGGCGAAGGCCTCCTTACCGCCGGGAGGAGTGTCGGAGGACATCCCAGCGTAGAAGGCATGCAGCATGCCATCGTTGGCCCCGACATAGATCATCGGTGGTCGGGATGCGGTGGCGCTACCGCTGTCGGTTTTATAGGTAGCGTAGCTGGTCCCTTCGGTACCCGGAAGGACGTTGTAGCCGAAATCGATCCCGCGGGTTGACTGGTTGCCCACATACTGGGGGTCTGAGTTGATAATATCCCCCAGCAGATGGTCCCGTTCCCGCAAGGTGCCGGTGGTGTTGGTGTCTGTCAGCTCGTTGGTCTGGTCGCCACGGAGATAGTTCATCTTGTTTAAGCTGCCGATCTGGGTTTGCAGGCCAGCCGACAGATCGCTCCAGGTCGTCAGGGGGATCGCATCCAGGCCGTTGGCTACCGAGGAGGTGGGGTCGTAGATAAAGATATCACGGTCGGTATAGGTACGGCTGTCGAGCTGGGCCTGGGCGTCCCATTCGGTGGTGCTGCTAACCGTGCCATAGACTGGATCGATCTGGTAGGCGATCAGGCGACCGGACCAAGTCTCCGATTCAAACAAGGCCTGGAAGATCAGAGGTACGGTACCGGGCTGAAAGGTGTAACTGTTAACCGCAATGGTCGTGGTCGAGGTTTTTTCGGTGTAAAGAGCGGCAAAGACATCGCTCAGGCTGTCTTCCAACTGTTGCGGGTTTCGGGCGTAAAAATAGTTATCCGGCAGGCCGTCGGCGTCGCTGTCCCAAGAGGCCTGGGTTGCCGGAAAGACCGATTCCATTTCGCGATTGTAGCCACCGTATTTGGAGGCGTAGTACAGTGGGCTTCGCAGGTTTTGGGCGGCGCTGCTGGTGCCGATGCTGTAAACGGCCGAGGTGGCACTGTCTGTATCCACGCAGCTCGAGCAGCCGGAGGCACCGCTGATTGGTGCTACGGTGTCGGTGTAGTCGAAGCTGTTGATCCCCGAGTGGACATGGAAGCCGTCCTGATTGGTGCCGGACAGAATGTAGCCAAAGCCCATATGGAAAGGGGTCGATTTGCTGATGACGTCGGAGGTGACGGTGATCTGAGTGCCGGCGCTATTGACCACGAAGCTGATGGTGCCGGCCATATCCTGATCGTAATCGCCGCCGTGCTCCGTATCCTCCCACTGGACAAACATTTGGCCTACCGTTTCACCGCTGCCGTTGACAAAGGGTGGAGTGACGATAGTAAAGTTGACGATGGCGCAGTTCGCAGCCGGACTGGTCGATGTGTTGCGGCAGGCAGGCTGAATAGTCACCGTCTGGCTACCGACAGGGATATCCACCTTGGGGATCGCCGGAGAGAGCTCAACGCCGTACAGCTTGATCCGCTGGGCGTCCGGGTCTGGCGTGCCGCTGGTATCGACCGGTTCAGTCAGGTCGGTCCGGATGCGATTCTTGTAAGCCTCATAGGCCAGGCCGGCGGAGTAATAGGTCCCGCTGAGACGAGGCAGTTCAGGGCAGGTGCCCCGGACATTGCCGAGGCTGTCGACTGTTTTACCCGTACAGAGCTGGTTATTGTCGGAACCGTTCTCCCCGACAAACCAATCGTTGTTGTGAATTCCCTCACTGGCACCGACGACATCGGTCAGGGCCTTGGCTGTGGGCAGGCTGGCGTCCCATGTCGAGGTGTCTACTTGGTCGTTGTCGAACGACGAGGTACTGGTGTTGAACTGGATAATGCTAATGGGGGCGCAATAGTTGTTATTAGAGGGTGTCGTCGTGTCCTCCACCAGTGGGTCGACCCAGGTGGCTGTCGGCAGGCCCAGGGTGTTGTCTTTGCCGCTGCCACCGGGCACCATTGCGCTTGTGGCGGATTTACCGGCAAAGTACCGAATCCCTTCAAAGAGGAGTTCTGATTGGGGGTTGCCCCAATTGGAGCAATTCCCCTCGGTAAAGGAGGCGGTTCCCCAGTTGCAGTTGTCACCGTCGGAGGTACCGTCACGATAGGTACCGTCACTGATCTTGTAGCCAAAGAGATTCAGGCGATCCAGAGTGTCGACGATATTGCCGCCCGACGGAGGCGATTTGAAAGTGCCGTCGGTATTGACGTTGACTTCGTCGGTGAAGGCACCGATATTTTTCCGTAACACCCCGCCCGACTTGTTCTTGTCGTAGCTACCGGTCATCAGGCCGAAAAGCAACGATTCGTCATCGCCGTACTGCTGCAGCAGACCGGTCGGTTTGAGGGTGGTGACCGAGGGGGAGACGGTGGTGTCGGTATACGGGGTGCAGTTGTCCTCTTTCAGGGCGTCGCTAACGCAGACCTCGACCCGGATATTGTAGTCGTCCTGACCCAGGCCGACATCGGCCTTTACTGGCGAACGTTGGCTAGCGTGCATGCCGGTGATCCCCAGTTTGTTGCCGTTATTTTTGCTGGTTTCTTCGTTCCAGCGACATTGGTAGCGTTCGTTGGCGGTCCAGAGGCCGTAGTTCCCCGAAGCGACACGAATCAATGGAGGATCGGTCGATTGGTGAGAAAAGCTGCTGGTCGCCTTGGTGGCGTTGCAGATGGTTATGCCGATTCGCGACTGGCTGGTCAGCTCCCAGTTGGCGATGGTACCGCTACCGGTAGTAGTATGGACGTCGATGGTGACATCGCTGGCACTGATACTGGTGACATGGCCGATCATGGTGTTAGCTGAATTACCGGCATCGACGACGGTCACCTGGTCGTACTGTTCCACGTCGAACGTGCCACTGAAGGTAAACGACCTACTGCCCGTACCAATGGAACGGCTGGTGGCACTAGTTGCCGTTTCAGCCGTGGTCGGAGGTGTAAAGGGGGTCAGCTTGTTGATGTCGCTGCCGCCGTAGTATTTGACCCAGGCGTGCGCATCATTGGCCAGATAGGTTCGTTCCAATACGGTTTCGGAGGAGGTGTCGGTGGAACGCTTGCCGCCGTAGAGGATCTTGCGGACAACGTCGATCCGTGCCATGGCGGCCCAGTTGAGGAAGTTGCCGGACCACTCGGCCCCCGAATTGGGGCAGTATTTGCTGCCGTCCACTGCTTCCACCGGCTCAAAGCGGTTATCAGTGGTGTCGTAGTCGTAACACTTGTCCGGGTCGAAATAACCGTAGTAATCGACCGAGTGGATATAGGTGCCGTCAGCCTTGCCGTCACCGTCGATATCATCGTAGTCGTTATAGGCGGTAAAGAAGAGCTGATGGTCGTTGGACATATTCAGCAACACCTGTGGTTTGACCGACTTGGTCAGAATCAGCGGTGACTGGGAAATATCGTTGGTGAGCGCCAGGATATTGGCCGGGATCACCAGGGAAAGAACAAGTATCACGGCGTGTACTGTTACAAAAGATCGCCAGGGTTTCGAGCAGATCGTATTCATCTCTCAACTCCTCTAAAAGGGCCCCAAGCCTTATCGAATAAAGATCGATTGCAGGATGACTTCGGAGGTCGCCGGGTTGCCGAACCCCCGGGCCGTAATCCGGAAACCGTTGTTGGTTGTTAATGCCGCACCCGCTCCTAAGGAACCACCAGTAGAGGTGATTTCGCCCAGATCCTCAATGTAGTATCGAGGTTGACTTGGCAGGGCGCCCAGGTGGTCATCGATGGAGTTGCTGTAGGCTACGGTGTTGATATCGTCCGCCGTTGTCGCAGTTTCGGTGCCATCCCAGTCCCCTTGCCACAGAGAACCTGTGGTGGCCGACCAGATGTAGCGACCGTCGGTGCCGACGGTGGTGAAGGCGCCGATACTGGCGTTCTGCAAGTAGTCTTCCCCGTTGCGCAGTGCCGCTTCCGCAGCGGTAAAGGCCCGATCCCGGTTACCGCTGTTAAAGGTCATCTTTTCCTCGATGGTCGAGGTCTGCATACCTGCAAGACCGATCAGGGTCAGGGCAATCAGGATAAAAAGGCCGGTGATCAATACCGCGCCGCGTTCGTTCTGTACCGCCTGAAGTGGACGCATACTCGTATTCCTTTCCTTCTATTGAACCCGGTTGCGCAGGGTCATGGTGGTGACCATCACCTGCCGCATCCGGAAGTCGTCAACAGGATCGATCGTGGCACCGTTCACCTGATAGGTGAAGGTGTCCTGCTCGCCTTTCAGGTTCTCTTCGGGGCTGCGCAGCAGAAAACCGATGCGGACCGAGACGACCTCTTCCCAATCGGTGACGTTATTTGCCGTGTCATAGCTGTCGAGAGCACCGTCGCCATCTGTATCCAGGCCGTACACCACCTGCATGCTTTCTACACCTTCCACCAGCTCTTCGGGTGTTCCTGCCTGTGCAGCACCGGCCGTATTGGTAGTTTGAATGCGGTAAAGAGAGGGGACGCCGGCCGGATTGTTGCGGACGTAATAGGTGGTGCTGATCATCCGCATCACCGAACCGTTTTCAAAGGTATCGATAAAGTTGGGTCCGGTGTTACCCGGGGTCCCGGCCTGAGTGTGGGCCAGCTCCCAGTTAGTGCCGCCCATGGCAGAGCCAACAGCCTGAAAGACCTCGACATTTTCGCAGTCGGCGGCGATCACAATATCTCCTGGTGCGATGCAGGTGGTGCTGCTGTCAATCTCCAGATTGGCAGTGAACCCTGTGTGGGCGATGATGTCCGCCTGACAGCTGTTATCCGGTCCGCGGAAAGTGATGATATCGCTGCCTGCCACGGGGCTGCCGATGGCACCGGCGGTCAGATTGGGGGTCCAGTCGGTGGTAGCGGTACCGGTGGTACCGGTGTACTGGTGTCCCTCAACCGGGGTGGCAAAGTCGTAGTGGTAGGTTGTGGCCCCGAGTGAATTGGTGATGGTGGCCGCACTCCCGGCACAGCCGCGGAAACCGACAGTGCGGGCGGTCTGGCTGATAAATTCGACCGAGAAACGGCCACTCTCCTGAATCCGTGCCAGTTGGTCGTTGGTCCGGTAGTTGGTCTGAGTACTGATAAAGAGCTGCAGGAAGGTCCCCATGATAATCAGCCCCAGAACGGCGGCCATCAGCAGCTCCACCAGAGTAAAGCCCGCTTCATTGTGCAAAGATCGCTTCATAGCCCCGGGCCTCCTCATAACTGAGTCTCCATCACAAAGGCCTGGGCGTTGCCCTTCTCGTTCCATTGAATCGTCACTGTCACCAGAAACTCCCCGCCCACGTTGGTGGTGGCGACGCTGCTGATACCGGAGGGCAGTCCGGCGTTGCGGACCGTTCCGGTGGTGACCAGCAGCATGGAGGTGCGCCAGTCGTCTAAATCAATCTCAGAGGGTAAGGGAGGCGCCGACAGGGTCACCGTCGTGGTGGTGATGGCGATATCGTATTCACCCGCGGTGGCGGCGTCCCGGTTGGCCCGCATCCGTTCGATGATGTCAAAGGCGAACATCTGGGCCTGAGACCGCTGCATGGCATACTTGTTATTCCCGACGGAGGCGGTCTGCAACGCTGCCAGCCCCAAGAGGCCGATGGACAATATCAGCACCGCAACCAGGATCTCGATTAGTGTGAACCCTTGGTTGCTTCGTATACGATTCTTGGATGGGCTCAATATGGACATGCGGTTACTCCTCTGCCAGTGGTGGCATGCCCGGTAGCCGAGAGGGTGACACTCCAGGCTCCGGCGGTATCACCGGCCAGGTTGCAGATGCGAAAATCTCCATTATTGCTAGCGTGGGCAAAACGGGAGCCCAGAGTGCTGAATCCGATAAAATCATTAAAGCTGCCGGAACCGGTGCGAATGGTCGCTCCTTCAACAGTGCCATAGGCGCGAAGAAGCGCATCGGAACCGTTAAGAGTGCCGTTTTCGTCGAGATCTGTAAAGACGATCCAGCCATCTTCCCAGTTGCGGCCTCCGGTACAGGACAGCTGGTTGGTGCTGGGACATAGGCTGACGCGGGTGGCGCGACTGACGGCTTCCGAGCGGGCGATCTGCATCGCTGCCACCAGCTCGTTGGTGGTGGCTGACAGGCCGCTGCCGCTGATCAGGTTTTGCAGGTTTGGGATGGCAACAGCCAGGAGTATCCCCGCCACAATTAGGGTGGTAATCAGCTCGATCAGGGTGAATCCGCTCTGGTCGCTGCATCTGCAATGGGAGAATCGTTTGAATCCCATAGGTCCTCTCCAGTCCCAGGTTAAGGGCGTGGTCCTGAGAAACCGCGCCACTGATTGGATATCGCAAAAGACGGGCCAAAAATGAGAATAGAATAACAAAGTGAAGAAAGAAAGGGAAAGTTAGGTTAAAACAACAGTTTAGAGTGTCGTTGTCTTTTTTTCTGCGGTCCCCTCTTGGAAAGATAGCCCTGCAAAGGATGCGTAGCCGCGCAAAAGTTGCGCGGCTACGCGATAGAGAGACAATTTTCGTCTTAGGGGCAACTGGAGCTTCCCCGTTGGGTGCGAACCCGTCCAATTTTATTGACAATTACCGAATAGGCCTGGTCTTTGCCCTGGTTGTTGCAGTAGCGAAAGGTGCCGTTACTTAATCCCCCTTCTCCCAGGGACATTCCGTTGGGGAGATAGGCAATTCCTTTTTCAAAGTTGCTTCCCGTGCCCACAAAAACGCCTGCAGGGGCCGCCGGTCCGACTAGAAGAACTTTTTCTCCCACTTCGCGAGACCAACTTCGGTTGGGGTCCTGGAAAAGAATCCAGCCTTCGTCCCAGTCGGTGCCCAGAGTACAGCTCTGCCCATTGATGCTGGGACAAAAGACCACCGGGGTGGATTGGGTGATGGCTGTACTTCGTCCGAATTGAAGGCTGGTGATCCACTGGTGGGCTGCACCGCTGAGACCGCTGGTCTGGGAGAAGTGGCTCAGACTGGGGATAGCGATCAGCAGAAGAATGGTCAGGATCGACAAGCTGGTGATCAATTCCATCAGGGTGAAGCCGGAGTGACAACTCCGCCGTTCGACAGGCCGTCGGCCTGTCGCTGTTGTACCTTTGTTCATGGTCCCCTCCGTTGTTGGTGTGCGCAAAGCGCGAAAATGAATACCCTGCTTTTTATAGCAATTTTCGGTATTTTTCAACTTGCCATGACAGGGAAAAGAGTGTGGCCGCACAAAAGAAAGGGCAGGCCAACAAAGGCCTGCCCTGGATGGAGCAGAAATATGTGTACTTCAGATCATCCTTCGTCGGGAGTACAGGCACGCCCTTTGAGGTTGAACAGAAGCTTGAGGACCGAACGGGTCCGGTCGCTGAACAGTTTGTCGCTGTAATAACTGCCGGCAACCCGTTTGTTGATTTCGGCCAGGGTGGGGTAGGTGTGAATGGCTCCAGCCATGGTGCTGAGTTTGACCCCGCCGTTGATGGCGGCAATCCATTCGTGAATCAGTTCTCCGGCACTGTGTCCGGCGATCTGGCATCCCAGAACCTTGCCTTTGGGGGACAGCAGGAGCTTGATCTGACCTTCGATTTCCCCTTCGGCCAGGGCCCGGTCGTTGTCGGCGAACTTCTCGGTCAGCACCTGGTATTCGACACCGTCGGCCTGGGCCCGTTTTTCATTGAGTCCGATGGAGGCCACCTCCGGGTCGGTGTAGGTACACCAGGGGACCTTGGTGTAGTCCGCTTTGCGGGGCAGATGCATCACGATATTGGTGAGAGCGATGCCACCCTCGTAGCCGGCGACATGGGTAAAAGGGAGCTTGCCGTTGATATCGCCACAGGCATAGATATGCGGCTGGTTGGTTCGCAGACGTTGGGTGGTCGGAATCCCCCGGGGGCCGTATTTGACACCGGCAGCTTCCAGATTGAGCCCGTCCACATTGGGTCGGCGG
>JANQIN010000128.1 GCA_028282145.1 Thermodesulfobacteriota bacterium | reverse complement strand
TCCAAGCTGATGGCCGACAAGTTCCTGGCTACCGAGACCCTCAGCATCCTGCTGTTGGGGATCGTCGCCTTCGGCATCGGTACCGCCTGCGGCGTGCTGATGGCCAAGTTGATGAACAAGCTGAGCAAGAACCCGATCAACCCGCTGATCGGGGCCGCCGGTGTTTCGGCCGTTCCCATGGCAGCTCGCGTAGCCAACAGGGTCGGCCTGGACTCCAACCCGCAGAACTTCCTGCTGATGCACGCCATGGGACCCAATGTGGCCGGTGTTATCGGTTCGGCGGTGGCGGCCGGCATCCTGATCCAGTTCGTCGGCGGATAGACGAACGTTTCACAATTCGTTACACTGCAAAGGCCTGCCACTCGGCAGGCCTTTTGTTTTGATAGCAAATGTCGGCCGATTCCCTCGACTCGGGGACTGCCACCGGCAACTTGCTTTTTAGAGCCAGGACCTGCATGACCGAACCACGTATCTATACACCGTCCTTCTTTGCCCTCTTTCTGGCCAACGTCTGCACGGTCTCCAGCTTCAGTGCCTTCTTTCTCTTTCCGCTCTTTATCACCGACCGCGGTGGGACCGAGAGCGATATCGGGCTGATCATGGGCACCTTTGCCTTTGGTTCGGTCTTCTGCCGTCCCTGGATCTCCGATTGGGTCGACCGGCTGGGCCGAAAACGCTGCTACACCTTCGGTACTTTGGGGATGGCAATCTTTCCGTTGATCTACCTGCTGTTCGACGGTCCCTTAAGCGGTTTCTACCTGCCACTTTTACTGGTCCGTCTGCTGCACGGCCTGGTACTCGGACTCTGCTTTACCGCCATCTTCACCTATATCGCCGACCTGCTCCCGCCCAAGCGGCTGAGCGAAGGGATCGGCTCTTTCGGTATCTCCGGCCTGCTGGGGATGTCGATCGGCCCGATGCTGGCCGAATGGGTGTTGCATCGCTACAGTTATGACGGCTTTTTCCTCTTTGCCGCCGGTATCGCGGCTCTGGGTCTGATCCTGCACCAACCATTGCCCGAAAGCTGGCAGCGCTGTGCCACCCACGATGAAGGGCCGTCCTTCTTCCGCCTCCTCTGTCGCCCCAAGTTGGCTATCATCGGCGGTGCCTGCTTTCTCTTCGGCTTCGGTCTGGCCAGCTACGCCAACTTTGTCGCTCCCCTGGCAACCGAACGGGGGCTAACCGTCGTCTCCCTCTATTACCTGGTCTACACCGGTGGTGCTGTCGGTATCCGGATCATCGGTGCCCGATTGACCGACAGTCTGGGGGAGTTGCGGGTGCTCCCCGTTGCCCTTTTGATTGGCGGCACTGGCCTGGCCTGCATGGCGCTGGTTACCAATCAGGCGATCTTGCTGAGCTGTGCCATCGCCTCCGGCATCGCCCACGGTCTGATCTTCCCGGCCCTCAACAGTCTCGCCGTCCGTGGTAAATCGGCCGAGGTCCGGGGCAAGGTCACCGGTATCTTCACCGGCGGCATCGATACCGGTCTTTTCCTCGGGGCTTTCATCCTCGGCCTGATCGGTGAGCTGGCGGGCCTGAACTGGCTCTTTATCGGGGCCGGTGTCGCTTTCGGTCTGGGGATTCCCTTGTTGTTCCGTCTGAAGGTCTGAGATATGCATGCCTACCGCCAACAGCCGATGTACCGTTTTCTGCTGGTGCAGTCGATCGCCTCCACCATCGGCCTGCAAACCTGGATGATGCTGTTCAACAACTTCGGTGTGGAGATGGCCGGGATCAGCGGACAGCAGGCCGGGATTATCCAGTCGGTGCGGGAGATCCCCGGCTTCCTGGCGCTGCTGGTGGTCTTTGTACTGCTGGTGATCCGAGAGCACCGCTTGTCGGCACTTTCCGTATTGCTGCTGGGAACCGGGGTGGCGCTGGCCGGGTTCTTTCCCAGCTATATGGGCTTGATGCTCACCACCCTGCTGATGAGCTTCGGCTTTCACTACTACGAAACCACCAACAAGTCGCTGGTGCTGCAGTACTTCCATCAGTCTCACTCACCGCTGGTCTTCGGTCGTATTCGATCCCTCACCGCCATCGCCAGTATCGGTGCCGGCCTCTTTATCTTCACCTTCGACCGTTGGCTGAGCTATCAGCAACTCTTCCTCTGCCTGGGTCTACCGGTGATGGTTCTGGGACTCTGGGGATTGCTGCAACGCCCCGACCGGGAGGACCTGCCACCACAGCACAAAAAGATGATCCTGCGCAGGAAGTACTGGCTGTATTACCTGCTCACCTTCCTTGCCGGTGCGCGACGACAGATTTTTACCGCCTTTTCGGTCTTTCTGATGGTCAAGGTCTTCGGCTTTTCGCTGAAGGAGGTCACGGCGCTGTTTATCCTCAACAGCCTGGTCAACTGGCAGGTGAATCCACTGATCGGCAAGGCGGTGGTTCGCTTTGGAGAGCGGTGGGTGTTGTCGCTGGAGTATTTCGGCCTGTTCTTTGTCTTTCTGACCTACGCCTTCTCCGAGTCCAAGTGGCTGGTGGGGGCGATGTACATCATCGATCATATCCTGTTCAACTTTGCCTTTGCCATCAGCACCTACTTCCAGAAGATCGGCGAACCGGAAGATATGGCCCCGACCATGGCGGTCGGCTTCACCATCAACCATATCGCTGCGGTGGTGCTGCCGGCGCTGGGCGGCCTGCTGTGGATGATCGATTACCGCATCCCCTTTATCGGCGCCGCCATTCTCTGCCTCTGCTCCCTGCTGGCGGTCCAGTGGATACCCGCCTCCCTCCGTAAAGCGGGGCACACGGCATAAGAAAGGACGTTACCCATCGAACAGCCTCTTAATATCGACCGAGTCCAGGGACGGACGAGCCAACGGCCAGGAAAAAACCTCCTGGCCGTTGTAAGTGAAGCAAAATCAAACTTTTGCGCAACGGGTATGACAAAACCCATAGAGGGGTTTTGTCGTCCAAGAATTACTTCCGGATCACTTTAAAACCGTCCACAATTGCATTGATGGTCTGTTTATCCGCTGGATTTCCCCCATGGTCAGTGGCATAGACCCAGAACCAGAACGGATTGGAAAAACCCACCAGGCCGACAAATTGGCCCTTCTCACCCTCGTGGGTAAAATCAATCTCAAACCGCTGTGCCACATCGGCACCGGGAACCTTTTGACTGATATACCGTACTTTCAAATTCTCCCAGCCCTCTTCTCCCACTCCACTGGCCGCATAGTTGGCCGAGAGCTTCACATCGGCCTGGGTTGGAGCCTTTTCATCGGCACCCATCGCGTCAATACTGATGGTGACATGGGCCTCGGTTTTTGGATTGAACAGGAAAAGCTCTTCCGCTTCCAGCCGCTTTTTGGCCATCTTGAGCGCCTGTTCGTCGCTGAGTTTTTTCCCGGCGTGCGCCATCTCTTCCTGAATATGCTCAGCGATATGTTCCACCAGGTCCATCGGTGCCTTGTCTGTCACCTTCCAGACTGCCGGCAGATCCGGGATGGAGATGGCGACCTTGGGGTAGATATCGTAGGTTGCTGCCTGGGCCATCAGTGGCATCCAAAACAGAGCCAGAGCCACTGCGATCAATCGTCGTTTCATCCTAAGCCTCCACAGAGTAGGGGTTACTCCTGAGATCAAACAGTCATACCAGGAGTATAACTCTGGGGAGGCATTTTTTCAGGAATGGAAATCATTACCAAGGCTTTGCCATTTCAGGGGCCAGGCCGCACGACGGCCACAGAAAAGGCCGTTCCCTGTTGAGGTAACAGCCTCTGAAGATTGACCGAGTCCAAGGATGGAGTTTGTTCTCAAACAGAAACCGGCGCCCCTAAGCAAGGGCACCGGTCCTCTTTCGTGACAACCATTCTTTACTTCACACGAACCTCGAAGTTCGTCAGGATACTATTGATGACCTCTTTGTCCGCCAGGGCTTTGCCATGCTCGTTGGCATACACCCAGAACCAGAACGGTTCGGCATAACCAATCAGACCCGCGAAGAAGCCCACTCCGTCTTCATTGTTATAATCGATAGCAAAGCGCTGGACCACTTGCGCTCCTTTGACGTTAGCGTCAAGGAAACGAACGTTGACGTCTCGCCACCCTTCTTCTTCCACACCGCTGGCGGCATATTTGGCCGAAAGCATCAGGTCGTTTTTCGTCGGTGCCGATTCATCGTCGCCTCGCGCTTCAAAGCTGATAAGAATATGGGCTTCCGACTTTTCATTGAAGAAGATCAGCTCTTCTTTTGCAAGCCGACCGCGCGCGGCCTGAATCGCCTCTTCGTCACTCAGCATCCCCCTGAATGCTTTCTGGACATGCTCGGCAAGATGTTCAACCATCTGCTCTGTCGGTTCGGTCGTGACTTGCCACGACGCCGGCAGATCAGGAACGGTGATCGACACATTCGGTAGTGCCTGATAGGTGGCAGCCGTTGCAACGAGAGGAAGCCACAACAGCAACAGAAGCCCTGCCAGCAGTTGTTTTCTCATCAGTTTTACTCCTTGGATGGCCCAAAGGCCCATTGTGTTTGTCGTCTCTGAAAGCTCGCAACGCGTTGAAATTGAATTCCTGGGCTAAAATGAGGCCACCAGGAACAGCCCTCCTATTGTCGTAAGGAGGAGTCCAGAGATGCAGGAGAACACATGCTCTATGAAAACAAACCCCTTTTTCTCTTTGGCGGTGAACCGCATAATCAGCCTTTTCCCTGTAATGCTGATCCACACGGAAACGGTTATCGTCAGTGCCATACCGATAGAAACAGCGACACACAGAAGCATTCCCAAAATAACTTGTTCCAGTGATAAGCTGAAAAGGAGGACCATGATAACGCCGGGACAGGGGACGATCCCAATGGCCAACGCTGTGTAAAAGGCGTTGGTAAAATGCTTTCGGTCAGCAGATTCCTTATGCTGGTCAACGACACCTTTCACCAGCGAATACAAACCTATTCCTAAAAGGTACAAGCCGATCAGGCTTATCAAGCCATAACTGAAGATCTGGGTCACTTGCGTTGCTGAATCCAGGTTGGTGGAGAGTGTTTTTTCAAATAAAAAGCGTAAAAGAAAAACAATTAAAATAGCCGAACCGGCATGAATAATGGCAATCAGGACTCCTAACAGTAACCCATACCGGTACCCTTTCCCCTTCGCTAGAACATAACTCATGGCGATCGCTTTACCGTGACCAGGTCCAGCCGCATGGACCGCTCCATAAAGAAAACACAACAGAAATAGGGGAAGCAGTGCAGCGATAGAACCGCTGCTCTTAAACGCATGCACGTCTGCAGAAATTTTTTGTTTGAGCTCCAGTTGCAGAACGGTAATTTTTGAGATCACGTCCGCAAGTACTTCCGGAACAGGTATCAACCTGACATTGTCTGATTGGGGTTCAGGAGCCGGCTTTCCCGTAAGAGGGTTCGCTACGCTCGTGTCAACGAGTCCGGTCAATAAAACCAGCAGAAAAAGCATTGATAATGGGGCGAAAAAAGGTCTCATAAAATGTCCGGCACTTGAAATACGATTGAAAGATTAGCGTTACTTTTTTTTCCGAAACTCAAGGTGCAATGCCGCTGGGTGTATGGAATCAAAATAGATCAAAGTCTCCTTATCTTTACCGACCTTTGTTTTCACATCATACGGCTCACTATTTACAAGTTTGAGGGGTTGAGTTTTGTGAAGGAACATCGCGAAATAAAACGCTTTGTCGTAGGGAGCAATTTTCAGCTTTATCCAATTTTCTGAGGCATTGATGGGACAGTCCACAAAAAACTTATATCTGAGGGTGCCGTTTTCATAGCTGATTGTAAAATCTTGGACCGACTTGACTTTGTAAGGTTGTCCATCGATTTGAATATGTGTGAAAAAATTAAAATCAGGAAGACTTTCATTAGCAAGTCTCACCAATTCAGCACTCTCACTTTGACTGAAACTCCCATTTCCGTCGGTATCAAAATCAACGGCTGTTGACGCCGAATACATTTCATCCAGTACCCAGTCAACGCGTATTCCGTGAATTCCCTGATCATCAAACACAACCGTATATGAGGTCGTGACAAAGGCATGAGGGTGGCTCTGTGCTGTGGTGACCGGGTTGACAAAAAACCCGATCAAGATAAAACAGCAAATCGCCTTAAAAACAAAGACCGAAAAGCCCTGACAAGAATCGAAGACATCCGTTTTCGATGCTGACGCTGTTTTTGAAAAAACAATTGGGGAAAGAAATCGACCAAACATATCTTTCTTATGTGGATTCAACAATCATTGTCCCCTTAAATGAAAGAGTTATTTGTCGTGCCTGAAAAATCCGACAACTGACTCCGGTTTTTCCTCCTGGGACGGCCCGAAGGCGCCGTTACCGTACGTTTGTAGTTGTGTAATAGTATAACGAATTCGGCTCGACAGATGGTCGCGCTTACTCCGATTCTCCGCATCGCGATGATTTGAATGTTGTACCGCGCTCGGTGCCCGACGCATCCATCCGTATCCACCCTATTCGCTTACCTGTCGGCAGCGTTGACCGAAAGGGACGAGGCAGCACACCATTGGCACCACGTGCACAAAAAAACCGGCGCCCCATGAAGAGGCGCCGGTCTGTGATCATTCGAACGATCGGCTTACTTGATGCGGACCTCAAAGTTACTGATGATCCCTTCTATGACCGCCTCATCGGCTGAATCTTGACCATGGTCTTTCGCATAGACCCAGAACCAGAACGGTTCGGCATAACCGACCAAAGCGCTAAAGAGGCCACGGTCACCCTTATACGTATACTCGATCGAGAAGCGCTGTACCAGCTGCGCCCCTTTGGTCGTGGCATCCATAAAGCGTAACTTGGTGTCTTCCCAGCCTTCGTCTTCCACGCCGCTGGCGGCATATTTGGCCGAAAGCTTCAGATCCTCTTTCGTCGGTACCGATTCATCGTCGCCGCGCGCTTCAAAGCTGACAAGAATATAGGCTTTCGATATCTCGTTGTAAAAGATCAGCTCTTCTCTCTTGAGCCGCTCACGAGCTGCTTTCAACGCCTGCCTATCGCTGATGTACTGCCCTGCGGATGCAGCCGCTTCCTTGACGTGCTCAGCGATATGTTCAACCATCAAGTCTATCGGTTCGGTTGTCATCTGCCACGACGCCGGTAAATCGGGAATGCCGACCGCCACATTCGGTAGAGCCTGATAGGTTGCCGCCGCAGCGGTCAACGGAAACCACAGGGCAAAGAATAAACCTATGAGTAATCGTTTCGTCATCGAAAATCCTCCTTGGTCGGCCCTGAAGCACCGTATTAATCGTTATCGTTTTCTGAAAGTATAACGAATCGGCACTTATTTTTTGGGTCGATCCATCAATTATAGAGGATTGATTTATTTCAGTGTAACGGCTAGTGCATTTGCCAGCCGTTCCATAAGAGTAAACCAGGCCCCCGCTCCTGCCGGGATATCTGCCCCCAAAGGGTCCAGCTCGCCAATACGGGCTCCCGTTCCTTCTGCCACGGTCCGAACCAGGCTGGGCTCGAACTGAGGTTCGGCAAAGACGGCCTGAACCTTCAACTGCTGAATCTTCTGACGCACCTCCCGCAACCGTTTAGCTCCGGGCTTCCGCTCGGGATCGACGGTGATCGATCCAACCGCATTCAAGCCAAACGTCTTTTCGAAGTACTGATAAGCGTCGTGGAAGACCAGGTAGGGACGGCCCTTGACCGACACGAGCTTTTTGTGCAGCTCCTTTTCGAGAGCGGCGATCTTTTGCAGCATACGGGCCGAGTTATCCTGGTAGCGCTTGGCATTCTTGGGATCGATCCCGGAAAGTTCAGTGGTCACCTGCAGGACAACGGCAGCGGCATTTTCCGGGCTCAACCAGAGGTGGGCATCCATGTGGCCTTCACCATGGTCGTCGTGATCGTCATGATCATCGTGACCATGTCCCTTTTCAGCATGCTTGTCGCCGTGGTCATCATGATCGTCATGATCATCGTGACCATGTCCCTTTTCAGCATGTTTGTCACCGTGGTCATCATGATCGTCGTGATCGTCGTGGCCATGCCCTTTTTCGACATGTTTGTCACCGTGGTCGTCATGCTTATCGCCATGGTCATCATGGTCCCCATGGTCGTGGCCATGCCCTTCCCAGGCACCACCTTCTCGTGCCGGTAGAAGCTTGACTCCGGGAGTCTCCATCAATTCAACAACCTTGGCGTCTTTCAGGAGCGACTTCACCGGTTTCACCATGAACCCCTCAATGGAAGGGCCAACCCAGACGACCAGATCAGCGTTGGACAGAGCACGTACCTGAGAGGGCTTCATGCTGTATCCATGGGGGGTTGCTGCACCCTCCAGAAGAAGTTGAGGCTCGACAACCCCTTCCATCACTCCCGCCACCAGGGAATGCACCGGCTTGATCGTTACCACCACCTTGGGGGCTGCAGCAGCCATGGTGCCCCACCCGAAAAGAACCATCAAAATAGCCAGAAGAATGCGATACATGAGACTCCCTTTGCAGTAAAAATTTGTGTGCAAAATAATTATGGTAATATTATGACGTTTCACGCACGATGTTACCTTATAACATTTCTGAGTCAACCAAAGGCCGTATGAAAACCACTTCCTGTCCCCACAAAAAGAACTCTCACACCAGCCAGCACGACCATAATATCTGCATCGAAAAGGCCCTCAGTAAAGCAGAAGCGGTCTGCCGTCAGCGTGGTGCCCGGTTGACACCCCAACGGCGCCGGGTACTGGAGTTGGTGTGGCAGACCCACGAGCCGGTGGGCGCTTACGATATTCTGGCGGAGCTGCAGAAGGAGATGCGAGCCGCCCCACCGACGGTCTACCGGGCCCTCGATTTTCTGCAACAACAGGGTCTGATTCATCGACTGGCGTCGCTCAATGCGTATGTCGGCTGCGCCACACCGGATCGGGCCGACAAAGTCGCCTACTTGATCTGTCGTTGCTGCAAGGAGACAAGCCCATTGGCCCCTCAGAATCTATCCAGCGAGATCGCCGCTCAAGCGGAGAGGAAGGGGTTTCAGATCGAAAACCAGATCGTCGAAGTTCTGGGACTTTGCCCGACCTGCCAGCAGGAGGGAGTCGTCGATGAGTAGCAATGGGAACAGGGCCGGCCTGCTGCTCCGGTTGAGCGGAATCGAGCTCTATCGGGGTAAACGCCATATCCTGCATGACATCAGCTTTGACTTGTACCAGGGACAGATCCTGACCATTATCGGGCCCAACGGTGCCGGCAAGACCAGTTTGTTGCGGGTGGCCCTTGGGCTGATTAATGACCATCAGGGAAAAGTCTGGCGCCAACCGGAGATGCGGATCGGCTTTATGCCGCAGAAGCTGCAACTGGACCCGACATTGCCTCTTACCGTGTTGCGCTTTATGCGCCTGCATCAACGCTATGCCCAATCCCGCG
>JANQIN010000117.1 GCA_028282145.1 Thermodesulfobacteriota bacterium | reverse complement strand
GTTGTCAGTATCGACCAGAATCCCCAGCTGGTGCGAGAGAGCAACCCAGGCGACACACCGATCCTTTTTGGCGATGCGGAAGATCCGAACTTCCTCGCCCACTTGCCCCTGGAACGTGCCAGTTGGGTTATCAGTACGGTCCGCCATCAGGACACCAATTCGGCACTGATGAGCGGTCTCCGCAACCTTGGCTTTGCGGGGAGAATTGCGGTCACCGTCGATACCCCCGAGGAGGGGGCCATCCTGGCACGGGAAGGTGCGGACGTTATTCTGACCCCCTTTACCGAGGCCGCCAGGGTCGCCGCAGAACGGCTTCTCGACGATCCGTCTTAGTGAAAACGGGCGTCAGCATCTTGCAGCGTCCCGGTAGATCCGGGTTAAGATGAAAAGAAACGGTCAGGGAACTTAACGGCCGTTTTGGACGTCACTTAAGGAGGGTTTTCAGCGTCTGCCTGGGACGCTTAACGAAAGGTGGTACACCATGGAACACCCTACTGCCGTTCATAAACCGGAGGCAACGACTGTTGATACACAACTGGACCTTGCCGTATTGACCCTTTACGGCCTTCCCGCCAGCGTTCTTTTTCTGGGCGCTGTCCTGGGAAGCTTCCTGGGGCGCATTATCGTCGGAGGACCGGTCTTCTGGTCGGCCCTGATTGGCTGCAGCCTCTATGCCCTGGTTTTCTGGGCGATTCGCCGAGCCACAACCGGCAGCGATTAACCTTTATTTCTACGGTAAGGTTTTCAAGAAATCGTAAAACACACACAAGGGTCTCGGAAGAGACCCTTTCTTGTTGAGAACGATGGAACTTGCAAACGTCTTCTTTGGGAAAATCCACGACAAGATTCAAACAGTTAGATCATCCGGTATACTTTGGGCTGACGATGCCACTGACCCCTTCCCAGGCAGGCGACGGCCATGAAACTCATCCTCAGCGAACTGGTCCATTTACTCACCAAAAAGCAGGAACGCAACGTTCGGATCCTCCTCAAACTTTCCCTCTACATCTTTATCCTGGTGACGATCTACAGCGTTCTGTTCCATTTTCTGATGCTCTACGAAGGTCGGGACTTCAGCTGGATTACCGGCTACTACTGGACCCTGACGGTCATGTCGACCCTGGGGTTCGGCGACATCACCTTCCACACCGACCTCGGCAAACTCTTTTCGATTATCGTCCTTCTGTCCGGCGTGGTACTGCTGTTGACCGTGCTGCCGTTCACCTTTATCCAGTTCTTTTATCTGCCGTGGGTTGACGCCCAGGCCAAGGCGAGGGCACCGAGGGAGCTTCCGGAGGGGACCCGGGACCATATCGTCCTCACCAGCCATGATCCGGTGTCGATGAACCTGGCGGAGAAACTACGGCAGTATCAGCACGACTACGTCATTGTGGTGGAAGATGCGCATAAGGCTCTGGAATTGCAGGATCGGAATCTCAAAGTCGCGGTCGGGCACCTGGGCAATCCCCGGACCTACGAGCAGCTTAAAGTCGACCAGGCTGCTCTGGTGGTCGCCAATATCGACGACATGATGAACACCAATATCGCCATCACCGTACGCGAGGTGTGCGACACGGTACCGATTGTGGCCAACGCCGAGATCGAGGACTCGATCGATATCCTCGAACTGTCCGGCTGCAGCCGCGTTTATCAGTTCACCAAAATCCTGGGCGAATCCCTGGCACGGCGGGTTCTGGGAACCAGCACCAAGGCCAACGTTATCGGCTGTATCGAGGATCTGTTGATTGCCGAGGCGCCGGCGATGCGAACCTCCCTGGTGGGAAAAACCCTGCTGCAGAGCAACCTTCGGGAAACCGTCGGCGTCAATGTGGTCGGGTTGTGGGAACGGGGACGGTTTATCACCCCTACGGCGGACACGGTGATCCACACCACCACGGTCCTGTTGCTGGCCGGAACCCTCGACCAGCTCAGCACCTACGATCATCAGTTCGGCCAGGGCGTCTGTCCGCTGGCACCGGTGCTGATTCTTGGTGGCGGCCGGGTCGGGCAGGCCGCAGGGCAGGTCCTGCAGGAACGGCATATCGATTATCGGATTATCGAAAAGGATGAGTCCGTTCACGGTGACCCAGAGCACACCATCTACGGCAGTGCCGCCGATATTCACACCCTGACCAAGGCCGGCATCAAGGAGGCTCCGGCGGTCATCATCACCACCCACGACGATGCCACCAACATCTACCTGTCGATCTACTGCCGCAAGCTCTGTCCCGATATTCAGATTATCTGCCGGGCGAATCTGGAACAAAACATCTCCAAGCTGCACACCGCCGGCGCCGACCTGGTCATGTCCTACGCCTCCATGGCGGCCGATACGGTGTTGAATCTTCTCAATCCGGGCGAGCTGTTTATGCTGGCCGAAGGGCTCAATATCTTCCGGGTCGCCGTCCCCTCCTCCTTTGTCGGCAAAACCCTGGCCGAAAGCCAGCTTAGTCGCGAGACCGGCCTTAACCTGATCGGGATTCACGACCAGGACACCACACACACCAATCCCGGCCCTGATTTTGAGTTCAGCGAATCCAACGAACTGATCCTGATCGGCGATATGGACGCAGAAAACCGGTTCTTCAGGCTCTATTCGGGGATGGAGAAAATCCGGGCTTCCGAGTTCAAAGAAGGACAAAGTTGTCAGGTGAACTAAAAACGCTTCCCGTTGACACGTTCAGACAGTCATGTTATTTGTATGTACATGCATGGAGAAAAAGCATGACAAAAGAATCCAAACAACTTTTAAATTGCTGTCTGTACTTCACCGCCAATTCGCTGGCTCGTACCATCTCACGTATGGCGGAAGAAGAGTTCGGCAAACTTGGGCTCTCGCCCTCCCACGCTTTTTTGCTGATGGTCGCCGTTGATGAACCCGGCATCTCCCAGAAAGACCTTGCCGAACACCTGCATCTGGCTCAGTCGACGGTCAGTCGGTTCGTCGACAGCCTGGTCCTTCGGGGGTTTGTGGAGAAGAAGGCCACCGGCAAGGTCGCCCACATCTTCCCCACGGCAAAAGGGGAGGCTCAGGTGGAAGAGATGAACGCTGCCTGGCACGCACTTTACCAACGTTACAGCGCCATCCTCGGGGAAGAGGAAGGCAAGCACCTGACACGACTTGCCGATGAAGCGCATCGCAAACTGGAAGCAGAAGACTGATTTATATTTTTTTCTTACAACACTTGCATGTGCAAGCATTAAAGGAGAGGAGCTCATGAGTCGAATTCCCCTCGGAAACAACGTGATCCCCCCGATGCCCGTCGCCCTGGTTGGCGCTCTGGTCGACGGCACTCCCAACTTTATGACCGTCGGCTGGTTGACCCGGGTGAACTACCAACCGCCGATGCTGGCAGTTGCTCTCAACAAACAACATCACACCCCGAAAGGCATTGTTGAAAACGGCACCTTCAGTGCCTGTTTCCCCAATGTCGCGATGGAGCAGATCACCGACTATTGCGGTGTCGTTTCCGGCCGTAAAGCCGATAAAAGCGGCTTGTTCGATCTGTTCTATGGAGAGACCGAAACCGCACCGATGATCGCCGACTGTCCTCTCAATATCGAATGCAAACTGGTACAGACCGTTGAGTTGCCGACCAACAATCTCTATATCGGCGAGATCGTTGCCGGCTACAGCGAAGAACGGTTTATGACCAACGGCAAGCCTGACTTCAAAAAGATCGATCCTCTGCTGCTGACCATGCCCGACAACACCTACTGGAGCTTCGGCGATAAGGTCGGTAAGGCCTGGAAGGACGGCGTCACCCTGAAAAAGGAAAAGGAGTAATCGTCATGAAAAAGATACTGGTGGTTCTGGCGCATCCCGATATCGAAAATAACTCGGTCGCCAACAAGGTCATTGTGGACCGGTTAGGCGCTCAAAAGAACCTGGAAATCCGCGATCTGGCCCGCCTCTACCCCGACTTCAGGATTAACGTGGAACGGGAACAACAGGCCCTGCTGGAGGCCGACACCGTCGTGTTCCAGTTTCCCTTCTACTGGTACTCCGTCCCCGGCATTCTCAAGCACTGGCTGGACGAGGTTTTCACTTACGGCTTTGCCTACGGATCGACCGGTACCAAGCTGCAGGGTAAACGACTGATCGTTTCAACCACCATCGGTGGGCCGGAGTCGTCCTACCAGTCCGGCGAATACAACAGCTATTCCGTCGAAGAACTGCTTAAGCCCCTGCAACAGACCGCCAACCTCGCGGGAATGACCTTTGTCCCTCCGGTACTCAGCCATTCGATGGTCTATATCCCCGATGTGTATAACGTGAAGGAAGAGGTGGAAGAACGGGCGCAAGATCATTTCGACCGCCTTTCCACCGCCATTGGTCAAAGGACGGAACTGTCCTGCCGGAGCGGGAGCTTGTGACGGCCATGTGCAGATGTAACGACCTGCGGTTATAAATCGCTGTCCAGCAGGTAGAGGAGAAGACGGGTGACCATATCCGTTGTACCTTCCACCTCCAAAGGCAGCGATTCCGAGGCAATGGAATATCCTTCAACATAGGGGAGAAGGAGGGTAACGGCCGCCGAAAGTCCTTCCTGATTTTTCGCGAACGGCCTCAGCGTTTGGGTCAGCAGCTCAGACATCTCCTGATAATAGTCCTGTAGATACACCTCAATCACCGAGTTTCTGGTCGCAATCGCCCAATATTCGCGGAAAATCCGGCACATCTCCGACAGCTCGGTTCCATGCGCTAATAACGTGCGTACAAGGGTCCTGAGGTTTTTTCGCATATCGCCATCATTGCTGATGGCGCTTTCCCGCTGGAAGTCGTCCAGACACTGACGGAAATACCTGTCAGCCATGGCCTTCAGAAGGTCATCCTTGCTTTTAAAGTAATATTGCACATTGCTCAGCGACATCCCGGCTCGTTGGGCGATCTGCCGCATGGTGACACCATGGTCGCCCTGGGCCTTGAGAAGCTCTAAGGCAATATCGATGATCCTCTCCACCTTCACATTTTTCACCACGGCTAAACACCTCCACAGCACATCCTACTCTTCTTCAACAAAATCGGTCATTTAAAAAATCAATTTCGCTTTCGAATTCCCTGGTTGACAGAATAGGCCAAGCGACCTAAGATGGTCAATATAGGTCATGCGACCTAAGGGCGACTTTAAAGAAACAGAGCCATGATCGAAAGTGCCGAAGCACCGGCAAGGCAGGTAACCCAACAAGCCGGTGAAACCTTTCAAACAAGGAGTCAATTGCCGTGAAAATTCTCTACCTGGTCTTTCACCCCACCCTGACAGAATCCCGGGTCAACAAGCGCTGGAAAGAGGTTCTGGAACAGTCCGGCAAAGTCACCACCAGCCGCCACCTCTACAGCGAGTATCCCGATTTCACCATCGACGTGGAAGAAGAACAGCGACTTCTGATGGCGCATGACCGGATCGTTATCCAGTTCCCACTGTACTGGTATTCGATGCCCCCCTTACTCAAAAAGTGGCTCGATGACGTCTTGACCTTTGAATTTGCTTACGGCACTCACGGCGACAAGCTCAAGGGCAAAGACCTTCAGTTGCTGGTGTCTGTCGGAGGAAGAGCCAAGTTCTACAACGGGTTCGATCTGTTTTGTACCGTACCGGACCTACTGCGACCCTTCCAGCTGACGGCCAATCTGACGCAGATGAATTATCTGATCCCGGGATGGATGTATGAGGCCGATAACGTCGATGAGGAAACCATTGAAAGGTACGGTCAACGCTGGGTCAGCTTTATCGACGACCCGAAACGATCCGATCCGAAGCAGTTCCTGTACGATGAGATGAGTGCAGATGCCGATACGTATTACACCGAAATGGCTTAACCGAGAGATACACATATCCACTGAAAAAGGTGCCTCAATGAGGCACCTTTTCTTTTTTATAAAAGCATCTGGGATTCACATCACTTTAAAAACGGAAACCGCGACACGGCTTTCCTCAAGGAATCATCCCTTGAGAGCAACGGGCAGCGTAACGCCGTTCGATGGAGGAGGCTTCCTGCTCCCGGAACATCTGAACCAACGCCACGGCAGGACCTGAATCACCGACCGGCCCCTCGGTCGCCAACTGCAATGCATGAACAAACTCGTGGGCCAGGATCGCTTCCCGACGGCAACCTTCCAGGAAATTACCGACATAGACCACATTGTTCTGAACATCGTACAGACCGACAACCCCGGTCGTATACGTCTCCATAAACGACTCAGCCCGCTCTGCACCGTATTCCACCTCCCAGGCTTTGAACGACGCCCGGCTGGTATGGCGAAGCGCCTGCCCCAGGTATTCTTTGGTCACAAAGTGAACTTCGGGCAACACCGGATCAACGGAAATGCCCATCTCTTCGGCAACCCAGAAGTAGATTTCTTCAGGAGATTTAGCGACTGCAGACGTGGGAAGGAGTAACAGGATGGCTGCCGTTAACGATAGGGTGATACGTGTCATATGTGGAGGTGTCATGGCCCCTCCTTTCTCAGGGCACTGCGGTAAGCACCGCTTTCACCTCCTGCTATCCGATGGCTTTATTGCC
>JANQIN010000074.1 GCA_028282145.1 Thermodesulfobacteriota bacterium | reverse complement strand
CCAGGGTCACCAGACCGGTATCGTGAGGTCGAGGGGAAACTTCGCTGAAATAGACTGTATCGCCCTTGATAAAGAGCTCCACACCGAAAATACCCTGCCCGCCAAGGCTGTCGGTCACTGCCGTCGCCACACGCTGGGCCTCTTTCAGTGCCGTTTCGGTCATAGCTTGAGGCTGCCAGGACTGACGGTAGTCGCCGTCGATCTGTACATGACCGATCGGTGAGCAGAAGATCGTCCCGCTTTCATGACGAACTGTCAACAGAGTGATCTCGAAATCGAAATCGATAAAACCTTCGACAATCACCTTTCCCTGTCCGGCACGTCCCCCTTCCTGGGCATAAGCCCAGGCGGCATCCACCTCGTTCAGGCTGCAGACGGTCGATTGACCTTTTCCGCTGGAGCTCATGATCGGCTTCACCACACAGGGCAGGCCGATCTCCTGGATCGCGTTTTTGTATTCCTTCTCGTTGACAGCGAACCGGTAAGGGCTGGTTTTGAGGAACAGTTCTTCCGCCGCCAGACGACGTATCCCTTCCCGATTCATCGTCAACCGGGCCGCGCGAGCAGTCGGGATGACGGTGTACCCTTCTCCTTCCAGCTCCTGCAGAGTCTCGGTGGCGATCGCTTCGATTTCCGGCACGATCAGGTCCGGCTTCTCCAGTTCGATCACCTCGCGCAGCGCCTCTCCATCAAGCATGGAGATGACATGGGAGCGATGGGCCACCTGCATCGCCGGGGCATTGGTATAACGATCGACAGCGACCACCTCCACACCGAGGCGTTGCAGTTCGATCACCACTTCCTTGCCGAGTTCACCGCTGCCACAAAGAAGAACGCGGGTCGCCGAGGGGGAAAGAGGGGTTCCGATGGTCGTCATAGGTCACTCCACAGTTACGTCAGCTTGAGAAAGTTCTGCACACCGGTAAAGAAGATCTGCGCTGCCAACGCCGACAGGAACAGACCGACCAGCTTGGTCATGATGGTCAAACCCTTCTGACCGATCAATCGTTCAACACGTGTCCCCAGGTAAAGCAGTGCGCCAACAGTGCCCACCGCAGCCAATAACGCCAGACAGGTCACCACCTCCTGCTTCCAGGAAAGGCTTTGGGCACCCTTGACGAGAAGGACCCCGATGGTCCCGGGACCAACCACAACAGGGATCGCCAGGGGGACAACAGTAACATCCTGCTCACATCCTCCGGCGAACTCGTCGGTGCTACCACGAATCAACGACAGAGCCGACAGGAACAGTACCGCCCCCGCTCCGATACGAAAGGCATCAAGGGTGATCCCGAAAAGCCGGAACAGGTAATGGCCAAAGAAATAGATGGCAAAGGTAATGACCGCAACAGCCAAGGTGACCTTGATCGCCGTTCGGTGTCGTTCGGCCAGGCTTAAGTCACGGGTTACCGAGAGAAAGACCGACAGCACAAAGAACGGTGTCAGGATCAGTAGCAGTTTGAGGTATTCGTTGATAAACAGGGTCAGCATGGAACACTCCGGCGGCAATCAGGATGCGCTTTTATAGCAGAATACCGTACCGACGAGAAGGAAAGCCGTTGGCGACCCGCAAAAAAAGACAAGGGGGCCAAACGGCCCCCTCGTTGCAGATTGAGGTTCCTACTTTTTCAGATGGTTGATGACCTTGGCCACCGTCTGGTTGGAGGCGTTGACGCAATCGTTGAGACCGACGCCATAGAAAGCGTTTCCGGTGTAGAACAGGCCGGGGTGCCGCTTGCTGGCCGCCTCCACCGCTTCGACCCGCTTGCTGTGGCCGACGGTATACTGAGGGATCGCCCGCAACTGGGGGAAGACCCGCAGGAACGACGGATCGGCATCGACCCCCATGATGGTGCGCAGATCGAGTTTGACCCGCTCAACGATCTCTTCTTCCGGAATACCGACCAGTTCAGGACGGACGGCCCCACCCATCATCGACCGCAGCATCACATGCCCTTCGGGAGCCCGATTGGGGAAGATGGAGGAGTCCCACAAGGTACCCAGAGTAGATCGTCCTTCCCGCTTGGGGATCAGGTAGCCGAAACCGTCAAGGTTATGCGCCACCCGATCGCGCTCGTAACCGAAGCAGACCACGTTAATCGGAGCGTAAGGGATATCGGCCAGCACTTTGGACAGTTCCGCATCCAGGCCTTCGACCATACCGGTCGCGGCATGGCTCGGGGTAGCGCTGATCACCACCTCGGCATCGACGGTCGAGCCATCGGCCAGGGTCAGCTCAAAGCCATCGTCCTTCTTGGTGATTTTTTCCACCGGCGCGGTCTTCTGGATGGTACCGTCGATCCGTTCGGCGATGCCGTCGGTCAATTCCTGAATGCCGTTATAGAAGGAGGTCAGGACACCGCCGGGGCCGGCAGCACTGGCAACGACTTTGCCTTCTTTGATCTCCCGTTTTTTCTTTTTGGCCAGTTTGATCAACGCCTTGATCAACCCGCCGTACTCTTGCTCCAACTCGTAGATCCGCTTGAAACAGCTGCGGAGGCTCATCGTCTCCGGATCACCGGCGAAGATACCGGAGACCATCGGGGCGATCAGCTTGTCCAGGGCCTCGGAACCAAGGCGACGACGACCGAAATCGGCCAGAGTCTCATCGGCACCGTCGGTCCGTTTGGGAATCACCAGCTCCGCCGCCAGACGCATCTTGCCGGGCCAGGAGATCAGTTTGGATTTGAGGAAAGCCGGACCGTTTTCGGCCATGCGGTGCAACTCGCCTTCGGAATAGATAAACCGCTTGCGGGCGTTGTCGTCTGAGCGAACCAGCTGGTCACGGATACCCAGATTGTCACAGAGTTCCAGGGTCCAGGGTTTGCTGTCGAGAAAGCCGTTGGGGCCCCATTCGCAGGTGTAGCCCTCTTCCTGAATCGACCAGACCTTGCCACCGATCCGGTCTTTCTTCTCCAACACGGTTACATCGATCTCCAAACCGGCCTTTTGGGCCTCTTGTTCAAGGATGTACGCCGCGCTCAAGCCGGACAAACCACCACCGATCACAACAACCTTGGTCATCCCTCTATCTCCTTCTCGGTCACTTTTTTCAGTAAACGGGCGATCGTCTCAAACGACCGCACCAGATCTTCCTGTTCGTCGTCCGACAGATCGGACAACAACCGCTGATAGCCGCCAAGGATCGTTGCCTGCAGTTCAGCGATGAGCGATTCCCCTTCCGGAGTAAGGCCGATATGAACCTGCCTCCGGTTCTCAGAATCCTGTTCGCGCCGGAGTAATCCCTGAACCACCAGGCGATCGACCATCTGACTGGCACTGCTCATCGCCACATCCAGCTCCTCTCCGAGTTCACGAAGGGTGCACTGCCCCTGGTTGGCCACTGTCAGCAGGGTTTTGTACTGGTTGTAGGTCAGATCGACCCCGTCATGGACCAGTGTCCGCAGACGGGACATGCCGCCCATCAACTGGGGATATAACCGGGCTATGCGTTCGATTCGCTCCAAACTTCACACTCCAAATAGTTAGGATTCCGAAATATTAGCCGGGCAAACCATTAACGTCAAGAGGAAAGAACGATAAAACCGACTCTTAGCTCTACTTCTGTGTTTTTTTACCGATTCGGTAAGGGGTTTGGTAAGATGCGGACTATGATCAACGACGAACCGATCGCCCTGGTGGGCTTGAATATGGGGGGGCCCGATTCGCTGGAAGCGATCGAGCCCTTTCTTTACAATCTGTTTTCCGACCGTGAACTGATCCGCCTTCCCGGCGGTGCTCTGCTGCAGAAACCGTTCGCCCGGATGATCTCCAGACGTCGCTCCAGAAAGGTCGCCCCCAACTACGCGGAGATCGGCGGCAGCTCCCCACTCCTGGCCTGGACCGAAAAGCAGATGGCCGGCGCCGCCGAACGGACCGGGCACCAGTACCTCCCCTATGTTGCCATGCGCTATTGGAACCCCCGTGCCGATGAGGTGGTGGAACGCTTGAAGGCCCAGGGAATCCGGAAAGCGATGATTCTCTCCCTCTACCCCCACTTCACCGGGGCAACGTCGGGTAGCAGCATCAACGACTTTGTCCGGTCGGCCTCCCGACTTTATCCCGAACTCGATTACCGGGTGATTGACCAGTGGTTCGACTGGCATCCCTATCATGTGGCGTTGGCTACACGAATCCGGGAAGGGCTGGAAGAGATGCCGGTGGAATGGTTACCCCGGACCCAGATCCTTTTTTCTGCACACGCATTACCACAGAAGTTTATCGACCGGGGAGACCCCTACCTGTATCAGGTCAAAGCCACTGTCGAAGGGGTTATGGCCCATGTCGGCAACTTTGCCTATCACCTGGCCTTTCAGAGCCGCAGCGGGCCGGTGAAATGGATGGAGCCGGGGACCGAGGAGATGATCCACACTCTTGCCCGGGAGGGGCACAAGGCGTTGCTGATGGTGCCGGTCTCCTTTGTGTCGGATCATATCGAGACCCTGCACGAGATCGACATCGAGTACCGGGAAGAGGCCGAAGAAGCGGGAATCCGCCATTTCGTCCGAGCCCCCTCGCTCAACGACAACGGCGATTTCCTCTGGGCTCTGGCGGCCCTGGTTCGCAGCAAAACGCCTTCCGACTGGTTGGCGGACAGGAAATAAAAAAGGGGGTCATCCGGCTCCAATGGTTTGCTACCCTCATCCGTCCCGGACTTAGGCATTCCCGTTACGCAAAAGCGTGGTTTTGCTTCACTCGCAAAAAAGGAGCCTCCCGGCTCCTTTTTTAAGTTCGCCCATCCCTGAGCTCACCGTCTTTTTTCTGGCTGCGTTATAATCCACTCTCCTGCAGCTTCTCCAGAAGTTCGGCCTGTTCCTGGGTCACCGCCTTCGGCACCTGCACATCAACCACTGCGTAGAGGTCTCCGCTACCGACACCCAATCCTTTGAGGCGAATTTTGCCGCCCACTTTCATCCCGGCCGGGATCTTGACGCGCTTTTTGCTGCCGTCGATAGTCGGCACATCGGTCGTACCACCCAGGCAGAGAACGGTAAAAGGAACCGGAACACTCACCAGTAGATCATCACCGTCCCGTTCGAAGGTCGAGTCGGCTTCCACAAGAATCTCCAGCATCAGGTCACCCGGTGTGCCGCCCATCGGACTGGGTGCCCCCTTACCGGGAACCCGCAGCTTCTGACCCGATTGAATTCCAGGCGGGATCTTCACCCGAATCTGTTCCAGACCGTTGTCGCTGTTAAAATCGATCCGCCGCTCGCCCCCCTGAATCGCAACCTGGAAGGGGATCGCTACCTTCATCGAGTAGTTGGCACCCTTGGTCGGCCGCTGATGAACCCGCCCCCCGGCACCGCCGAAACCACCACCCATACCGCCAAACAGGCGGCTGAACAAGTCTTCCGCGCCTCCGGCACCACCGCCACCGAAGCCGCCACCCAGACCACCGAAGATGTCGTTCAGATCGACGTTACGGAAGATATCTTCCTGGCTGAACCGCTGATGGAAGTCCGCATCACCGAACTGGTCGTACTGCTGTCGCTTCTGCGGATCGGACAGCACCGCATAGGCCTCCGAAACCTCTTTGAACTTTGCTTCCGCTGCCGCGTCATCCGGATTCCGGTCCGGGTGATATTTCTGTGCCAGCTTTCGATAGGCCTTTTTGATCTCCGCCTCGGATGCCCCTTTGGACACCCCCAGCGATTGGTAATAATCTTTTGCCATTTCAATCCCTTAGTGTTTTTTCTTAAACAGACTATAAGGATAGCTTACGGACCCGTCAAGCACTAGAAAAGAAACGGAAAGCCCAAGGCTATGGAGATAAACACATTCCGTGGCAACACCCGCTCAATGAACATTTTAGGGCCGTCAATCCCGCCTTAAAACGGGCACTTGTCACGAATCGAGGAATAGGTACAATGGCTCCGAAATGCACCATTTCATTTACGGAGGAAATCATGAATCTGTCTTTGGTTCCGATGAAGTTTATCGCCTGTTTGCTGGTTCTCGCCACCTTTTCCCTTTCGACCTACGTTCCCAGAGCCGAGGCACGAATGATCGGCACTGATCAGGCAATCTCCCAGGAAGCCCCGACGGGAGATCGTGCGCGTCTCCATAACTTTCTGACCCGGGAGGATGTCCAGGATATCCTGATCGCCCAGGGGATCTCGCCCAAAGAAGCGCAGACCCGCGTCGCCGCCCTCACCGATGATGAGGTTCGGAACATGATGGGCCAACTGGAACAACTGCCGGCCGGTGGGGGGGCTTTCTCGACCCTGATCGTCGCTTTTGGTTTGGTCTTTCTGGTGTTGCTGGTAACCGATATTCTCGGTTTCACCAAGGTCTTCCCTTTCACCCGGCCTATCCGTTGATACGACGAATTCGCCATGCAGCAGCCCTGCTCCTGGTAGCAGGGCTGCTCACCGGCTGTGCCGGCCTGTCTCCCGATGTTCGGGTACGAATGGAAAATCAACCGTCCATTCAGGTGCCCGGTGTTCCGTTGCTGGTTCAGGACGAGTTACAGTGTGGGCCGGCCTCCTTGGCAATGGTGTTAAACTGGGGCGGTAACCCGATCACACCGCAAGACCTTACACCGCAGATCTATTCTCCGTCTCGCCGGGGGACCCTGCAACCGATGATGGTGGCAGCGGCAAGAAACCAGGGGTACGCCACCTACGAACTTCGCGGATTCGACAGCCTGCTGTCCGAACTGACGGCAGGGACCCCTGTCATCGTTCTGGAGAACCTGGGATTCGGCTGGTTCAGCCAGTGGCATTATTCGGTGGTCACCGGCTATGACGCTCGGAAACAGGCCCTGATTCTTCACAGCGGTCGAGCCCGTCCGGAGGAATCGGCACTTCATCGTTTCCAGCAGACCTGGAGCCGATCCGGTTTCTGGGGATTACTCGTACTGTACTCCGACCGGTTACCGGCCTCCTTCTCCGAGCGGGAGACTCTGGCCGCTCTGGCTGCTCTGGAGAGAGCCGGGCAAGCCGTATCCGCGGCCAGAGGGTATACGGCCGCCCTGCAGAAGTGGCCTGCCAGCCTGGAGGCCCGCATCGGGCTTGGAAATACTCGCTATACCACCGGTGACATCGCCGGAGCGATTACGATTCTCCAACAAGCCAGCAAACTGAGACCGGAGTCCGGCATTGTCTGGAACAACCTTGCCAGCGCACTTGCTACAGATGGTCGTAGAGACGAGGCCATTGCTGCGGCGGAAAAGGCAGTCGCTCTGGGCGGACCGCTTCTCCCGGTTTTTGAAGCCACATTGAACGATGTTCGTTCCGCCTCTCCCTGAATGAGATATCGATGACCCGTCTGGAAAACACGCCCCTTCCTGAAAAGGCACTGCCCCGTTGATCCATCATCCCTGGGAAAGAGAGTTTTCCTATAATGATTCACAACATCCCCTCTGCCCGCTGTTAAACATTCTTCCTTCTTCTTTCTCTTAATGGTACAAATCATAAAAGGTTTTTTAGACGCTATCCCACCCCTTACTCCAGACCCGACACCGACCCTATGCCTAGAAAAGAAAGGTTGTTTTCCTTCCTTTCAGGAGGCTGCATGAAGAAAAACCTTTGGATTTTTGTTTCGATTCTTCTTTTCTCTGTAAGTTCGGTTGATGCACGAGAAATTCAGGTCTTATATGGGAAGCTTCCGCCGTACATGTATCAGGAAAACGGTGAACCGGCAGGTTTCTACTACGATCTTCTCATGCTCATGAAAAAGGAGATGAAAGACATTCAGCTCAACTTCCAGTACCTGCCTGTTAAAAGAATGATTTACGAGACCCGAGTCAGGCCCGGCCGAATGTGCCTTGGTATTACCCGAAATGAGTCACGAGAGAGTTTGTATAAATGGGTCGGTCCCACGATTCAAAGAAGAGTTGGCGCTTATAGGTTAAAGTCACGCGCCCATTTATCGCTCAATACCCGGGAGGACTTTCAAAAGTATCAGTTTGGAGTCGGTTTAGGATTTGCTGCTATCCAGGATTTGCTGAAGCTGGGCGTTCCTATGAAAAACATACAAGAGGTACCTGTCGACAGCGCAAATATTTTTAAACTTCTTCGTCAGAGAATCGACTTTTACGCATCGATTGACCTTGTGGCGGTGCACAATGTCAAGTTGGCCGGGGGGAAATGGGACGATTTCCATGAAGAGTATATTCTGAATGACAGATATCACCTTTATTATGCCTTTCATAAAGACATCGATGATGCGCTTATCCGGGATTTTCAGCAAGCGCTCGACAAGGTCAAACAGAGTGGAGAATGGCAGATACTTGTGAATCGATACACCGGGAAATCTTCACCGTAACGACGACCTCAGCCTTCCTGGGCCCATCCATACATGGCCTCCATTAAAGCTCAAGAGCGACTTACTGTATGACAGTAAATTATCGAGAAGTCGACTCAAGAAACGTTGAAACACCCATGACCAGACAACCATTGCACGTCTTATCCCTTCCGAAAAACCACCCTCGAATAGAACGTCGTTACACCGAATCTGATTGACAGCATTCGTTTTCTTGCGCTGTACTGACCCCATTCGTAAGTGGCGGAACACGTTGAACGACCCGTAGTACAAGGAGGTAAGACAAGTATGAAAAAGCGTATTCTGGTGCTCCACATGGGCCGTACCGGCCACACCGCGAGGGTCGCTCGCAAAATCATGGAAAGTGTCGTTGAATCCGGTGGTGACTGCGATCTGATGGATATCACCGAAGCCACCTACGAAGGAGTGGACTGGGATCGTTACGATGCAGTCGTAATCGGTGCTGCGGTGCTGTATGGTACCTATCCCAAGATTGTTTTCAGGTTCATCAAAGAGAACCGAGCCCAGCTGGAAGCCAGGCCGAACAGCTTCTTCAACCTGTCGGTCGTCGCCCGTACGCCGGCCAAGGCCACGGTGGAAGGCAACCGCTATATGCAGAAGTTCCTTGAACTCTCCCCCTGGCAGCCCAAAGACCTGAAGGTTATTGCCGGCAAGGTCGACTACCCTAATTGGAAATGGTACGACCGGCTCATGATCCAACTGATCATGAAGATGACCAAGGGCCCGACCGACCCGACTTCAGTCATCGACTACACCGATTGGGACGATGTCAGCGACTACGGCCGCCACGTACTGGCGTTGGCCGACTAAACAACCGATCTTCTTTCGAGACACGTCGATACAGCAAACCTGCCTCGACATTGTGCGAGGCAGGTTAAATCAGCATCGCCCCAACCGATTCGGAACGACAAGGTCTGAAGCACTCTTCTAAATTACAGGCACGAAAAGGGGAGGCGCAAACGGTGGGAGACATCATCAGCCTGCGATACGTCATTACGGTGATACGTTCCCCCGGACGCGAGATCCTGAGCAAAAGAATCGATGTTTGCAAGACCTTTATCCGAAGCATCAACAGATGCCGCAGGTAAAGGTCTTTTTTATTTGATCTGCGGCGCCACTCAAAAGACCGGAGGTCAAAGGATGAACTGCCTGAAAATCACCTTTTCTCTTACCTGTCTTGCCTTATGACTGATCGCCATGGGTAGCCGGCTCGGCATGATCATTGTCGGTGCAAGGGATGCATCCATCCGCCTACCACGGCGACAACCTGACATGGAAGGCTTCACGACAGGTCCCGTTTTAAGACAAGAATGGATCTGTCGATTTTACTTGCCACCGCCACCAAAATTAACATAGGCTAATGTCAATTATTATCACTATGAGTGAGAAATGACAGTACGTACCTTCCATAAAGCGATCACCACGCTCAGCCTCGTACTTTTCCTCTGGGCCGGACTGTCGCCCGCCATCGTTATCGCTAAAACCCACATTTGTAGCGATCAAGCTACAGGTGCGCCAAAAAACAGCTCAGATCGAACGACAGTGAGCACAGGTGTTGATTCCGCCTTAAACGTCACAGATGCGCATCTGGGCTTAACAAAAAAACCACGGCCGAGGGTGAAACGGCTTGCTCTTTCGTTGACCCTGTTCAGTCAACCGGGGGTTGCCCTTTCTCTTTCACCCATTACCTTCTGCTTTTTCCGCCATCGGGCGACCTCCGGGCCGCACGTCTCGCCGCTCTCCTTGAAATCGCTCAAAACGATTGTGCTCCTCATTTAACTCATCCCGTCACGTTAAACCTGCATATGGACTGACTTCTGGCATGAGGGTAAGCGCTCCACTCATGCACGTAAGCATCGAAACACTGCACATATATCTGTGTATGCACGCGACTTTCCTCTTAGAGAGAATGTCAAAAGTGATGCAACGGCCATATCCATGTTTAGCAATTTCCGCATTGTTCCAAGAAATTTCTACAGACCTTGAGTGAATTTTCAGGGCTGACGACACGTAGATGTGGAGGCATAGGATGTTTAAAGATTTAAAGCTGGGTGTACGTATAATGGGTGGTTTTTCGTTAATCCTTTTGGTGACAATCATCATAGGCATCATCGGTTATCGCGGACTCAGCCTTGTGGTTGAGCGGGTCGACAAGGCCGACGATGCAAATCGGCTGGTCAAATATGTGCTGGATTTGCGCACGGAAGAAAAAAATTATCTGATGCGCGGGAACCCCGATGAAAGTGTGGAGCTCCACCAGATCATCGAAAAGATACAGGCCCAGATCACTGAAAGCAAAGCGCAGTTTCAAAGCGCGGAAAACGATGCGCTCATGGATCAACTCAGCGATGTGATGACCACGTACCTCGACCTTTTTGACCAGTATGTGGCCATCGACATTAAAGGCAAAGCCAACCAAGCGACAATGGAAGTGGCCGCACGCGAACTTGAAAAAAACTTGATCGTCTTCCGCGAACAACAAAAACAGCAGATCCACCAATTGCTCACGACGGACAGCACTTCTGCCGAGATCGTGGAAGAGCTGAACGAAGCCGATGCAGCCAATCGCATGGTCAAAGGATTGCTGGAGATCCGACGAGACGAAAAAAACTATTTGCTTCGGATCGGCAAAGCCGCAGACCAGGCAGCGATTGAGGTGAAAGACGGCGTATCTCGTTTACGGGAACAAGCCGAAGAGATGGCAGCATCCGTCGAACGACAAAGCAGTAAAGACCTGGCAGCAACGGTTCTGCAAAAGCTCAACGACTACAGCGCCGCCTATGACCGCTTTTTGACGGGGCGTACCCAACAACGAGAGCTGCTGCCGAAACTTGAGCACCAGGCACGGGAGTTCGAGGCACAGGCGATCATTATCCGTTCGGATCAGAAACAAGAGCTCACCTCCGATGTGAGCCATACGAATACGATGTCGATCATCAGTAATCTGATCGCCCTTCTTCTCGGTGGAACGCTCGCATTATTGATGACACGCAGCCTGACAAAACCGATTTCTCAGGCGGTGCAACTTGCACGAGAAATTGCCAAAGGGGATTTCAGCATGCGCCTCAAACTGGATCGCAACGATGAAGTCGGCATGCTGGCCAACGCTCTGGACGAGATGGCGCTCAGTTTGGCGAAGAACGCTGAAGTGGCGGAAAAGATCGCCGCAGGCGATCTAAGTGTCGAAGTGACTCTGGCTTCAGAGAAAGATCAATTCGGCATCGCCTTCAGACATATGGTGCGAACTCTCAACGATGTTCTCGGGCAGATTCAATCGGCGGGTGAGCAACTCGCCGCAGGCAGCGGCCAAGTTTCAGATGCCAGCCAATCTCTCTCCCAAGGAGCGACTGAGCAGGCGAGCAGTCTGGAGGAGATCTCATCGTCGTTACAACAGATGGCCGCTCAAACGACATCCAATGCGGAAAATGCCCGTCAGGCAAACGATCTCGCCAACGCGTCACAAGACTCCGCCCAGACAGGAAGCCAACGCATGCAGGCAATGGTGAAGTCGATGGAGGAGATCGATAGTGCCAGCCAGCAGATCTCCAGAATTATTTCGACGATTGATGAAATCGCATTCCAGACCAACCTGTTGGCCCTAAACGCTGCGGTTGAGGCTGCTCGCGCCGGTCAGCACGGAAAAGGGTTTGCCGTTGTCGCCGAAGAGGTTAGAAATCTGGCATCTCGAAGCGCCAAAGCGGCAGAAGAAACGGCCGAACTGATCGAAGGTTCGGTGGTAAAAACAACACGGGGGCGTCAAATTGCCCACCAGATGGAAGAGGCCCTGCAAGAACTGGTTGATGGTATTGGGAAGGTGTCTGTTCTCGTCGATGAGATTGCCACAGCAAGCCGCGAACAGGCCGAAGGGGTTTCCCAGATCAGCGTGGGAGTTAACCAGATTGATCAGGTAACACAGGTAAACACGGCAAATGCAGAACAGAGCGCAGCTGCGGCAGAAGAGTTATCCGGTCAGGCCACACAACTGCATTCGCTTATGCAGCAGTTTAAGTTGGAGAAAGGGTAGGCTGTTGCCACCAGCGAGGCCGGGAATCTTGCTTTGCGCTAAACCAACCGTTTAAAACAACACCATCAAAAAGGCCGCCCGTTGGGGCGGCCTTTTTGATGTCAGATCGCGGGACAAACCCAATCGATGGGCGCGTCACAAACAACAGAGAATACCGGCCTGTTTTTGGTGAATGAAGCAAAACCACGCCTGGCGACTGCTGAACGAAACGGGCATGACAAAGGCCAGGAATAGACCTTACCATCGCCACTCCACAGGCGGGAGAACTCACCCGGAAACAGCAACACCCCCCTGAAAAGAAGCTATCCGTTGATACAGTTCCACCGCCCAGTCCGCAGCCCGCTGGCAGTCCTGGGCATCAGGATGCGACGCGGCATCCGCCCACCGCTTGCGCCGTGCTTCGTCAGGTGAATGGGGGTGCTCTGATGGAAGTTTTTCCATCCAGGCGATCAGTTTCGGATCAATTGCACCCTGGCAGATATACCGCCCCTCGATTTCGCAATCGGGCAGAAGAGCCGCCGCATTCTTCAGACTGTCATCGGCATGAGCCGAGTCCGGGTAGGCACCGAGGGTGGCGAAAAGAGCGACCTTTTTCGAGCCGATGGTCGCCATATACTCCTGCGCCTTTTCATCGGCCGTTCCCTTATCCACCCAAAATCCCATAAAGATCAGATCGTAGGAGGCAGAGGGCGGCGCATTTTCCACTTTGTAGAGCTCTGCGTCTGGCAAAGCTTCCTGTATCGCGGATGCGACTTTCAAAGTATTACCGGTTTTGCTGGAGACACACACAAGTACTTTCATCGTTTTCCTCAAGGCATCGGCGGTTCGGTTTCAAGGTTCCAAACATAGTCACAGCACGTATTGATCAGTTCGTAGTCATGGGTTATCAGTGCGACGGCGGCCCCTTTTTCCGCAAAGGCTCTGGCCTGGCTTGCAAGGAGTCGCATGTTTTTCCCATCCAGACCGCTGGTCGGTTCGTCGAGGATGAGAACTTCCGGTTGCTTCTGAAGCGCACAGGCCGTCACCAAACGCTGACGTTGCCCCCCCGAAAGAGATTGAGGGTGGCGCTTTTCGAGGCCGTGGAGCTGAAAGCGATCCAGTACCGTCGAGACGGGGGCCGGATTTTCCAGATCACTCGGCGTGGAACATTGAAGTTCCTCTTCAACGGTACGCATATAGAGCTGAAGCTCGGTATTCTGTAATACCAGGCTGTTCCTTTGCTGACGCTTTCGAACAGACTGTGCTTTCCCCTCAAAGAGGATCGCCCCCTCTTGAAGCTTTTCCAACCCCATGGCAAGCCGTGCCAGTGTTGTCTTTCCGCTCCCGTTCCGGCCACAGATCGCCACAACCTTACCGGCAGGTACCCCACCGGAGAAGTTTCGGAAAACGGCCTCCTTTTGGGTATAACCAAAGGACAGTGCATCGAGAAAGCAGCCCGATTCGCGCTTGAGATGGCCAATGGTCAGCTGCGGGGGCTCCACTTCCGGGGTTTCAAGGGAGCGCAAACCGTATTCTTCGCGGTACTGCGACAGGGCATCGAAAGGGAGTTCCCGGGAGATGGTTCCATCTCGCATCAGATAGGCATGGTCGACAAGCGTTCTCAACCAATAGAGACGATGATCAAAGATAACGATCGTCATCCCCTCCTCTTTCAGCTCCCGTAAGATATGAAGCAACTCCAGAGTGGATCTCTCATCCAGATTGGCCGTGGGTTCATCCAGCATCAGAATCTGCGGCTTTAACGCAAGAATCGAAGCGAGAGCAACCTTTTGCTTTTCACCTTCGGACAACGAAAAGAGGGAGCTTGACCTTTTGTGCTCAAGTCCCAACCGACGGACCACAGGTTCAAGACGAGCGTCAATCTCCTCGGCCGACAAACCCCGCCATTCCAGAGCTGTTCTGAGTTCGTCGTCTACATTGGTGGATAAAAACTGTTGCTCCGGATCCTGAAACAGGGAGCCGACCTTGTGGCTCAGGTCCCTGGTCGTGTACTCAGACCCGCTGCGCCCATCAAGCTCGACCTTCCCCAGGAGCGTCCCTTCAAAATAAGAGGGGATCAGCCCATTGATCAGTCGGCCCAGGGTCGATTTACCGCAACCGCTGGGCCCTGTGATGAGGACCGCTTCTCCGGGGATAACCTGAAGGTCGATATCTTTCAATGCATCTTCCTTCTGAAACGGGTAACGATAACGGACGTTTTCCAGCAGAATCATTGCGTATGCCCCGTGGCTTCGACCTGTGTTGTTGCCGGTTTACCGCCGGAACGACCCATCCGTGTCTCCACATCTTCTCCCGGAAGATTCCAGGCGATCACCAGTGCGAGAAGCCCCGCCATAACAAAACCGGAATCGCACCAGCGGAAGCGGTTGGCTCCCGTCGCCGTCGGAGTTCCATAACCCACCTGCTTCAGTTCAGCGGCCACCGCCAGTTCATCCGCCAATCGAAGTGCCCGGATCACCATCGGTACCACCAATAACCGCATTGTTCGCATCGGCTGACATACCAGCAGCTTGAAATCGACTCGGATACCACGAAGCAGCAGGCACTCCCGTAACTGCTTCAGGTCGTTGAAGAAGCCAGGGATAAAACGCAAGGCCACCATCACCGGAAGATAAATAATCCGGGGAAGGCGCATCTGTTTGAGTGAAACCAAGGCCCTCCCGGTCTCCATGGTTAAAGAAACCGTGAGAGCCATATTCAGCAGAGGCCACATCCGCAAAAATGGAACGAGAGTCTGCGCAAGGGTCTGCTCAGCCATGCGGGGGATATAGAAGCCCATCAGCCAGAGGCATCCCAAGGAAAAGACCCAGGTCAAAGCCAGCACCAGATAGACGATCAACATCAATCGGTAACGCTTGACGCTGAGAAGGCAGAGGGTAGAGAGGCCGCCTAGAAAGGCCAGTCCGATCGGGTTCTTCAGAAAGATCAACGAAAGGGACAAGGCGAAAAGGGTCAAAACCTTGGCCCGGATATCGAGTTTACCCATCCAGTGGGACAGGGCCGCCGATTTAAACTTAGTGCCGGATAAAGCCAGCATTACGGAACTCCTTGACGAATTTGACACCGGCCCCCAGGCCCAACAGACACCCCAGATAGCCCACCGCAATAATCCCCAGGGCGGCAAAGAACATCGGGAGATTCTCACGGCTGTAAAGCCAGCTGATCCCCATGGACACGGAACGCGAAGCGAAATCATAAACGGCGACCGACAACAGAATGGCGTAGGTCTTTCGATACCCTCCAATCAAAAAGGCAAAGGTCTCTGCAATAACGGCCGCAATCAGATAGCCCGGCAGCAGGATCATCCCACTGCCGAGAAGCATCATGACGACAATCCCCTGCTGCAGGACATACAACGCCAGCACACCCACCCTGGGGATTTTGTGTAACAAAACCACCAGCATGGCAGTGGCCAGGATATTTTTCAGGAGAAGGGTAATAGGGTTCATTCCTCCCCCCAGCAGCGACACCATCAGCGTCATGATCTTGATCAGTGCGGCAAAGGTTCCGATCAACACCAATTCTTCTGTCCCCCAGTTGAAGAGGGCGCCTAAATTGCGGCTTCTGGTCATTTGACGTCCCAATCGGTCACTCCGGACCAGCGGTCCACGGAAATCTGTAGTACGGGGTACAGTTTCTTCTGCTCGAAGCAGCGTTTTTTGGGAATGAGATATTTGTCTGGGCTCCGCAACCGCGCTTCCAACGCCACCCAGTAGTTGACCATCTCGTCGACACAAGCGGGGGTTCTGAATTGGGCGCTGCCAAAGAGGGAAACCGCTCTGAATTGCCGGCTAAGACGACTGGCTTCACACACCTTGAAACAGACCCTTGGGCTGTGTTCGATACATTGCCCGGTGAGGCCGTTTGATTTGCTGAGGCAGAGGACCTCTGTCCTTTGATACAGATAAGTCATCTCTGTAGCATAAGGGGTACCGTCCGGCTGCGTACAACACAGGGTGCCCCAGGTGACCTCCGCCAGAAGCTGATCCTTTTCCTCCGTGGTCAGGTTTCGCACAGCAGCCTCTTCAACTCCAACTCCATCAGTGTCTGAAGGTTCACAACCCAGAACTCACCTGCCTCCGTCAAACGATGGCAGGCCGAGGACTCTTCGGAAATAAGACCGGCTTCTTGCCAAAGAGCCATCATGGGTTCCAGGGGATCGACCAGAGGGCGTCCGGCGGCCTTCTCCAAGGTGAACAGGTCCAGAACCTGTTGTTCCATCTGGCCAATCGCCAGCCCGACGACCGGAGCATAGGAGGGAGCATACATCCCCATAGCAAGAGGTTTTTCACCCTCGACGACGCGGGCCAGATAGCGCGTTAAATCCTTCTCCTGAAAGAAGCGTCCCGCCCCCCAGCGCCCACCGGCACCCGAACCTAGAGGAAGGCAGTTCACCCCTCGCTTATTCCAACTGTTATAACGATTCCGCTCCCGGGGATCTCGCCCCCAGTGGGCAATGGACAGGCGGTTGAATCCGGCATTCGACATCCGTTTTCGGCCTGCAAGGAACAAGTCACCCTGCTGCGAAAGGTCGGCCATGGCAGGCAAGTTATCGCGTTTATCTGCCAGCGGGGTACCGGGGATCATATTGATCTGATACAGATCCAGACCGTGGATTCCGGTTTCCTGGATGGCGCAATCGATATCCCCTAACCATTCCGCCTCTCCCTGACCAGGCAGTCCGTAGATCAGATCGATGATCACCGCTGCACGATAGGCCTCTGAAAGCTCAACAAGACGATTGGTCCTTTGAACAGCCTCCTCCCCCGTATGTTTCCGTCCGACACGTTGCCGGATCTGCGTATTAAAAGATTGCACCCCGAGAGAGAAGCGATTGGCCCCCTCGTCCAGGACCGCTTTGACTTTTTCATCATCAAAACCGAAGAGTCGACCTTCAATCGTCACTTCGCAATCATCTGACAGGGGAAGCTCATTTCGAACGGTGCGAACCAGCCAGGCGAGATCTTTTCTGCTCAAATCCGTTGGTGTCCCGCCACCGAAATACACCGCATCCAGGGTGACACCGGACCGTTTCAACTCCTTTCCGGAGGCCCGAATTTCCGTACCCAACGCCAGGGTATAGGCCTGCATGGTTTCTTCAATGGAGGAATGGGCATAGAAACCACAGAAAAGACAACGGCTACTGCAGAATGGAATGTGGATGTAGGCAACGGCCGGCCGAGACGAGTCTGATGAGAGAACCTCGCCCTTCCAGACTTCTTGCAAGTCCTTTTGAATCGGCTCGCCACCCATTAATCCAGCGTGGACGCCATATTTGCGGGTAAAGGCTTCTGACATAGGGGTTGCAGTGATCCGTGGAGGTTCCACCCGCCCTGGATGCCGTCCCGGGTGACGGGCACCCCGAGCGCCTGCGGTTTCACTGCCCATTTCAGTCTCGGCTGTTGTGATCGTTTTCATGCGGACTCCCGACAAAAGAAAATCGAGCTTAAGATAGCCAACCTCACCCCTGTCGTGTTGTGATCGAGATCACGTTTTGAAAACGATTTTCTTTTTCCCTTAAGCGCCCTAACCTGTTTTCCGAGGGAGCCGGACTTTCTGCCGTACAATCAGCCAGGCCCAAAGGCCGCATATCAGATTGAGGAGCAGGAGGAAACCTCCACAAGGAACCAGGAGCCAGGTATAAGGACCGAGCCACTGCTGAAAAAGTCGCCCGTTATGAAGTTCAAAAAGGAAGTGCCAGAGAGACATCTGGGGTCGCTCGAATGCTTGAGGCAAAACAAGGGAGCTGTGTCCGGCCAGAGGCTGCATTCCTCTGCGGTAATCTACAACAATGCTCGGTTCACCCTCTTTGACCAGGATTGAGGTCACAAGAAGCCTGTCTGCTCTACCACCGGAAGGAGGATCGACCTGAACCATCGATGCCTTTCCGGTCGTTTCCGACCACCGATGCAATCCTCGAAACGAGCCGACCAGAAGGCCACCCTCGGGTAGCGATACCAGCGCTCGGGTTCCCATACCGCTGGTTGGGATCGGTAATGTTCGTTTCCTAAACGGGCCCGAAAAATCGATCCTTCCCTGATAGAACCCATCTCGAGTCGCCAGCCAGATCATCCGGCTTTCCGGATGGTAGGACGCCTGATCGATGTGTGGGTTTTGTCTGTCAATCAGGTTGAGCGGCAACATCCAAGCAGGAACGGTCTGTTGACGAATAAGTGTGGAAAAGGGGGGCCGGATCAGCACACCGGTCAGGGTTATGACCACGAGGAACAGACCGGTGAGAACCCCGATCTTCAGGTGGTGCCGATAGCACCATTTTCGCCATTTTATCCGCTGAGACCCACCAGTGGAGAGCCGCCGGCCCGAGAGTCCCCAAAAGAGACAGCCGCTTAAGCCGAGGAAGATCAAACAGAGTCCGAGAAGATCGACAAACAGACGTCCCGGCATTCCCAGTATCGTCCCGTCATGGATCTTTAGAAGAAAATGCGAAAGGGAGACCGTGCCCGAGTCGTTAACCGCCTCAAACACCAACGGCTCTTCGCTGAAACGGAGTGCCTGATCCCTGAGATCGGCACTGAAAACCTGTTGCTCCGTGAACACCAATAACCGATTGTCCGTCCTCACCAAATCCACAATGGGGGTGCTACTCAGACGTGAGTCCTCCACCGGGGACCAAAACCCTGTCTTGTTCTGAAACAGGTAGAACCCTCCCCGAGTACCGGCAAAGATCCTTTGATAATGGGCGTCGTACAACAGGCTCCGGGTCTCACGCTGGAAGACAGATGTCGGAAATCCTTCTGCCATGGGGGTAAAGGAACGTCCACCGTCCCGGCTTTGCCACACTCCGCCCCGGCCGGCAATGACGACCCTGTCACCGATCCAGACCGCATCCTGAAGACCCAATCGACGGCCTTTTTCCAGATTGTGACTTCCCGGCAGCAGAGATGTCGGGACCGAGAGCCCGTCCAGCAAGGCGGGGTGATTCAGCAAAACCCCTGTCACCCCCATCCACAAAAAATAGACGAGGAAGAGCAGGCCGGTGTATCGGTGAAGGCAACGGGACCAGTGAAAAAGGAAACGCAGCACAGAACGGCCTAAGGCGTTATCGTCTGGCTTTTTTCCTGGACGATGTGGTTGGGACCGGCATCAAAGATTACGGTAAATTCTCCTTGAGGGCGATCAAAGGTAAACTCCCCGGTCTCGTCGATCACACCTTCTATGAGGACCTGGTTGGCCGGATCAACCACACGCATTGCACTTCCCGCAGCCGAAGTCCCGTCCGAGAATTCTGCAAAACAACTGATGGTCTGATCTCCATTGTCATAACAGGCCATATGAGGCGTATGGGCCCACCCAGCAGAAGGCAGGCCCAAAAAACAAGCAACACACCAACGTGTTAACCACCATCGAAACATTTTGAACCTCTCAAAAGAACACCGGGTCGGGGAACACCCGACCCGATGCTTTATCGTCCTATCAACTTTCTACTCAACGCCCCAGGAGAGAGTGGCACTGTACTTCCGTTCCAGGCATTTCCCCCTGAGCTCCGCTGTAGGTGGTTTTCGGAGCACTGAAATCGCCGTCCATTGCCCTGAGGCAAGGAGCTTGATTTCAGCAATCCCTTTGCCATTGGCCTTGGAAGTAAATGCGTATTCTTCCTTGTCCGAGAAACCGACATACGTGGCATTGACCATGGCGTAGGGTACGGGTTCCCCTTCAAACAAAACCTTGACCTTGAAACGGTCTCCGACCCTTTTTCCATAGGGATTCTCCAAAGGGACGATCTCGATATTGTGCCCCACAGGAGAGGTGAAACTCTCCTCCAGGGGCTCCCCCACGTTGAGGAGAGCTTTGGTGTAATTCTCGAAATACACACTGAGGATGACATTCTCCAGCCCTTCCATAGTCGCCAGTTTGTGCCGTGCTCGCCCACCCTTTTTATACATGGTGTAAAAGCCGGTTTTGGTCGCAGCCGCCACGGTATAGGGTCCAGCTTTTTTCATGACGACGGGAGTCGCCAGAAAGCCACCTTCGGAGGCATCCAATGAAATTTCTCCACCGGCCGAATCGACCAGACGAAACTCCCGAAGTTTGGCCCGATCCAGAAAATCGGCGACTGGGAACCGATGTCCGAAACCAAAATAGATCTTGGTGTGAGCGCCAGCCCGTTTGGACAGTTCCGGCGTAAAGTCAGTGGCATTCAGCCACAGGTTATGCGCCTTCGCCTGATAGGGCATCAGCATACTGAGTCCCAGTAGGGCCAGAAATAACGCCAGGCAGGCATGCTTCCAGAGCTTGAAATCCTGAGCCACGATTAAAACCGTCCTTTCAGGTTTGCAAACACGAAGCGTCCGCGCTCTTCATAGGGATAGAGTGTGGATTCGTCGTCGAGTCGAACGTCGCCGATATTTTCCACACCAACCTGAAGAGCCAGCAGCTCGGTCAGTTGTTTTGTTGCCGAAAGGTTGACAAGGGCGTAACCGTCCACCTCTTCGAGAACATCGGAGGCGTTCTCGTAAAATTGCTCCCCGATATACTGGACGCCTACCACAGTCTTCAACTGGAAGGGTTCATAGAGGTAGCCCAGCTTAAAATTCACCGTATGCTCGGGACGCCCCTGCAGCGGGACGTTGTTCTTGGTATCTTCGGCATCGAGATAGTTATACCCCAGAGTTATGTCGAAGCCGCGCGGCAGCATCCAGGTCAGCTCGGCCTCAGCCCCCATCAGCCGGGCCTCTTCAATATTGTCGGCCTCAAAAATACCGAAAGCACCACCAGGGCCAAAGCTGCCAATCCGGTTGTAGTCGATCAGGTCTTCGACATCGGTGTAGAAATAGAAGGCTTTGGCGATGATCACATCACCGTAATATTCCAGCCCGATCTCATAGCTGTCCGAGGTTTCCGCTTTGACATCCGGATTTCCCAGAAACCGGTGAGGACCGGAACTGGCGTCATAACCGGGGGAAACCTGTTTCGCCGTCGGGGCATTAAAGGCATGACCATATCCCAGTTTCAGATTCCACCGGTCGGTCAGCCGGTAGAGCGCATAAATCCGTGGGGACAGTTCCGACCCAAAGAATTCATGGTGGTCATAGCGAACGCCGGGAGTCAGGCTGAGGCGATCGCCAAACAGGTCGATCTCATCTTGGGCAAAAACGGATTTATAGGTGATCTCCTCTTTGCCACCGATTGCGGAAAGAGAATCGGCCTCAATACCCTCAATCCTGTATTCTCCCCCCAGGGTGACACGGGTGTTGAACAGGTCAAAGCTCGTCTGTGCATCCAAGACTTCATTGGTGGCAATATCGGGGGTTTCCGTGGTTGTCATAGTATCCAGGTACGTCCTGATGCTGAGCTTATCCAGTTGATTCTTGTAGAGATTGACCTTGGATTCGGTGGGCCCGATCTCCCCGTGCCAGCCAATACCGATGGTGTAACGCCTTAACTCGTACAGGTAGTCCTGGTCCCGACTGCTACGACTTTGGCTGAAAAGATCCCGTTCCTCGTCCGAATAGGAGCCAAAAAGCTCAATACGATGATTATCGTTGGGCGTCCACACAAGTCGCGGGCTGATGGAAGTCAGATCGCGCCCTTCGATCTCCGAATACTGCGGCTCATCCTCGTCGGGAGTGGCTCTTTCATGGACTTTTTCCAGGGATAAGGAGAAACCCAGGGTATCAGGAATCAACGGGCCGCTGACGGAACCGCCCAGATTGACCGTATCGCCGCCATCGTCCAGCGGAACGCCGCCCCCGACATTGAAACTCCCGGAAAAGGTGTCGGTCGGTGCCTTGGTGATAATGTTCACAACCCCTCCCAACGCTTCCGAACCGTAAAGAGAAGACAGAGGGCCTCGGACAACCTCAATACGTTCAATATTCTCAATAGGCACCCAACTGTTTTCATAGTTGGAATGGCCCATAACAGCATCACTGGCGGCAACCCGCCGACCATCAACCAGGATCAGAGTATGGCGATTGTCAGCACCACGGATGGAAATCGTTTTTCGGCCTCCCACCCCCTGCCCAAGAATGGAAATGCCGGGAGTATCCCGTAAGATGTCGACGATATCCAGGGCCTTTTTTTCAGCAATGTCCTCTGCAGTAACGACCGTCACTGCACCGGGTGCATCCTGAATTTTGCTCTCTGTTCGCGTCGCTGTAACCGTCATCACTTCTTCTGCCAGCACCTGCGAAGGACCGCTTGTCATCGCACATGCGACGGCCAATCCAATGACCCATTGTCTGCTTTTCATGTTCCCACCTCATCTCCCGAAAAAGGATTAAAAAGAAATTTCACGCCCTCAATCAAAGGCTTCGGCCACATTGACCGCCGACACTTAAGCATGATCTGCAAGTCATTTTCTGTGACCAGCGTCACCATTTTGAAAGGAGTTTTCATTTTCACTAAAAGAAAAAGCGGTGCAGAACCAGGTAGTTAAACAGTGTGACCTGGATCACGCCAAGAGAGCAGGAGACGTGTTATCTATAATTGATTTTGACTTTCATTCTCTATGTGGGTCCTTTGGGGCATCGGCCTCGATGGCGAGGAGACCTTTAATGACATGGAAAATAATGCTGCCTGCCCTCGGCATTTGCATCAGCGTTGCAACCGGGCACACAGCGGAGAGATCGATGGAACATCTGGCCATCGGAACCCTGAAAGACGGGCAACAGACTCAGGAGATGGTCGAGGCCTGGGATGACGAAGGGAACCGCCTTCAGCAGCAGATCGCTGAAGCGCGGGCTGCGCTGGAGACACTGACACTGGAGTCCGACCAACTCGATCGCGCACTGGATTCGGAAAAGAAAGAGATCGCCGAATTTCACCGTCGCAAGGTTGAAACGGAACGATTGCGCTCCGGCCTTCAACGGTGGCTCCAAACGGTCCTCCTACAATTGCAGGAAAGCCGGGACACAAGCCTCCCCTTTCTGCCGGAAGAACGGGAAAACCGGCTTCAGGAACTGAACGCTCTCCTATTGGAACCGGGTCACCCCCTGCATGAAAAGTTTCGTCGGACCTTTGAAGCCCTTCAGGTGGAAACCGAGTATGGCTTTACCAGCGAGGTCTACCGGGACGAAATCACCCTTGAGGGGCAAAAGGTGGTCGTTGACCTCCTGCGCGTTGGTCGGCTGGCACTTCTCTTCCGCTCTCTGGACCAGAAGAGAGCAGGCTTTTTCAACCCGGCGACACAGGAGTTTCAAGCCATGGAGGAGGGGGTGCCTGAAATCGGTGAGGCCTTCCGTGTGGTCCGGGGTGAAGTTGCAGCCAAGATGGTGATGCTGCCTGTGGGAAGGATCAGAGTGCCATGAGGATCCTTTTTCAAACGGCCTTGTGTGCTGCCCTCCTGATATGTCTCTCCGGCCTCGCCTGGGGCGCCGACATCCGTGCCGTCTACCAGGATCTGGCCCGTCAGAAAGATCAGAGTGAGACGTTGAAGCAGGAGACGGCGACGTCCATTGAACAGCAGCGGACTGCACTGCAGCAACAGCTACAGAGGTTACAAAAGAGGACGGCCAGGGTGCAGCGGGACGTGAACACCAAGCAGGAAGCGCTGGCCAAGCTCACTTCGGAAAAAACGAGCCTGTCGGAGAAGAGCAAGCAGGACCGGGAAGCCATGAACAACCTTGTGGCGTCGGTCCGTATCAATGCCCGGCAGTTGCAGGAGCTGCTGAAAGGGTCTCACTTCTCCGCTTTAGACCCCGATCGCACCCAGGTACTGGCGCCGGCTCTGAATGCCAAGCATTTTCCGGGGCTGGACGATATGCAACTGATGGCCGACCTCTATTTTTCAGAGCTGGAGCTCTCCGGACAGGTCAGTTACCCCACTTTGACCTTTCGAAACCATGGCGGCCTGGAAGAAGAGGGCTCCGTTCTGCTGGTCGGCCCGTTCCTGGCAGGCCTCGAAAATGGGGATACGGTGGAAATTCTGCAGTATGACAAGCTCCGCCAGGCCCTGTCCGCCATCCCCAACGACCTGCCCTGGTCCCTCGAACGTGGCCTCGATAAGTACCTGAAGGGGAACAGCGACCGGGTTCCGATGGACCTCTCAGCAGGAGCAGCTCTGGAACAATTGACGCATCAGAAATCTTTTGTCGACCGCGTCAAAGGAGGAGGGGTCCTTGTCTGGCCCATCATCGTTCTTGCTGTTGCTGCCCTTCTGATCGGGCTGGAACGCGCCATTTTTCTGAAAAGGGTGCACGACAATACGGATCGCACAATGACAGAGGTCCACAAGCGGGCTGA
>JANQIN010000061.1 GCA_028282145.1 Thermodesulfobacteriota bacterium | reverse complement strand
GTCTTACTGGTTCGCCCTCGGCCGGCATTTTCGCATCCATCGGTCGGGGGGGGCCGTTCTCAACGCTCGACATCAACCAGCGCCCGCGCCGGAGCAGCAGAAAGCCATCGATCTGTACGAAACCTATCTCCAGGGAACCGCCCTCGGGTTGGCCATGGCCGGTTCTCCCTACGCCTATATCAGCCTTGGAAGTGCCATCGCCTGTTCTGCGGAAGCCTATATCCGTTCCGGAGGTATGAACCGACGCCTGGCCGGAGAAGACTTTTATTTTTTGCAGCAACTGAGAAAGACATCGGGCCTTGCGCCTGTCCAGGGAACCTGCGTTTTTCCATCCGCCCGGCTCAGCCAGCGAACCCCTTTTGGTACAGGCCCCAAGCTGCAAGAACTGCTGGATCACCCGAATGCGGCCCTTTTTTACCACCCTCAGGCCTTCGATCTGTTACGCCAATGGCTCCAGACGATAAAACACAACCTCCGCAGCTCGGGAAAAGAGCTTCTCCAAAAGGCTTATCATATCGACCCTTGTCTTCGAGATTTCCTGGCGGAGGGGCGTTTTGTTCAGAGATGGGACCGCATGCAACAGGACAAACCGGCCGACCTATGGCTTCAGGATGTTCACACCTGGTTTGATGGGCTGCAAACCATTCGGTTATTGAATCACCTGTCGGCCACCGATTTCCCACGGGGCCCTGCCAACACGCATCTGGCTCCTTTACTGAAGCAAATCGGCCAACACCGATCCATTTAAGCGTCTCCGATCCCGCATTCTTGTAACAGATTCTTTTTTTCGTAACACTACAAAAGCCCTTGTTGCCCGGTGTTTTCTTTTGTAAAGTAAAGAAAATACGAAATGTAACGAGGTCTTGGATGTCGGATAACGCAACCGTTGAAGAACGTCCGGTTCAAAAGAACCGACGCAAAAACCTGCGCAACCCTTTACCCGTATTAAGGGTGAAGGTGGACGAGAACCGTCGCGTCTTTTTTGGGTATGCTCGGAATATCAGTAAAGCCGGCCTGTTTATCACCACCCTGAACCCCCGCGAAATCGGTTCCAGGTTTCCGGTGGAGCTCACCCTGCCGGAGCCGATCGACCAGACAGTGGAATGCACCTGTGAGGTGGTTTGGAACCGCAACTATACGCGTAACTCCGATTACGACCCGGGCATGGGGCTGAAGTTCACCGACTTGAACGATGCGGTGGGAGAGGCTATTGAAGCTTGGGTCCACCAGGAAGACACGGTGGTTCAGAAAGCGGAAGGCGAAAACTGACCGTCTCCTCCCCATGCAACAAAATGACAACGGGCCCCTGTTTAGGGGCCCGTTCAGTTTGAAGACAAACCCCGTCCCGGGTTTTGCCAACAGTCTCCGTTTTTGTTTTATTCCTTTGTTCCGGCTCAGCCGACCAGTTTCTGTCCCTGGGGCTGAAAGGAGCCCGATACTTTTGGAATCCGTTGCAGGGTCGTCGGCATCTGGTCCAGCAGGGTTTTAGCCGGCCGGCTCATCGCATTGAGCAAATGGATTCTCTTGCAACCCGACTTTTCCAGGACCTGCATCAGGTCCTTCTGACCCAACCCGGGTTTCAGCCCCATGATGGTCTTGCCGATCTCTTTTTTAAACCAGTTCAAGTGCTGAAGAACTTTGGGAGCCGCCGACGAAAAGCTCATCGGCAAAATAAAGGTCACACCCAGTTCGGCCAATTGCTTCAACTCCGGCTGATGTTTCCGTTGAAGAACGATGGTTTTTTCCAGGCGGTTTTCTACATAAGGTGCCACGACTCGGACATTTTCCACCGTCGGCAGCTGCTTGACCAGGCCCAGATGGCTCTTCAGAACCTCAGCATAGTCGATCGCTTCCTGATTGAAAAAGGCCGCAACCTGATTGGCATCCAGGATCAACTCCCCACCACCGGCCACAAACGCTTTAATCAGGGAGAGGGACCGGGAACAGAGATCAGTTTCTGTCAGGTGCAGGCTCTCGGTACCGTTCATCATCTCTTCGATCTGGTCGGGGTTGGCACGGCAGATCCGGTACACCTGACAGGGGATATTCGTTTCAATCTTCAAAGGAGAACCTCCTCATTATCTGGTTTTTGCCGGGGGTTCCCCGACCGGTTCATCGAATTTTTAGCGACAAACAATACCTGACAAGTTAAGTCATCTATTTGTCGTTGTCAATTGGTCAGACCGGTCTTTTTTGAGTAAGGTCAAAAAACCTCCAGATAGAACCCTCTTTTCGAGAATTATTCGTTCGAGGGCCACTCCATTGCTTCTTCGGAAATACCCGGTGCCGGCAGAGACGCCTGAGCCGGATATCCCGTTGAGACCACGCCTCCAAGATTAAAACGCTGCAGCATGGCCTGAAGTTCCGCCGCCTGGGCGGAGAGTTGTTCGGCAATAGCCGCCGACTTTTCCGAAGCCGATGTCGCTTGCTGGTTCACATCGTCCAATTGATGTAACCCCTTGTTGACTTGGTCAATCCCTTGGCTTTGCTCGCGGCTGGCCGTTGCAATCTCCGCCACCAGGCCGGAAACTTTGCTTATACCTTGGACAATTTCCGTAAGGGCTGCAGCCGTCTGATCAGCAATATGGGCTCCATTGTCGGTCTTTTTTACCGACCCTTCGATCAATGCCGTCGTCTCCTGCGCCGCTTTGGCGCTTCGTGCCGCCAGGTTCCGAACTTCCTCAGCCACCACCGCAAAGCCCTTGCCATGTTGACCGGCCCGGGCCGCCTCCACCGCTGCGTTCAGTGCCAACAGGTTGGTTTGGAACGCAATCTCATCGATGACTTTGATGATATTGCTGATACTTTGGCCCGCATCCTTGATCTCCTCCATCGCACCGACCATTGCCTGCATCTGTTCGTTGCCGCGCTCGGCTGCTTTTCGGGATTCACCCATCAGTTGGTTGGCTGCCGCCGCATTCTCAGCATTGTTGGAGGTTTGTTCATTCATCTGGGTCATGGAAGCAGAAATCTGCTCCAGGGCCGCCGCCTGCTGGGTCGCACCGTTTGCCAGGGAACTGGCAGACTCCGATACCTGTCGGGCGCCCGAGGTAATCTGATCGCTCGCGTCCTGAACATGGCCCATACTGGTAATCAATCCATGATTGGCTTTCGACAGGGGGGCTTTGATCAAGCCCTGAGCGGCAAAGGTAAAATCCCCTTCCGCCAAACGGTTAAATGCCGTCAGAATCTCATCCCGCAAGCTTTCAGCAAACTTGTCCATTTCACCGGCGAGCTGCCCGACCTCATCGCCCCGGCTCATTTCCAGCCGCTTGTCCAATTCCCCGTGCTCCATCCCAAGAATCATCGACAGGATCTCGCGGATCGGAGCAACCACTTTACGATTAATCACCACCCAACAGAGAAGGGTCACCAGAAAAGCAACGACACCGCCGCCTATCAAAAGAGCGCGCAGGGTAGCCACTTTCGCCCGGGAGGCCTCCTCATACAAGCCAACAGCCTTGTTCATCTCTTTCAGCAGAGGAAGGTTATTCGCCAGAATCTTTTGGCTTGCTTGATCTAAATCGGTGTCGGATGAGCGGGTAAAAGCCAGCACGGCAGGCGAAAATTTATCCCAAATCACCTGGACCCGATTCATTTGCTCCAGAATCGTCAAATCTTTCGTAGGGGGAAGTTGCAACTCGGAACTGCCATGGATCAAGGCCTTTAGAGAACGATCGAACAGGTCGTGAGTCTTTCTCAGATTGGCGCGATTTTCCTCGACGGCCACTCCAGCCTTGATCGCCATCGCTTCCTTGGACATCTTCTGTGTCAACATCCGCTGCCGCCCGGCCAGGTTAATCACAGAGGAATCGTTCTTCTGACTGTCCAGAACAACCAGGGAAATACCGACCAGAACCAGCGTCACCAGAGTAATGATGGCGATGAGGGAGGTGATACGGGTACTGAGACCGAATTGCACCTTTGTTTCCATTGAATGACACCCTTTCCGGATTGTGGTTTGACCTACCAGGACCGTCTATTTTCCAGATCAAAAACGTTGGTTTTACGTCCAACAATTAATTAAGGCTAACAAGACTGAAAATAAATGCAACCGCAACGATCATGCTTCATGGCGGCAGGGATCTGATGTGTTGAAGATTCTGAACAGCGTGGGCGTTGAGGAGACGGTTCGCAAAAAAAAAGGGCGACCTTCCAGGCCGCCCTCAATTTGCACAAAAAAACGAAAATCTGCCTTAAACGAAACTCTCCATCGCCCAGATACCGCAGGGGCAGATGCCGGAGCAGATACCGCAACCGATACAGAGGTGGTCGTCGGAAACGTATTCGAAACCACCTTCTTCCGGCTCGATACGGCGGATCGCTCCTTCGGGACAGGCCTCAAGGCAGAACTCACAGTCACGGCAGCTGCCGCAGCTGATGCAGCGGCCGATCTCGTGACCGGGATCGGTGACGCAAAAGCGACCACGATTCTGGGGCTTGAACAGCTCATGACTGAGGCAACTTACCGGAATCGGTTCGGCCTTCTTCACCGGCACCAGTTCACGACCGGCAAACAGATCGTCGATGTACTTAGCCGCGTCAGCCCCGTCACCAATGGCGAGGGTCAGCAGACCCGGCTCGGTGGCATCACCGATCGCGAAGGCGGTCTGCTCCTTGGCGTTCTCCACCTGGAAGCACTCGTCGACCTCCATCAGGCCTTTGACGCCGATCCACTCGTGGGGCACAAAGCTCAGGTCGGGACGTTCACCAACCGCGATCAGGATGGTGTCGGCCTCCATCAGGTCGCCTTTCTTGGTCACCAGACCCTTGTCGGTGATCTTCTCGGTCTCGACCGGCCATTCGATGGTGCCGCCGGCGGCCTCGAAGTGATCGATCTCGTGCTGGTAGGCGGCAGGGCGCTGGATGTCGATACAGGTGACATCCTCGGCACCGCAGGCCAGGGCACCAAGACCGACGTCCATCCCCGAGTTACCGGCACCGATGACGACAACCTTCTTGCCCAGGTCGGGGCGCTCGCCGTTATTAAAGTCCTTGAGGAAGTCCAACCCTTTGACCATCTTCTCATGACCGGGGAAGGGGATCACGACCGGGATATGGGAACCGCAGGCAATGATCGTGGCGTCGTTGTCGGCGTTGATCTTGTCGAACAGATCGCGGTCGACCGGGGTGTTGGCCTGGATATCGATCCCCATCGCCTTGATCCGGTCGATCTCAGACGCCAGCACGTCGGCCGGCAAACGGTCGGAGGGGATCACCTGACGCAGCTTACCGCCAACCTCTTTGTCCGCCTCGTAGACGGTGACGGCGTGGCCCTTTTTGCGAAGCTGCCAGGCGGCGGCCAGGCCGCCGGGACCGGCACCGATGATGCCGACCTTTTTGCCGGTATCCTCACCGACCGCCGGAGCGGGCAGGTCTTTGGACAACTGACCCAGGGCGCCGATCTTGATCGCCTTGTCCATCAGCGAACGGGTACAGCTGTGCATACAGGGGTTGGGGCAAACCTCGCCACAGACCGAACCGGGGAAGGGGGTGTATTCGAGCACCAGCTCCAACGCCTCCTTCTCCTTGCCGGCACGCAACAGATTGAGACGGGTCTGGGTCGGGATATGGCTCGGGCAGGCGTATTCACAGGGCGCGGTGTAGCGCTTGTCCTGCCAGTGGGGGATCTTCAGTCGATCTTCGCCCACATTGACCATCCCGGCCACATGCAGATCGTCCGGCAGGACATCGGAGAAAATGCCCCCTTCGACCCACTTCTTGTTGCGGAACTCCTTCAGGGTGGGGCGCTGCACCTTGCCCCGTTCCTTCAGCGACTTGGCGATGATCTTGTTCCACTGGGACCAGTCGGTCAGCTCATTCAGCAGTTCGCTGCGACCGATCCGTTCCAGGTAGTCGGGCATCCCCTTGCCGAGAAATTCACGGTCGTAATCGTCGAGCTCCATCATCCAGACAGTGCCGGACAGGTTCTTCACCGGACCGCGAACGTAGACGGTGCCGCCGACCATACCGATACAGGGGCGATCACCCAGTACCGACTCGGGATCGGCCGCATCCACACCGCAGACAACACCGATACCGCCGCCCATAAATTCGAAGGAGAAGGAGCCGGTGTTCTTCAGAATCCACAGCTCCGGCGCATCGTAGGCCGGGTCATGCTTCATCAGTGACCCGGTCCGGGTACCGGCCCGACCGGCAACGAAGATCTTACCGGCCGCCGCACAGTGGGCGGTGGTGTCGCCGCCGTCACCAAGAATGGTGAGGGTGGCACCGGCGTTGAGCCAGCCGGCGTCGGCCGGAGCCGGGCCATCGACGATGATGTCGGTGCCGTCGAGGCCCATGGAGGCGACCCGCTGGCCGGGGTTCTTGACCCGGAACTTGAGCGGCTTGCCGTCCGTGTCCCACAGGGGGCCGCCGATATTATGATGTCCGGAAGAAGTGACCTCAAACTCGGTCTCACCGGCCTCCATCGCCTTGTAGATCTGCTGCAGCAGTTCCTGGGAGGAGATCCGTTTTCCGTTTTCGTTAAATCCGTTAATCGTTGCAGCCATCGTCTTTATCCTTTAGCAGGCGTACTGAATGCCGAGGCGGTCGGCCACGTTCTTGTCGGTGGTTACCAGAGCATCGGAACGTCCCACCGGCAACGAGCTGTTGCCGATCGGTGCCATCAATTTCCGCAGTTCGTGGTCCATCGCCAGGAAGCTGTTGACGATATTCTGCGCCGCCTTATCCACGTCAAGACGGTGCACAAGCTGGGGAATCTGGGTCGCGATACCGACGGGGCACTGGCCGGTGTTACAGGCGTTACAGCGACCTTGGTCGTTGCCGACACAGCCGGCCATCTGCATGATCATCTTGCCCGTAAAGATGCCGTTGGCACCGAGGCAGATCATCTTGAAGGCGTCAGCGGCGAGGTCGCCGGTCTTGCCGAGACCGCCGGCAGCCCAGAGGGGAATCTGGCCCTGACGGCCCTGTTTGACCGAGGCCTGGTAACAGTCGCGCAGCTTGCTGACGATCGGGTGACCGGTGTGGTCCAACGACACTTCCTGCGCCGCACCGGTACCGCCGTCGATCCCGTCGAGGAAAAAGCCGCCGACGATGTTGTAGGGATCACGCACCAGGTTGTTGTAAACCGAGACGGAGGTGGCGGAGGCAGAGACCTTGATCGCAACGGGGACCCGGAACTTGAAGGCCGCGTTGAACGACAGGAACATCTTCTGCACCGACTCCTCGATGGAGTACAGTCCCTGATGGTTCGGGGGCGACAACAGGTCGGCCTTGGGTACACCGCGGATCGCCTGGATATGCTCGGCCACCTTGGCCGCCTGCAGCATTCCGCCATCACCGGGCTTAGCACCCTGACCGATCTTGATCAGGACCCCGGCAGGGTCCTCGATCATATGGGGCATCGCCTTGATGATCCGGTTCCAGCCGAAGTGGCCGGACGCGATCTGGATGATCATGTACTTGAGGTACTTGGACCGCATCAGCTTTTCGGGCATCCCACCCTCACCGGAACACATCCGGACCGGCAGGCCACACTCCTCGTTGAGGTAGGCGGTGGCCATCGCCATCGCTTCCCACATCCGGGTGGAGAGGGCGCCGATGGACATGTCGCCGATCATGATCGGGTAGATCCAGTTGACCGGGGGCGCCGGGCCGCTGGTTTTCAGCTTGCCGTCGTCACCGACCTCGACCTTCAGTTTGGTCGGATCGAGAACCCGGCCGAAGGGGGCCAGCACGTCAAAGGTGTGACGGTTGGCGTCGAGGCTCGGGTCGGTCATCTGGGAGATCCGGCCGACCACCAGCTTGTCGAGGGTCCGTTCCTGGGTTGCGATGTTCTTCCGGCCGCCACGCTTGATCGAATCGCCGCCGTGCATCCGCACCAGCAGGGGGTGACGGGTGTCGGGGTTGCGATCGGCCTTGATGGCGTCGTTGGGACAGACCTTTTCACAGCTGCCACAGCCGCGGCAGTAGTGCTTGAGGTTGTTGACCTGCTTGATCACCGGTACCGCCGAAAAGCGGGACTTGGGCTCGGGGAAGTCGCCTTCGGAGAAGATCATCCGACGGCGTTCCACCTTGACCTCCAACGATCCGAAGGGGCAGGTCGCCACACAGGAGCCGCACATGGTACAGCGATGGGCGTCGTAGACGATCTTCCAGGGAAGATCGTTCGGCGTTACGTCAAGACATTTCATTGTTTCCATCGCTGAACCTCCAGCTTGTCGTCGATCACCAGGACTTCACGTTCGTCGGGATAGACATCCGCTTCCCAATCCCGCTCGGGAAGGATTTCGTTGATCCCGCAGACCTCGGACGAGATGACCACGGTCTCCTCATCGCGGCCCACCACCACCGGACGCAGCTTCTTGGCGTCGCAGCAGGTGAACATGGTGTTATCCGGCAGCACCCCGATAATGGTGTTGGGGCCGTTAATCTCCAGATGGGCCAGAGACTGACGGATACCCAGCAGCACCTCTTTGTCGTCCCGCTTGGCGATATCCTCAAACGGTAGAGGGGTGATGACATGCTTGTAATAAGGCAGCGGCCATTTCAACTGCTGGTGCACATAGTGCAGGCTGTAGAGGAAGCACTGGCTGTCCGATTCAAATCCCAGGTAGCCGTCGTGCAGCTTGGTCTGGAACTCTTTGTTCTTCTGATAGAAGGTGTTCTCCCCGTTGGCCAGCAGGGTGTAGCCCTGCAGAAAGAACGGGTGAGCGGCATAACGCACGATGTCGTAGTTGGTGTTCTGGCGGCATTGGGCGGTGATGACCTTGGCAACGAACTTGTCGTCCGACTCCCACAGGTTGAAGTAGGTGCCGATGTCGCGAGGATCGCCGATCTCCTTCAGGGTCAGTACATCCGGCCAGAAGGAGTACACAAAGCCCATATCGTTCGGCTCCAGAGCCGCTCGCAGCTGCAGGCGGGTGGCGACCAACAGGGCCTCCTTCTCTTCCTGAGAAGCGTTGGCAAACGCTTTGGGGAAGTCAAAGGTCTGGTAAACATAGTTGGGCATCGCCTCGATATCCAGGCCCGGTTGGGCATTGATCTGAGGTACCCATTGATGCACCCGGTGAAAGCCGGCCTCCGACAGCAGGGTTTCGGCAATATGCACACCTTCATCGGTGGCCGCCATCGACAAGGTAGGTTTGTCCTTGTAGTCGGCAAAAATCCCCCCCAGGTCCTGCATCATCATGGCAAAACCCGAGTTGTCATGACCCTTCTGCTGCGATTGCATCAGCTGCAGGGCCTGACTCGGATGTGTGTAGTTCAGGCTTTTAATCGCTCCAATGCGACACATATCTACGTCCTCCGTCCAGAAAATAGGCGCTTTGCGCCGTGCCAAGCCCTACCCATAACGGCAAAAGACGTGCCATCCTGGGAAAATGGTCAGGCCAGAGGTAAAAAAGGACTCCAACCTACTGGAAAAACGTCTTTTTTCAAGAAGAAGAAAACGAAAGAAAGAAGAAGAGCAGGAAGAAGTCAGAGCTACAGAACAAGAGTGAGTACTCAGGAAGAGTACTCAAAAAGCTCAAGAATAATACTCTCTCGGCACAAAAGCCTTCACCACATACCCCCAAGCCCAGGAACGGAGCCAAAAGGCATGGGGACTTACCTCATCAAACGAAAAGGCAGGCGTCCTTTCGGACACCTGCCTTTCCCGTTGCACCGCTCATTGGAGAGTTGCGGACCCTGGCCGCACTCGCCAGGGATTAGAAATTGTAACCGGATTCGGAGTGGGAGGACTGGTCCAGCCCCATCCGCTCTTCGTCGTCTTCCACCCGCAGGCCCATTGTGACCTTGAGGACGTAGACCAGAATCAGAGTCACGACCACAGCGTAGGCACCGGCCGCCACCACACTCACAAACTGAATCCAAAGCTGGTGGGCGTTACCGGCCAGCAGGCCGGTGGCGCCGACCGAGGCAAAAACACCGGTGGCCAGAGCACCAAAAGCACCGCCCACACCGTGAACACCGAAGGCATCCAGGGAATCATCGTAACCGAGCTTGTGTTTCATCAGCACGCCGGCGTAGCAGATCACACCGGCCAACAAGCCCATAATCAGGGCGGAACCGGGGGTGACGAAACCAGCGGCAGGGGTGATGACAACCAGACCGGCAACAATACCGGAGGCAGCACCCAGGGCGCTGGGCTTACCGTTGTGAATCCATTCCGCGATGATCCAGGACAGGGCTCCTGCGGCAGCCGCGGTCTGAGTGGTGGTGAAGGCCAGGGCGGCATTGCCGTCAGCGGCCAGAGCCGAACCGGCGTTGAAACCGAACCAGCCGAACCAGAGAAGACCGGCACCGAGCAGGGTCATCGGCAGGTTGTGCGGCATCATCCGCTCTTGGGGATACCCTCTCCGCTTGCCGATGATAACGGCCAGAACCAGTGCAGTGACACCGGAGGAGAGGTGAACAACGGTACCGCCGGCGAAATCGAGAGAACCGTCAGCACCGAGCCAGCCGCCGCCCCAGACCCAGTGGCACAGGGGATCGTAAACCAGGGTCGACCAGAGCAGGATAAAAACGCAATAGGTCGAGAACTTCATCCGTTCCGCGATACCGCCGGAGATCAGCGCCGCGGTAATCATAGCGAACATCCCCTGGAACATAACGAAGATATAGGTCGGAATGGTACCGGAGAGGCTCTCAGGGGTGATTCCTTTGAGCATCACCATGGAAAGGTCACCGATAAACCAGTTACCCTCTCCGAAGGACAGGCTGTAACCGATAACAACCCATTGCACGCCGATAATAGCCATGGCGACAAAGGTATGCATCGAGGTTGAGAGAACGTTTTTCGAACGGACCATACCACCGTAGAAAAGCGCCAGGCCGGGCATCATGCACAGAACCAGGGCACTCGAAACGAGAATCCAGGTGGTATCGCCGGCACTCAGTGTATCTTCGGCCAGCGCCAGAGACGGGATAAGGACCAGGGCCAGGGAAAGAAACATCCCTTTGACAGCTTTGAACATCGTATAACCTCCATTGGCAACGTTTGGTTTTCTTCGTCGAACTGCGCCGTCGTTGACGCTAGGGTGTGCTACCCGCCCTGCCTAAGAGCAAAAGCCTTGCCACCTTGTTCAAAACAAATAAAATCAATAACTTATCCAAGAGGAGGGGTTCACACAATGAACCATGTATATTTTTTGTGCATATTTTTTATGCAGCTCTGCCGGTTTTCTTTGCTCAAAAAATAACCATAAACCAAAAAACCCCCGCCGCAAGTGCGACAAGGGCTGAAAAAACGTCCAAGAAGATCGATCAAGGGGCCTTATCCGACCAGACCGCCCATTCGTTGCCGCTAGGCTCCAGAAAGTGGAACCGCCGACCTCCGGGAAAAGAAAAGATCGGCTTGACGATCTCCCCACCGGCCTCTTCAATCTTTTCCTGGGTGGCCTCCAGATTTTCGCTGTAAAGGACGACCAGCGCGCTTCCGGTTTCGGTCCGCGACGTCATCGGTGCATGATAGAACCCACCCTCGAGACCGGCGCCTGAAAATGCCATATATTCCGAACCGTAATCGGTAAAAGTCCAGCCGAAGATCTGGCTGAAAAAAGCCTTGGTTGCCTGCATCGATCTGGCTGGGAATTCTACATAATCGATCTTCTCGTGCCGTTCCATAATCCATCCCCCTTTCGCATCCCCTTCCACTCTAGAACAAAAAACCCCGGCTGCAATAGCAGTCGGGGCATCCGCTCGGTCCGAACCGGTCTAGCGTTCAGCCATTGCCAGCCGCAGACCGAGGGCTCCAAAAGCCAGGGCAAAACTGCGGCGTAATCTCTTCAGTATCCGGGGAGATCCAACGATAAACTGCCGAAATCCGTGCGCACAGAGCCCATAAAAAACAAAGACCAAAAAGGTCATCCCCATAAAAACCCCACTGAGGAGCAGCATCTGCAACAGGGGATTGGCCCCTTCCGGTGCCACAAAGAGAGGCAGGAAGGACAGGAAAAAGATGGTCAGCTTGGGGTTAAGCAGATTCAGGGCGATGCCCCGAACAATGATGCGAAAATTATCCGTGGCACCCGACCCCTCTTTGAATGCCAGGCTTCCCCGATCGTGCCACATCCCCCAGGCGAGATAGAGTAAATACAAGGCACCGGCATATTTTATCGCCTGAAAGGCCAGCGCGCTCATATGCAGGATCGCCGACAGACCGAGAATACTTGCCAGCAAATGCGGAACGATACCCAGGGTACAGCCCAAAGCGGCCATCAGGCTGGCCCGCCCACCGAGAAAAAGCCCCGTGGAAACGGTATAGATCACTCCCGTTCCCGGGATCAGAACAACGACCAGAGATGTCAGCAGAAATTCAGGCGTCATTTTATTCCTCTTCGTCACTCATTCTGAAATACTCAAGGACCTTCCTCGATACCAACCATTGAGAAGAATGGCCCACTGGATCATCGGGACCCTTCCTGATAATGCGATAGATCTTAAGAAGCGCCTCGGCATCGGAAGTGTTTATGAAGACTCCCGGCACAAACCCCTCCGAGTTCTCCGGAAGAACGTCCAAACTCTACTTCAAAGAGGGCGATGGTCAAGTCGTGCATCTAATAGGGCACAGCTCAAGGATCAATGACCGGGATTTTATGCGGAAACCACGTTTTCTTGATCTGTTTTTGACCTGTGCACCTTTACTTTTTTACCCGAAAAGCTATATTCTGCGGGATTTTTCAAAATTGTTCCAAGGAGTGTCCAATGAAACGACATGTAATGAAAATGGCTTTGTTTGGTTTGACTCTGGTGGGGATAGTCGCCTCGAACGCCCTCGCTGCACCCACCGCCGCACAGTACGGTACCGTAATCAACCTCTCCGGCAAGCAACGGATGCTGAGCCAGAAGATGAGCAAAGAGGTGATGCTGGTCGCCCTGGATGTTGAAGCCAAAAAGAATCTGGCAAACCTGAAAAAAACGGCCGCTTTGTTTGACCGCACTTTGAAAGGCCTCCGGGATGGAGACAAAGGGCTTCGCCTGCCCAACACCACCGAGCCGAAGATCCTTAAACAGCTGGATCGGACCGAGAAACAGTGGGTCGGCTTTAAAAAAACCATCGATCAGATTCTGACCGAAGGGAAAACCTCCAAAGAGCTGACCCTGGAGGTGGCCAAGAAAAATCTGCCGCTGCTGAGCAATATGAACCGATGTGTCAAGCTGTATGAAAAGGACGCGAAGAAGAGCGGGCTGAAGGCCAACCCCGACCTGGCGCGGACCCTGAACCTGTCCGGCATCCAGCGGATGCGGATTCAGAAGATGTCCAAGGAGTTCTTCCTGATTGCTTACGGGGAGAACATTGAGGCCAACCGGTTTGACCTGCGCAGCACCATCAAACTGTTCGACCGCACCCTGAAAGGCTTGCGCGACGGCGATGAGCAACTGGGTCTGCCCGGAACCAAAGAAGAACATATCCGCGGCCAGCTTGCGATCGTGAAAGACCTCTGGTCCGACTTTCAACCACAGGTCGAAAAGGCGATCACTCAGGACAAAGTGGACGAGGAGGCGATCAAAGTTATCGCCAGGCTCAACCTTCCTCTGCTGAAAGAGATGAATAAGGCTGTTGGGATGTACGAAAAACTCGCCGCCAAGTAAAGCTGTTCCTCTTCAACAAAAAGCGGCATGGACTGAAGTCCATGCCGCTTTCTTTCTTTGAGCTTTCCGGCCGGCGCCTATCGTTGGTTACAAACAGCGTCCCATGTCGTCCAATAATTGGCGTCTTTGCCACCTACCGCTGCCACAATTCCCACCATTGAGACGCAATTAGAATTGCAGCCGATATCGGGATTGCTCCACGACACCGGCACGAGAATCTTATTGTCGAAGTTTGGCCCACAAGCCTGCACCGTAACGTTGAAGATTCCGGACAGCCCAGGGGTTTGCAGGGTCTCCGTCGGATTATCACTGCTTATGGAGCCGGACCAATTCCCATCTTTTTGTTCAATCTTTACGACCCATTTTGTCACATATTTCGCCGTCTCTTCTTGCGGCGAAATATACACGATAAATTGAGCGCCATTGCCAAGCTCTAAATTCCCTTCGACATTTGGAATTCCTTGCATAACTTCCCTCCGAGATTGCCCTCTTATCGTATAAGTCAGGCATTACCCGAGGGCATATCGGTAAGACCTGACACTTAAAAGCTTTTCTTCTGTTGCTGTTGACTATGCGACAATCAGCCTTGGATCGCTGTGGCGACGACCGCTCCCATTGCCGTGGGTTTGGAGTCGTTCCGATGCGATACAGTTTGCTGAGCAGTCGGTTCGATACATCGTTTCTCCTTTTGTACAGAGGGCCAATACTCCCAAAAAGCGACACTGTTCGCCGACAGTTCACAATGATCTTTGGGGTTCGTGATAAAGGCTTGCGACAGGGGAAACGTACATGAAACGAGCTAGGCGTCCTTTAAACGTAAAAAACCGCAAGGCACTTTCAAGGCGCCTGCGGCATTCTCAGAATGGCTAACCGTGTAAACCATTTCTTGCCCCCACAAGAAAGGATTTATTTTCAAATCATTTCAATCGCGTCACATTGAATCATACTTTTTTGTATTGGCAAGAAAATGTCCCGTATTTTATGTGCCTTTTGGTGGAAAAAAGACGCCACGCCTGCTTATGGACTTGGTTGAGCCTGTAATCTAACGTGGAGGACTGGGAGAGGGGGCTCGCTCAATACTTTTTAGTGCTTCCTATAGAGCTTGAGGTAAAAAAGAAAACCGCCCTATGCTTTAACGCATAGGGCGGTTTTTATTGGCAGGCCAGGAGGGATTCGAACTCTCAACACCCGGTTTTGGAGACCGGTGCTCTAACCGTTAGAGCTACTGGCCTGTGTGTCTCACAGGAAGCGGTATTAAACCCGAAATTTGATTTTATGTCCAGTGGATATTTTACGGCAAACCGTTGAGTCGGCGCCACAATTCCCCGGCAAACCTTAGAGGGTCACCACCCATCCATAGGGGTCGTCAGCCTTCCCGGTCTGGATATCGGTCAGAGCCTTGTACAGCCCCATGGTGACCTTGCCAGGCTGCCCGTCGGCCACCTGAACGGTATCCCCTTTGTAGGTAAACTGACCGATCGGCGAAACCACCACGGCGGTACCACAGCCAAAGGCTTCGGTAATCACCCCACTCTGGATACCTTCAAAAAGCTCGTCGATCGCCAGAGCCTGTTCCACGACCTCAATCCCGCGATCCTTGGCCAGTTGTAGAATCGACCGGCGGGTGATCCCGTCGAGAATCGTTCCTGCCAGAGGCGAGGTGACCAGCTTGCCGTCGCGAATAACACAGATATTGCTGGTGCCCACCTCTTCAATATATTTACGTTCGGTGGCATCGAGCCACAGCACCTGATCGCAACCGGCTTCGGCCGCCTTGCGGAAAGCCAGAAGGCTGGCCGCATAGTTGCCACCGGTTTTGGCTTCCCCGGTCCCCCCGGGAGCCGCCCGGACATATTCATCCTCGACCAGGATCTTAATCGGTGCGACACCGTTCTTGTAATAGGCACCGGTGGGCGACAGGATGATGTAGTAAGTGAAGGTATCCGAGCTCTTGAGGCCGATGATCGGCTCGGTGGCGATCATTGTCGGGCGGATATAGAGGCTTGTCCCTTCGGAATGGGGAACCCAGTCGGCCTCCAGACGTAGCAGCTCCTTCAGCGCTTCAAAAGTAAATTCCGGGTCGGTCGGCGGCATACACATCCGCTCGGACCCCAGATTCATTCGTGCAATATTGTCCTGGGGACGGAAAAGGCAAATCGATCCGTCTGCCCGACGATACGCCTTGAGACCTTCAAAGATCTCTTGAGCGTAATGAAAAACCAAGGTTGCAGGATCGAGCTCAAATTTGGCGTAAGGCTGAATCCGGGCATCGTGCCAACCGCGTCCGACGGTATAGTCCATGACAAACATCCGGTCGGTAAACTGCCGACCGAAGGCAAGCTGGGATTCATCGGAAATTTTCTGTTTGGGCTGCTGAAGCGGTAGTACCTTCAAGTCCATCTGGGCCCTCCATCGACACAACAGGCGCAAAAAGTGTAACCGGTCTTTTACCATATCCGACCAAATCGAGGCAAGGTGCTGCCACGCGAGAAAAGCGTTTGGATTAGATGATTTCCATCGTCCTGACCAAAATACCGATCCGCCTTCGCACCTGCCAACAAACGAATATTCCATTGCGGCCTCAAAGTGCGGAATCGTCTGTTGCGAACGCCGAAGTTGGTCGAAGATCAGAGAGACCGGTTCCCTTTCACTTTGCAGCGAGTTCCGGTATCCTTAGAGGGCACTTTTCGAAAGGATACTAACCCATGCGAACCCGTTTTTCCTCCCTGCTGATCATCGGATCCCTGCTTTGTCTGCCTCTCGGGGCCGTTGCAAGCCCGAAGGAAGATGCTGTCATCCAAAGCCTGCGGCAACTTTACCCCAACATCCCCGTTCAAGCGATTGCCCAAACGCCGATTTCCGGCCTGTGGGAGGTGATCGACGGCAAAGATAATATCTTCTACTTTTTTCCGGAAAGCGGCCATGTGATCAGCGGAGAGATGTGGTCCAAGGAGGGACAGAACCTTTCCAAGGCCCGATACACTCAGCTGATGTCCCTCAAATACTCCGATATCCCTTTGGAGAAAGGCTTGAAGATCGGGAACGGTCCCAATGTCGTGGTCGAAGTGACCGACCCGGATTGCCCCTATTGTCGAAAAGGGGCCGCCTACTGGAAAACCCGAACCGATGTCACCCGTTATGTCTTCTTCACGCCCCTGGACAAGATTCACCCCGAGGCCAACCGGAAATCCCGCTACATCCTGTCTGCCAAGGATCCGGCAAAGGCCTACGATGAGGTTATGTCCGGGCAATTTGACGGCAAACCTCTGCCTGCATTCACCGACAACGGTCTGCTCGACGAACAGGTGGCCATCGGGAGAAAGTTACGAACCCGTGGGACACCCAACTACTGGGTCAACGGCAACTTCGTTTCGGGCGGAAATCATAAGAAGCTTGAACAGTACCTGACGAAGAAGTAAAAAGCCTCGTCTTTCACCTTCTCCAGCGTCACCTCAAGGGTGGCGCTTTTTGGTTGGTATGAACAGATCGCAGAAACCTGAAATTCTGGCTCCTGCCGGCAGCCTTGAATCGTTCTTTGCCGCGATGGAGTCCGGTGCGGATGCCGTTTATTGTGGCCTCAAGGCCTTTTCCGCTCGTGCCCGTGCAAAGAATATTTCGCTTCCGGATCTGGATGCGATGACACGTTATGCCCAGGGATTGGACAAGCAAATTTACGTTACCCTCAACACTCTGATCAAAGAGAAAGAACTTCCGGCACTCATCGAGATGCTCTCCGCATTGGAAGCGATAAAGGTCGATGGAGTGATCCTTCAGGATTTGGGTGTCTGGCGTCTGGCGCGTAAACACTTCCCGGACCTGCCGCTTCATGCCTCCACCCAGATGACGGCCCACAACACCGCCGGTGTCCAGATGTTGGAACGGATGGGGTTCCAGAGGGCGGTTCTGGCACGAGAACTGACTCTGGAGGAGATCCAGACCATTCGCCGCCAGACAACGATCGAACTGGAGCACTTTATTCACGGAGCCCTTTGCTTCAGTTTTTCCGGCCAGTGTTACTTCTCCAGCTGGCTTGGCGGAAAAAGTGGGAATCGCGGGCGTTGTGCACAGCCCTGTCGGCGCCGATTCAACTACCGTAACAAACCGGGTTACTATTTCTCCACCAACGATCTCTCGGCGATCGATCTCCTTCCCGAAATGACCGCTGCCGGAATCTGCAGCCTGAAAATAGAAGGGCGGATGAAATCGGCCGAGTATGTGGCCAACGTTGTCAGTGCCTATCGGATGGCTTTGGACGCACCTGCAGGAAATCGGCGGGAAGCGGTCAAGGCCGCCAAGGAGAAGTTGAAAGCCAGTTTCGGACGAACCCCCACCCAGGGGTTCCTCACCAGCCCGGCCCCCAAGGACATTGCGATCCCCAGCATGAAGGGAGCGACAGGACGTTTTCTGGGGGAGGTTCAGCGTGAGCAGCAAGGAACAATCGTCTTTAAGACCCGGGACCGCCTGCACCTGGGGGATCGAGTACGGATTCAACCCAAAAGCGACCAGGCCGGGACAGCCTTTACCGTCAAAACACTGAAGGTCGGTGGCCGAACGGTCAAAAAAGTCGGCCCCGGCACCCAGGTCACTGTTCCGTCCTCTTTTCGCAACATCTTTAAGGTCGGAGACAGCGTCTTCAAGGTCTCCTCGGAACAGGCCTTTACCCTATCCGAAGCCGCCTGCCGGAAACGACTCGCCAAGGCACCCCGTCGGAAACAGGGCGTTTCCCTGTCGGTAGAGGTGACACCCGAATTCCTTCAGATTCAAGCCAGGATCGGTTCCAAACGGCTCGAACGATCCTACGAGATCGAATCTTTTCCCGCCGAGCGCAGTGGCCTGACTCGGGAGATGCTGCTGAAGGCCTTCAACGCCACCGGCGATCTCCCACTGACCCTGGGCGATTTCTCGACAGGAAAACTGCCGCATATCGTCATCCCTCCCAAACAGTTAAAAGAGATTCGGCGCCAATTCTACCGAGAACTTTCCCTGCTCTCACTGGAAGACCAGGGCCCCTCCCGAAACGGGGTGCAAAGGGCGCTTCGCGACCTGCAACCCTCCGGCTCTCCCCAGGCGAAAGGCGACCTTTTGGTCCTTTTGGAGTCAACCCGGGACCTGGGCTTGCTGCATCAGAAGGATATCGGGCGGATCGGTCTGCCCCTCATCCCCAGTCTTCAGTCCGACTGGCCCCGCCTGTCGCGCAAACTGGAACGGCACAAAAACCGGATCGTCTGGGATCTGCCCTTTGTTCTCTTTGACGATCGTTGGGAGTTGGCTCAACAGATGGTGGTACAGTTGGTGCAACAGGGATATCGTCAGTTCCGACTGAATAATCTGGGCCACTTTCCTCTGTTTGACGGTCTTGAGGGCGTTCAACTGATGACCGGTTATCGGCTTTTCAGCCTTAACCAACAGGCAGTGCTGAGCTGGCAGGAACAGGGCGCTACGGAATGTACCCTCTACGTGGAGGACGACCAAGACAACCTGGAACATCTGGCACGAATCGAGACCGGGGTACCGTTAAACGTGGTCGCCTATGCCAACATTCCAATGCTGACCTCGCGCATTCAGGTCCGCGGAGTCCGGTCGGACACGCCGGTCGTTTCCGATCGCGGGGAAGGGTATCGGATCCTTCATCAGGCCGGCCTGATGTGGCTTCGCAGTGAAACCGATTTTTCCCTCAGCGGTCACCTCCGGCCTCTTCGGGCTGCAGGGCTGAACCGTTTGACGGTCGAGCTTGCCCATACGTCCGTCGGTCGGACCGCGGGGAGGTCCGTTATAGACGCCATACTGAACGATTCACCGATTCGGGGTACTAGCAGCTTTAACCTTTTGAGCCATCTGGAATAGGAGGAGGGGATGACCTATCGCCCGACCGCCGAACAGCTTGAAGCCGCTCTGTCATTCCACGGTCACATCTGTCCCGGTTTTGCTTACGGGGTTCAGGCGGCCCTGCTCTGCATCAACCGTTTCGGCCGTCACCACGATGCCGAGCTCGTGTCCCTGGTGGAAACCGACAGTTGTGGCGTTGATGCCATCCAGTTTTTTACCGGTTGCACTCTGGGAAAAGGAAACCTGATTCTGAAGGATTGGGGAAAAGCCGCTTATACCTTCTGGCGACGGTCGGACGGGCAGGGATTCCGGGCTCTGCAACAGCGCCTGGAAGCCCCCGAACTGACGCAACAGATCGACAGGCTCAAACAGGAAAGTCCCTCCCCCGAACGAGAAGCGCAATTGAAAAAAGCCAAGACCGAACTGGCGCACGCCATTCTTGCTGCAGAACCGGAAAGCCTCTTTACCATCCAGCCTCCCCAGCGAGAGATTCCGCGACCGGAACGAATCCTTACAAGCCTGACCTGCCAGGCCTGCGGAGAACCGACGATGGAAAGCCGGGTACGCCTTTTTGATGGCCACCCCTACTGCATTCCCTGCTTTTCCGGGGTCGATCAGAAAAGTTAGCGGTAGCCCGGAAGATCACGTCCCTCCTGAAGGCGCAGGCGGGCTGTGGTGGACAGGCCCAGCCGGTTGGCCAGCCTCTCCCCTTCCTGCCAATGGAAACGTGCCATCTCCACGTCGCCGGAGGCTCTTTCTCTCTGGGCCAGTTGGTACAGCGCTGCCACCTGGCAAAAAACGTTCTTTTGCTCGGCACAACCGTGGAGGGCCTGTCGGATCTTCGCTACCGCTTTTTCCTCCTGACCCAAGGCCACCAGAACCCTGGCATGCTGTAGCAAAATCAACGGTTCGAAACTTCGAATCCCCGCTTCTCGGATCAGTTTCTCCTGAATAATATACTGGGTCACGGCTGCTTCCCAATCGCTTTTCTCTTCGGCAACTCTGGCCTGACGCTGGTGCCAGTGCAACTTGCGCCAGAGACTGCCGATCTGTTCCAGTACCGGCTCAGCCTTACGATAATAGCGCCCGGCCGCCCGATGGTCGCCCTGATCCAACGCGATATCCCCCAAAGCCTGCAGGGCCATACTCAGGGCATGCCAATCCTCTCCCCGCTGTAAATCACGCAGAACCTGGTTCAATACGCGTCGGCCGGAAGACGGGTCACCCGATTTCCACAAAGCCATCCCTCGTTCCATCTGGCCCCGCTCTCCAGCCTGCGGAGAACCGGATTCTTTACGAAAGCGCAACCATCCCTGCCAAAAACGTTGCTGACGTTGGCGAATGCGCTCCACGTCATCCTTCTGCCCCATCCAGTCGTAGGCCATCTCCAGAACACTCAGAGAGCGCATCTGATCCGGCCGACTCAATACCTGTTGCGCATCACCGACACGAGGCTCCAGCAGCGCCACAGCCTTGGAAAAAGCTCCCTGACTGATATAGAGACGGGCCAGTTGTCGCGCCGCCATCTCTTGCAGAAAGGGGTCGTCCACTTCGCGAAAGACCCGCTGGTACAAGCCTTCAGCCAGGGGAATCTCCCCTCGTAGCCGCGCGATATCGGCCAGACCGACCAGAGCGCGACCAAAAGGATATTCCTGTCCTGGTGCCCCCAGGTTCTGGGCGGCCTCATAATAAAGTTGTCGCGCCGGGAGCAGATCGCCCATCGACTGAACGACCTGTCCCAGACGAAGCGCCTGTATCCCGACCTCGCTTTGGTCCCGACGCTCCTGCGCCGCCGATAAAGAACGGGCAAAGGCGTTGCGGGCTTCGAGCAGATGGCCCTGGCGAGCCAAACGTTCGGCCTCCGAGGTGGCACTCCAGGCGGGAAGGCTCTGACAGATCAGAAGCAGCACCCCCAACAGGGATGCGACCCGAGATACAAACCTTTTCCAGTGTAAGGAATGGTGCATGGAGGAGTCCTTCATGAAAATGACCGGTTTTAATTATAACAGCCGGTTGGTTTGCACCTGTTCCAAGGCCCGATCATATATCGGTGCCTGAACGGACCAGTCGTACTGTGCCACATGCTCCTGAATGTCCATCGGCACTGTCTCCAGATGGAGCAGGGCCTTTTCCAACCGGTCGACAAGGTCTTCGTCGGACCGATAGAGGTATTTGTCCTGCAAAGCCTGCGGCAGGTGTTCCGGATAGGCCAGTCGGTTGGGTAACAGCGGCTGGCAACCACAGTAAAGGGCTTGCACCACACTGGCCCCGAAAAAATCATGTTGGGACGTCACCGGCATCAAGTCGGCCTTCCACAACCAACCGGCGTATTCGGCAAGACTTTCCACATAACCCCATTGGACGATTCGCGACCGAAGACGTTCCCGTGCCTCGGTAAAGATAGCCGGCTTTTGCCCGAAAGACTCTCCCAGAACAGCGAGCCGAAAAGGAACACCGCGGTCGGCCAAAGTAAAAAGGGTCTGAAAAAAGGCCTCGGGGTTCTTGTCGTACTCCCAACGGTGATTCCATAAGATCAGCGGGTCAGCACCAGTCTCCACGGTGTCCGGCCGGTGGTCCCACAGTGCCTTCAGATTGACCCCGAGACTCATCACCGATGACCGATCATTGATCACATCAACCACCTGCATCTCACGCGGTTCGGGGAACTGTTTCAGGAAGTCCGGAAGGGCATTGAGAAAGGACTGTCGGTGGTAGTGTGAATTGAACCAGACGGCGTCCGCCGCCAGCGCACTGGAAAGATTGATAAATCCATAGTGGGCATCCCGCCGTGCTTCGCGGCAAGGGTCGTTCTCCGACCAGGGATAGGTCAGCTGGTTTTCATGGAAATAGACCACAGCCGGGACCCGAGGGAGTTGTCGACGGACCAGGGCCAGGACGGTTGTCAGGTCACACATGGCACTGACCAGCAACAGATCGGGAGCCGGCCGAGAGTTGAGGAGTTGTCGTGCAAGGGTGATGGCCCCCCCGTGCATCCGCCATTTCCAGGCGGTCCCGGGTAAGGTCAGAAGCGTAACCTGATGTTTGCTGAAACGGGCAAGCTCGCGGCTCCAGGCGGCATGGGAACCCGCCATAAACGGTTCAAGAAGTGCAATTCGCACTTAAGACCACCCCAGAAGTTCGCCAACAGCCAGCACCCAGGTCCCCCCACAGACCAGGAGGGTCAAAAAGACAGCTGCGCTTCCGTAGTCTTTGGCCCGTTTGGCCAGCGGATGAAATTCGGGAGTTACCATATCGACCACTGCTTCGATCGCCGAATTCAGAAGTTCGACCACCAGCACCAGGAGGTGGGCAAAGATCATCACCGTCCGTGTCAGGGGAGAGAGGGGTAAAAGAAGAATCACAGGGACCAGAATCAGCAGAACCAGGATCTCCTGGCGGCAGGCTACCTCATGACGAAAGGCCGCAGCCAGACCGTCACAGGTATAGATAAAGGCTTTCCATAAACGGTTCACTCCGAGCTCCTTGAAGGGGTTGGCCGGATTATGCCACAGGTCTGGGGGGAACGCAGCTGTACACTGCAGAAAAAAAGAGGCCCATTCGTTTCCGTCGAATGGGCCTTAACTCAGGAGGTGAGAGTGTTTGCTTTCCGTTGCGGCTTTGCAACCGCCTCCGTCATATTTTGACTGGAGAGCTTATCTCTCGTGCCTATTTAAATATTCAAGACCGGTGCCAAGTTGGAAATTTTTTCTTTGAGCCCCATTTCAAGCGGGTTTATCAGAGATCGGTAGGATGCCTGGGAGAAAGAAGTGGAGGGTCTTGGGTGATTTTTTTACAGATTCAGACGGTCCCCATCGGAGAGGATGTCAAAATTTTTGACATCCTCTCCCTGACCTCAGGATGTGAGCTCATATTCCTTGATTTTATTCTGCAGGGTCTGTCGGGTAATTCCCAGCAACTCGGCGGCTTTGGTTCGATTGCCTTCCGTCTGTTGCAGGGTCAGCTGAATCAGTTGTCGCTCCATCGCTTTCAAGGTTGTCCCCGCTCGGGGTACTGTTCCGGGGGCAGCGGGTTCATTCCGCATGGCTACCGGCAGTTCCTGCTCGGTGATCTGCTCCCCCAGGCAGAGGATCACAGCTCGCTCCATGGTATTCTCCAACTCCCGAATGTTACCCGGCCAGCTGTAGCCAACCAGTCGATCCATGGCGGCGTTGTCGATCCCCCGGATATTTTTCCGGTTTTTCTCTCGATACAGTTCCAGAAAATGCTGCACCAGCAGAGGAACATCCTCGGGACGATCCTTCAACGAGGGCAATTCGATCGGGACAACGTTCAGTCGGAAGAACAGATCTTGACGAAACTCGTTGGTTTCCACCATTTTGGCCAAGTTTTTGTGGGTCGCTGCCAACAGACGGACATCAACTTTGATCGTCTCGGTACCACCGAGACGTTCGAATTCGCCTTCCTGAAGAACGCGCAAAATCTTGGCCTGAGTCGGCAGCGACAAATCGCCGATCTCATCTAGGAAAAGGGTCCCGTTGTGGGCCAGTTCAAATCGCCCTTTTCGTTGATCGCTGGCGCCGGTAAAGGCCCCTTTTTCGTGACCAAAGAGTTCACTTTCGAGCAGGTTTTCATGCAGTGCCGCACAGTTGAGCTTGATAAAAGGCCCTTCGCTGCGAGGACTGTTCTGGTGAACGGCATTAGCAATCAGCTCTTTACCCGTTCCGGATGCCCCTGTAATAAGTACCGTCGCGTCGGCCGGAGCCACCATGCAGAGAGTCCCGAACACCTTCTGCATGGCCTCACTTTGACCGATAATGCTGCTAAACTTGTACCGTTCGCCGATCCGCTCCTTAAGCTGATCGTTCTCCTTCTGCAACTTTTCAAAGTGAAGAGCCCTTGCCATCACGATCTGCAACTCTCCCAGGTCGATCGGCTTGGTGACATAATCAAAGGCGCCTTTTTTCATCGCCTCCACCGCCGACTCCACACTGGAAAAGGCCGTGATAATCAGGACCGGCAGCGAGGGCTTCTTTTCCTTGATCAGGGGGAGGGCTTCCATGCCGCCCATTCGCTTCATCTTCAGGTCAAGAAGGACCAGATCGAACTCCCGCTCTGCCACCAGATGAACACCCACATCGCCGTCATCTGCCTCGGTGACCTCGTAGCCGTCTGCACTCAGATGGGCACGCAGCATGGTTCGATGGGCCAGGTCATCATCCACCAAAAGGATATGAGCTTTATTTTTGCTCATGGCATTACCTCACTGGAAATATCAATGTCATGGTCGTCCCCTGGCCTGGAGCCGAAGCGACCTCAATGCGACCACGGTGCTGCTCAACAATCTGGTGAACCACCGCCAGCCCCAAACCGGTCCCGGTTTTCCGGGTGGTAAAGAAGGGGTCGAAGATACGCTGCGCTTGCTCTTCGTCCATTCCCACACCGGTATCTTTCACCCACAGCCTGACCTCGTCCTCGGCTTTCCGGGCCCCGAGGCAGATTTCGCCTTCGGGTTCGGTGGAGGAAAGAGCGTTCTGCAGCAGATTGAGTAGGACCTGGGTTATCTGATCCGGATCGGCGTGAAGGATGGTTCCCTCGGCCGGCATCTCCATAAAGAAGCGAATGTCATGATCCGCCATATCCCCTTCGACAAACCGACCCGTTCGCTCCATCAGCCCTCGCAGATCAAGCTCCTTGAATTCCGGCTCCCGGGGCTTGGCGTACTGCAGCAGCGCCGAAATGGTCCGGTTGAGCCGATCCACTTCTCCCACCATCAGGTCCGCATATTCCTCGGCAGCAGGATCGCCTTTGCCGATACGGGCAAAGAACTGAGCAAAGCCTTTCAAGGTTCCCAGGGGATTGCGAATCTCATGGGCGATACCGGTGGCCATCTGGCCCAGTGCCGCATGACGCCGGGACCGTTCCAGCTGCTGTTCCAT
>JANQIN010000055.1 GCA_028282145.1 Thermodesulfobacteriota bacterium | reverse complement strand
GGTTCTGACTCCAGAGCAGGGCCTGAAACGGGTCCAGATGCTCCTTCGCCACCCCAAGGTGGGTGAGAAGCTGAAGGTGGTTGGAATCGCCGGCCCCGGCGACCCGCTTTACAACGAAAATACCTTCAAGACCTTTGAACTGGTTCGCAAAGAACTGCCCGACATGCACCTGTGCCTGTCGACTAACGGTCTCTTGTTGCCGGAGAAGCTGGGGGATCTGTTGGATGTCGGTGTCCATTCGGTCACCGTCACCGTCAATGCTCTGACCCCGGAAACCGGCGCTCAGGTTTACCAGTGGGTCCGTTACGGCGGTCACCGCCTGACCGGTGAGGAGGGAGCCAAACTGCTTCTCGATGCCCAGCTGGAAGGAATTCGCATGGCTTCCGAAGCGGGTTGCCTGGTGAAGGTCAATCACGTCTACATGCCCGGCATCAACGATCACGAAACTCTGGATCTGGCTGTCAAAGCGCGGGAGCTGGGCGCCGATGTGATGAACGTTCTGCCGCTGATCCCCTGCGGCATCTTCCGGGGTATCGAACCTCCGGACGATATCACCATGGAAATGGTTCGCGACCAGTGCGAACTGATCCTCAGTCAGGCCCGTCATTGTAAGGCCTGCCGTGCGGATGCCGCCGGCATGATCGGTGACGATATCGACCTGGCCGAACTGGAAGCCAACAGATCGGCCTGAGGAGTCCACCATGTACACGGATACCATCCGCAAATGGGCCGCCGATACCCGCTATGTCGGGACTCTGGAGAACCCCTCCGGGGTCGGTGAGGTCGGTCTGGGCCCGGAGCAGGCCGGTCGCCAGGTGGCGGTCCGGTTTGCCCTGCGGCTCAAGCGGCAGCGGGTGGAGTCTGTCCGATATCAGGTGTATGGCTGTGGGTACTCCATCGCCGCTTGTGCTGCGGCTGCGGATCTGGCGGTCAATCATCCTCTGGGTGAGGTTCGGCAGATCACGGCAGGGCAGATCGACAACGCTCTTAAGGGCTTGCCGGACGACCGAAAATATTGTGCCGATCTGGCGCTGAAAGCTTTAAAGGCCGCTTTGCACAGTATTACCACCCAAGAGGTGGTTCAGGAATCGGTAGCCCCTGTTTCAGCGGAGGATCACGGCCCTCGCATCGATGCAAGTAATCCGCTTTACCGAAGGTTGATGAACAGTCCAGGCCCGGCCGATGTTGTAACGGAAGACAGGCATCTGGTTGCCTGTTGTTTGGCAGTGGCAGAAACCGAGGGGGACTTCGGCCGGGCTCTGGGTCTCAAAGAGACCGACCTGAGACGTCTGGTGCGAAGGGTCTTTCCGCGTGCCGATCATTCGTTTCTGAGGACGGGTAAGGTCGCCCCCGATCTGCCGAAGGCCGACCCGGACACCCGTGCATTGCTTTTGTCCCATGTGCCGCGCAAGACCGACAGCCCTTTACCTCGCTTGCTGGCGCTGATTCTGGCGACACGGTCCGCCCACCCGGGGCACCTGTGGGTCGCCATGGGTTTCTTCTCGCGGCCGGAACTGACCGCTGCCATCGAGCGGCATCTTCCGAGCCTGGCCCGCGCCAACAGCGGCAAGATGCGCTGGAAACGGTTTTTCGCCAAGCAGATCTGCGACGCCAATGGCGGACTGTTGTGCAAGGCCCCCACCTGCGGCGAGTGCCCCGAGCGGGATGAGTGTTTTCCTCCGGATGAGGGAGTCTACCAATGAAGCCTAAGGTTAAAGAGCTACTGGTTGAATCCGGATGCGAGCATAACGAAACCCGCACCAAAGCCTGTAATTCAGCGACGCCTGGTGCAACGACCGGTGGCTGCGCCTTTGAAGGGGCCCAGATCGCTCTCTTCCCCTATGCCGATGCGGCCCATTTGGTGCACGGTCCCCTGACCTGCCTCGGGACCTCCTGGGAGACCCGGCTAACGGGAACCAGTTGGGAAGGACGCGATCTGACCCAGATGGGTTTTACCACCGGGATTGGAATCAACGACGTCGTCTTTGGCGGCGAAGAGAAACTGCACGAGGCAATCGATGCCATCATGGAGCGGTACAGCCCGCAGGCGGTCTTTGTGTATGCCACCTGTGTCACCGCCCTGATCGGCGACGATCTGGACCAGGTCTGCAAACAGGCAGCGGAAAAGCATGGGGTTCCGATGGTGCCGGTGCACGCCGCCGGGTTTGTCGGCAGCAAGAACCTTGGCAGTCGCCTGGCCGGAGAAGCCGTACTGAACCATCTGGTCGGCACCCGCGAACCCGAAAGCACCACCGAATTCGACATCAACCTGCTGGGGGAATACAACGTCACCGGCGATATGTGGCAATACACCCATCTGCTGGAGGAGCTGGGTATCCGGGTTCTGTCTACCCTGAGCGGTGACGGCCGCATCGCCGATATCCGGACCGCCCACCGAGCCAAACTGAATGTGATCGTCTGCGCCAAGTCGCTGGTGTCCCTGACGCGGAAGATGAAGGAAAGGTACGACATCCCCTGGGTGTCCCTCTCCTTTTATGGTCTCCGCGACACCTCCGATGGCCTGCTGACCATCTGCCGTGCTCTGGGCGACCCCGACCTGATCGCCCGCTGCGAAGCCCTGATCGCCCGGGAAGAAGCCGCCCTCGCAGAAAAACTTGCTCCCTATCGCGAACTGTTTCAGGGGAAGAAGGCCGTTCTCAATACCGGCGGCAACAAATCCTGGTCGATCGCATCGGCCCTGCAGGACCTGGGGATTGAGGTTGTCGCGACCTCCGTACGTAAAGCCACGGAAGAGGACAAGGAAAAGGCCCGCAAGTACCTGGGGGAAAAAGGCGTCCTGATGACCGAACCCGCAACCCAGCAGGCCGGGGTCATCGATGAAACCGGAGCCGACCTTTTATTGGCCGGCGGACGCAGCATGTATACCGCCATTAAGAAAAAGATTTCCTTTATCGACGTTAATCAGGAGAAGAAAAAGAGCTATGGCGCTTACAACGGTCTGCTCAATCTGGCCGAAGACCTGAAAAACGCGTTGGAGAGCCCGGTCTTCGAGAACGTCGCCAAGGAGGCCCCATGGGAGACGCAGCCTTGAACGAATCGGTGATCAAGTTCGAGAAGCCGGTCCAGGTCAATCCCATCCGCCTCACTCAGCCGATGGGCGCGGCTCTGGCCTTCCTGGGCGTGGACCGCTGCATGCCGCTGATGCATGGCGCCATCGGCTGTACCAGCTTTACCAAGGTCTTTTTCACCCGGCATTTTGCCGAACCGATCGCCATCCAGACGACGGCGGTCAGTGACGTTACCGCGATTCTCGACGGGGGAGACCACAACATTACCGAGGCGGTGAAAAACATTACCACCAAGGTCTCCCCGGCGCTGATCGGCCTGCACACCACGGGCCTGACGGAAACCAAGGGCGACGATATCCGGCGAGTGGCTTCCAAAGTCGACTTTCCTCTGGTCCACGTTAACACTCCCGACTACGAGGGGGCCTACGAATCGGGCTGGGCGCTGGCGACCAAAGCGATGATCGATCAGTTGGTGGAACCGACCAAAGTGACCCGTTCCAACAAGCTGGTCTTGCTGCCGCCTGTCAACCTGACCCCGATCGAGGTGGAAAAGGTCAAAGAGTTTATCGAGGGATTTGGCTTCGAGGTTCATGCTCTTCCCGATTTGTCGACCTCTCTCGACGGGCACCTGGGGCAGAAGCAGGCGGCCCTTTCCAGTGGTGGCATCGACATCGATACGATTCGACAACTGGCCGATGCAGCGACGGTGGTCACGGTTGGAACCTCGATGGAAGGCTGTGCTGCAGCCCTGCAGAAAAAGAATCCGGCCATCCTGCATAAACATTTCCCCCACCTTCAGGGGTTGCGGGCCACGGACAATCTGGTGGCTTTTCTGCTGAAACAATCCGGCCGCGATCTTCCTCCGGCCTCCGTCGTCCGCTGGCGGCAACGGCTGCAGGACAGTCTGCTGGACACTCACTTTGCTCTGGGGCAGACCCGGTTTCTGCTGACAGGGGAACCGGATCAGCTGGCAGGGCAGGCCGCAGCACTTCAGGAAGGGGGCGGTCGAGTAGCAGAGGTAATCGCAGCGGCCCCCTCTCCGGTCCTGGAAACGATAGAAAAGGCAAGGGTCCGGATTGGCGATTTGGAGGATGCGGAAGACCTGGCGGCCGAATACGATCTGATTCTGGGCAATACCCATTGCGAGTCACTGGCTCACCGGTTGGGAAAAAAGGTTCTGTTGCGCGGCGCTCCCAACTGGGAGGAGGTCGGTAATCAGTTGAAGTGCGACTTATTGTACGAGGGGGGATGCCATTTTCTGTGTGAGGTCGCTAACAAGGCATCCGAAGTCTGAGAAAGTGAACCAAAGGTGAGAACAGAGAGGCCATCATTTAGACAGGTCAATGATGGTCTCTATGGCTCAGCTTGAAAGTGAGGTCTGTGATGGACGTAGTAGCAGACGTAATCATTGATGATACAACCCTGCGGGATGGTGAACAGACCGCCGGAGTGGCCTTTACCCGCGAAGAAAAGATCCGTATTGCCCAAACTCTTGATGCTGTCGGCATCCCGGAGCTGGAATGCGGTATCCCTGCCATGGGGACGGCCGAAAAAGAGGACGTGAAGGCGCTTGTCGACCTGGGTCTGAGGGCACGACTGATCACCTGGAACCGGGCCTTGCCCGAAGATATCCGGCACAGTCTCGACTGTGGGATACGTGCGGTCGACCTGTCGATCTCCGTCTCGGATCAGCACATCCAGAACAAAATCGGCAAAAGCCGCGACTGGGTCAGGGAGCAACTGATTACGGCAATCCGCTTTGCCAAGGATCATGACGCCTACGTCTGTATCGGCGGCGAGGATTCCAGCCGGGCCGATCTGGAGTTCTTGGTCGAGTTGATGCAGGCCGCACTGGAAGAAGGTGCGGAGCGGTTCCGTTTTGCCGATACCCTGGGGATTCTTGATCCTTTCAACACCTACGACAAACTGGCCTATCTGCGCCACCGGGTTCCGGGCATGGAGCTTGAGATTCACACCCATAACGACCTTGGGATGGCCACGGCCAATACTCTGGCTGGGATCCGGGCCGGCGCCCGTTATGTGAACACCACGGTGAACGGGCTCGGCGAACGTGCGGGGAATGCGGCCCTGGAAGAAGTGGTGATGGCCCTCAAATACGCCTGTGATACCGATTTGGGCCTGGACACCAGTCGCTTTGTTGAACTGAGTCGGCTGGTGGGACAGGCCAGCAGCCGCCCGGTGCCCGACTGGAAGGCTGTGGTGGGTGAGCGTGTGTTCAGCACCGAGGCCGGCGTGCATGTCGCTGGTCTGCTCAAGGACACCGCCAACTACGAGGGCTTTGACCCTGGCGAAGTGGGTCTGGAACGGCATCTGGTGGTTGGAAAACATAGCGGCCGCAGTGCTCTCATGCATCGGTTGGACGAGATGGGAATCAAAGTGTCGCAACTGGACGCAATGCACCTGATGCCTCAGGTGCGGGAGATCAGCAACCGGAACAAGCGCCCGCTGACGGACAATGAACTGCGTCAACTGGTGCGCAATAGCGGTATTGCTGCCTGAGATGAAGATTCGTGTCCACACAACGCTCGAAGAAGATTGGCCGCATATCCTTGGGTGGATGGCTGAGGAAGGTTGGAACCTGCCCGAATGGGAATTGGATTTTCTTCAGGCCAGTGACATCGTTTTCAACCTGACGGTCGAGAATGACGGTACCCCTGCCGGGTGTGTAACTGCGATTGACCATGGAAAAAGCGGTTGGATCGGCAACCTGATCGTCCCCAGAGACCAACGCGGGCAAGGTCTCGGGCGACTCTTGTTTGAACAGGCATTACATAAACTCGCCGGCGCTGAAAAAGTGTGGTTAACGGCCTCCGAATGGGGTGCCCCTCTGTACGCCAGTTTCGGATTTCACACGGTAGAGAATATCGCTCGCTGGTGCTGGACCAAACATGAGGGGCCCAGCAGGACCACCGCGGGACGAGGCGAGCAGCAGTTTCTGGCCTCGGATAAAGCCGCCTGGGATGAGGATCGCACCACCCTTCTGTTTCCACTGATGGCTGCAGGGACCGTGCTGCAGAACGGGTCCACAACGGCCTTGTTACAGGCCGGAGAAAAACTCCGCATCCTCGGCCCCTGGTACACAGACAATCTCTGCCCCCGTGAGTGCCGCGAGATACTGTCCGAAGTCTTCGATGCACTGCAACCCGGGCAGATCCTCGCGATGGATACCCTGGCATCTTCTCCGGTTTCTCCCATGCTTCAGGCAGTCGGGTTTAACTGTACCGGCACGACAGCACTTATGGTTCGTGGCAGTTCCTTTACCAAGCTCCCCCAGCATCTCACCCTGGCCACCCTCGGTAGTCTGGGATAGGGCTGACGTCAGAACGGAGTGTCCCCACGATGACCGTCTCATCAACACAACCGGACCGTTATGTTTCCTTTACCGGCATTGAATGCGATCAAAACAGTCGTCTGTTTATCGAGATGTTACGCCGTCATATCGATGATCCCGACAAAACCAATGCCTATTGGGAACGTTTTAAGGGATTGATTGCCCGGGCCGAAGACGGAACCGGGCGAGACCTGCTGTATCTGATTCACAGCACCTTGCAAACGATCGAGGAATATCTGGAAGAACAGGAGGATGCCGAAGCCTTGGTTCTTCTCAAAAAAATCGAGCTGGAGTGCTGCTAGTACATCCACGAAAAGGACCCGATGGAGACTCTTATGGCAAAGGTCATTTTTTGGGAAAAGCCGGGCTGCAAAGGAAACAGCCGGCAAAAAGAGATTCTGGAAGCCTCCGGGCATCAATTGGACGTTCGCGATTTGCTGACCGAGGTGTGGACCGTGGAGGAACTTTCCCGTTTTTTCGGAGCAAGAGCTGTTGTGGAATGGTTTAATCCAACCAACCCACGCATCAAATCCGGAGACCTTGACCCTGCCGCCCTCACACCGGAGGCTGCTCTGACGATGATGGTGGAGGAACCTCTGCTGATCGTCCGCCCCCTGATGCAGATGGGTCGGCAGCGTCTCGCCGGTTTCAACGTGCAGGAGGTTCATAACTGGATCGGGCTTAAACTGGACGAGGTTGGAGAACGAGATCCCCAAAACTGCCCCTGCGTCACCTCCTGAGGGCAACACCATGACTGTAAAAAAGCGTGGCTCCTCCTGGGGAGAACCACGCTTTCATCTTGCTTCATATAGCGATCCGTCAGAACCCAAAAGCAAATCGCATCACCTGTACTATCTACACTGCGCGACCCAACACTTCACAATTCGGTTCAATTGGCCGCCATAAAGAATTGCGTAAATGAATCCAAAGCTGCATTGATTGACAAGAGATGCTCGCTTTCCGTTGGAACTTTTTCATACGAGATCGAGAAGTACCTTCCCTTTAACGGCAAAATCCGAACGGCTGTCAGGGTCACATCGTTGGGGGCCGCCCCTCCTGGCTCCTCCTGGCTTACCGTAAGAAATTTGCTGTCAAGATACATCCCCTCTCGCAGACTAGCCTTTTCGATCATATAAACCCCATCGAGGTCTTCACGCGTCTTCACCGCATCAAGCCACGATAATGAGGTCTCTTCCTCGAGCAAATCATAAAAAGGCCACCAGCTGTTGATATAGGGGATTTCTTCGTTGAGATAGATTCGCAACAGTGCGTCTGGAACGGGACGACGGTCAGTCCGCGGGTGGCTCTCGATGACAACCCATTCTAAATACTCGTTGGTTTTCTCCGAGTAAGAGCTTTTCTTAAAATAGTAACCTTCAAGCTCGCCCCACCTAACCTCTTCCCCCTTTAAATTGGCAAAGTGGGGCGAGTCGGGACCGACGAAAACATAGTCCGGCATTTCAGGATAGTTCACGTTGAGGGTAGAGCACCCGGTCAAAACAATCAGCAAGAATAAACAGAGTAAACGTTTCATTGAATTCCCCCCATGGTTATCAAGTTCCGGACACGATATAGAATCACCCCATTGGTGACAAGAAGAATCCTACGGGGTCCTCCTTCGAATCTAAAGATCGCGTGATCACCTGATTGGCTTCCTGATATAGAGACGGTTTGGAAAGAGTCGCCGTCATAAACAAGCACTGTCAAATTTTTCATCTAAGGCGCGACCTGACTTGTAAAAATATTTTACATCTCCCTTTCTTTTCTTGAATCATTTCAGCAGTTTTCCATCGCCTCACCCTGATCCCAGAAAAAACTTTCAGCGCTAATTCAGCCACTTACTCTATGCATCAAAAAAGATTATTTCTATTTTTGAAAATGAAAATCATTTTGGCATATCTTCTGCTCTCTTAAGAAGGCAAATACGAAACACCAAGACATTGAAACCAACGACTTTAAATAAAGAAACGGGAGGACATCATGAAAAAGATTATCGCACTG
>JANQIN010000250.1 GCA_028282145.1 Thermodesulfobacteriota bacterium | reverse complement strand
AACCGAAGTTGGCCATGGTGTGCCAGGCATGAATCCCTTTGAAACTGAGCGGGATCAGGTACCAGCGATAACGTACATACAGGGTCAGCGCCAGGAAAGTCCACCCGCCCATCAGCAGGGTCCCCAGCAGGTAGATCAAGAAGCGATTGAATCGGTTCTGATAGAAGAGCCCGACCGGTCGGTGCCACACCCCACCGATGATCGAACCGGGATGGATTGAGATCTTCTTTACCATGGCATACGCATCCGCTCAAAAAAAAGAGAACGATGAAAACGGCCCCATCATAACGCTTTTTATTCCCAGGTTTCAAACCGTGGAACTATCTTCCCAGCCCATTCGCGCACCGCGAACTCCATTGGCGAATTGCGCATTGAAGGGCCCCCTCCAAAGACGCCTAATGGAGACGGAAAGCGCCTTCGGGCGTGAATGGGACATCGGACCGAAGAGGGGGGCGCATGAAAAGCACCTTAAAAACCCACCAGCCGCTCAAGCGGGAGATCGGCCTCTTTTCCGCCACAGTGGTGGTGGTCGCCAACATGATCGGCACCGGCATCTTTACCACCTCCGGCTTTATCATCGCGGAAGTCCCCAACCCCTGGGCCTTCCAGTTCTGCTGGCTGATCGGCGGACTGTTCGCTCTCTGCGGCGCTCTGTGTTACGGGGAACTCGGGGTTCGCTGTCCGCAGGCCGGTGGCGAATACGCCTACCTGCGTGAAGCTTTTGGTCGGCGGCTGGGATTCCTCTCTGGCTGGATTTCCCTGGTTGTCGGTTTTTCCGCCCCCATCGCGGCCGCCGCCATGGCCTGCACCACCTATCTGCTGCCGCCCGGCATGAGTACGCCGCTGTGGAGCTGGACCCCGGGCGGGATCACCCTGGTGAGCCTGTCCCCCGCAGCGCTGATCGCCTGCGGCACCATCCTGCTGCTGAGCCTGCTGCATTTTCACAGCCTCTCCCTCGGTACCCGGGTGCAGAACGGGCTGACCCTGCTCAAGGTTGGGATTATCCTCGTTCTGATGATCGCCGCAGTCTTCGGTGGTCAGGGCAGCCTGGACCACTTCCACCCCTCGTCGACCGATGCACCGTTCTTCAGTGCCGACTGGGCGGTGTCGCTGATCTTCGTCTCTTTCGCCTATAGCGGCTGGAACGCCGCCGCCTACCTCGGGGGCGAAATCAAGGCACCCGAGAAGAACCTGCCGCGAGCGCTGATCGGCGGCACGCTGCTGGTGACACTGCTGTACCTCGCGCTGAATGCGGTCTTTTTGTACGCCCTGTCACCGGAAGAGATGGCCGGTAAAGCGGATGTGGGCGCCGTTGCCGCCGCCGCTCTCTTTTCGCCGCAAGCGGGTCGCTGGCTGGGGATCGCCATCGCCATCGGGCTGCTGTCGGTGTTGAGCGCGATGATTATGACCGGGCCGCGGATCTATTTTGCCATGGCCAAGGACGGCGCCTTCTTTCAAGCCTTCGGCCGACTCAGCGGTCTGCACCGCACCCCTGCCGCGTCGATCTTTCTGCAGGCCGTCATCGCGATGGTGATGGTGCTGACCGCCACTTTCAATACCCTGCTGATCTATATCGGCTTCACCCTGTCGCTCAGTTCCCTGCTGACCGTCGCCGGCCTGATCCGGCTCCGTGCCAGGCATCCCTTGCCGCCGGGCACCTACCGCACCCCGTTGTACCCGCTGATTCCGCTGCTGTTCCTGCTGGGCAACGGTTGGATCATCGTTTTTGCCCTCATCAGCCAGCCGGTGGCCGCCTTCTTCGGCCTGGGAACCTTGGTCGTGGGGTTGCTGGCTTACCAGGCCTTTCAATGGAAGAACGCAGATCCCCCGACCACCACTTTTATGGACAATACACCCATCACTCAACCTGGAGGAGAGTTATGAGAACACGACACTCACTGTCACGGACCACAGCCTTCGCTGCCCTGCTGCTGGTCCTGTTTGGCGTCGCTCCCACGCTGGCGGTGGAAAAGGGCCAGACCTCGTACACCGCCGAAGCGGTCTGCGCCTTCCGCTCCATCGCCGCCCTCGACCCCGATCCCAAAACCCGCAACCCGGACACCCTGGCCAAGCATTTCGTCAATCCCGAGATGGTCGGTCGCTTTCCGGGGCTGGGCCTCGCGTTCGACCCGGCCAAGGTCGCCATCGATACGATGGACAACGGCGTCTTCTATTACGTCAACGCCCGTACCCATCATATGGACCGTCTGCTGACCAAGGCGCTCGACGAAGGGGTGACCCAGGTGGTGATCATGGGGGCCGGATTCGACAGCCGTGCCTATCGCTTCCACGACAAATATCCCCAGGTCCGGTTTTTCGAAATCGACCTGCCGGCCACTTCGGCCGACAAGCAGCAACGGGTCAAGAAGATCCTCGGTAAAACCCCCGACTGGGTCACCTTTACCCCCATCGACTTCAACACTCAGACGCTGGACGAAGTGCTGACCAAAGCGGGGTTTGCCAAAAACAAGAAGACTTTCTTCGTGTGGGAAGGGGTGACCTACTTTATCTCCCGCGAAGCGGTCCAAAGCACCCTTGACTTTATCGCCCGCAACACCGCACCCGGCAGCCGGGTGGTGTTCGACTATATGCTCGAAGATGTGGTCAGCGGAGCCGATTACAGCCCCTACGGCAGCCGTCGCACGGTCTTTTTCGTGTCGACCCGCAGCGAGCCCTATGTGTTCGGCTTGCAGCCCCGTTACTTTGAAACCTTTGTGCAGCAGCGGGGCCTCAAGGCCCTGTCCGACCTCGGCCCGGCGCAACTCAGCGACCGGTATCTGATCGACAGCCAGGGCAAGCCCCGAGGCAAGATCGCCGAATTCCTGCGGATCGCCGAAGTCGAAGTGCCGCCACCGGTGGAACGACAGGCCCTGATCAACCGCGCCACCGGCAAACCGGTGTCGGCGATCAACGCCAGCCTGCAACATCGAGTACCGATCCCTGATGATGTCCAGGCTTTACTCGACCGGCACACACAGTTCTTCAAGGCCAAGGACCTGGATGCGGTGATGACCAACTATTCCGACCGGTACTCGAACAACGGTCGTCGCAAGGATATGGTCGAGGCCTTTATCGCCAACGCCTTCCGGCGGGCCAACTTTGAGCACTTTCAGGTTGTGGTGACGCGGTTCAAGCAGGAGGGAGATATGGCGCGGATCGATGGGTTTGTCGACCGCAAAGCCTTCCGTTCACCGCTGGTTATTACCCACATCCGTAAAGAAGCCGACGGCAAGTGGCGCTGGTACGGGAATCAACGCTGACCGAATAGTTTCTTGTCAAAACCAAAAGGCCCGGGTGCTCCGCATCCGGTCCTTTTCTATTCCTGGTTTGATGGTTGTGTAAATAAAGGTTGCGAACAAAAAGCCGAAGATTTATGGTGGAATTGTTTCTATCTTGCTGAATTGGAGATGTTTTCTTGTCAGGGGGTGACAGGAGATGATAACCCGATTAAACATTCAAGCGCCGTAAAGCCGAAAAGGCTTTGCGGCGCTTTGTGTTTGGGCTCGAAATAGAATTTAGGAGGCTGGTTTTTGCATTTTCGAAAATGTGTTACTGCAAGACCTGCTCCCGGCTCCCTAGAAAAATAGATATACCTGAGGAGGGAACTAATGAAATTAGTAAAAGATCTGGAGCTTGGTTTTGCTGATGCTGAAAATTACAAGAGAAGAGAGAATAAAGAGCTATTAAATAGAGTTTTTATTCGAGATGATCATCTTGATAATCTATGCGAACCAAATATTTCATTTTTGATTGGAGAAAAAGGAACTGGAAAAACAGCTTATTCTATTTTTCTTTCTAATAATGAATATAAAGATACGATTTCGAGCACAAGATACGTTAGAGAAACAGAGTATCAGAAATTTGTATCTTTAAAGAAGGAAAAGCATTTACAGATTTCTGACTTTTCAAGTATCTGGAAAGTTATACTATATTTACTGATTTCAAAAGAAATATTAAAAAGAGAAGGTTCAATTTCTAAACTATTAAACTATTCAAAATTTAATGCACTTAATTCTGCGATTGATGAATATTATTATAGCGCCTTTTCACCAGAAATAATACAAGCACTGAGTTTTGTTCAAGAGTCAAAGTTGGCAGCCGAACTTTTGGCGAAGCATGCCAAACTTAAAGGCGAAGAAAGTGAATCTGTAACTTTTTCTGAAAGTCGCTTTCAAGTTAATTTGTTTTATATGCAGAAGAAATTCGAATCAGCGCTATCGCAGGTTCGTCTCGCTAAAAATCATATTCTATTTATAGATGGGATCGACATCCGTCCATCAAGCATTCCATATACACTTTATCTTGAGTGTATAAAAGGCCTAGCTAATGCTGTTTGGGAAATAAATAATGACTTTTTCCCTACTATCAAAGGGGGACAGGGAAGAATGAGGGCTGTATTGCTTATTCGTCCTGATATATTTGAATCAATTGGTCTGCAAAATCAGAACACAAAAATACGTGATAATGCAGTTTTTCTTGATTGGCGGACTCAATATAATTCCCACCGCCATTCACAATTATTTGAAGTTGTTGACCATATGCTTGCAGTACAGCAGTCGACCAGCCTTGCGCGTGGCGTAGCCTGGGACCATTACTTCCCTTGGGACTCTCCTAATGTTTTCGAGGAGTACGATACTCCAACTTCTTTTATTAACTTTTTGAGATGGTCCTATTATCGCCCCCGCGACATAGTCACTATGCTTGAGCTTTTGAAACGAAGACCTGGTGGAAATAATGATAGGACTTTTATTTCTTATGAAGATTTTGAAAATCCAGAATTCAAGCGAGAATATTCTAATTATTTATTGGGAGAGATTAAAGATCACTTGTCGTTCTATTATGGATCGGGACACTATGATATATTTTTGAAATTTTTTGAATATTTATCAGGGAAGGACAAGTTTGATTATGAATATTATTTAAATGCTTTTGAAAAATTGCTAAATCACATTGAATCTGTAGCTTCTGATAGGCCAAAATTTATGGCAACTGCAAATGATTTTTTGCAGTTCCTTTTTGATTTAAATATAATTTGCTTTATGGAAAGAACTGAAGATAATCATCAGCCTTTCATACACTGGTGTTTTAGAGATAGAAGCTACGCAAATATCTCACCAAAGGTTAAAACGGGTGTTGAGTATCAGATATTTTACGGACTAGCAAAAGCGCTGAATGTGGGAAAAGAGTTTAAAGAAAAGAAATTTTAGTTCTTATGTTGTCAGACGAAAATTTTATCGGGTTGGGTCAGGCTTGAATTAATGAATTTTCGACCGATGCCTAACCCCGTATATTGAAGTAAAAAGTTCTTTTCTTACCAATTAATCAAGCGGAACCGTTGAAAACTGCAGGTTGTCCAATTGTTGCAATTATTTGGAGAGGAAAGTTGTCTATGAATCCTGCTGCGTGGGGCGTAATTGGTGCCCTTGTAGGTGCAATTGCAAGTATTGCAATCACTTGGATTGCGAATCGACATGCAGTAACTCTTCAGCGTCAAGCGGTTGTAGATGAACGAAAGGAACGTCATCGTGATTTTCAGCGGAAAACCTTAATTGAATTGCAGGACACACTGCATGAATACCATCATGTGATTACCAAGGCCTATTTTGAAGATCTTAAGTCATATGTAAAAGGAGAGATTTGGGGTCGTTCCCTTCTAAGCAATGAGGTCAACGACGGATGCCTTTCAACGGGAAGGCGTACGGTTATTCTTATGGAGCGTTTGTCAAACGATGAGTTGCGTTCCCACGTAAAGGAGCTGCATCTTTTGCTGGGTGAAACTACGAGGGTAAGCAACAAATCTGAGGCTGAAGCAAAACTTGGTGAGGCAACTCGAAAAGCTACTAAGGTTCATGAGGAGCTTGGTGAGGAGCTGAGATGTCAGTATGAGCACTCCTAGCATTTAACTTTGCAGGAGCTTCTAGTCGCTTTCACCCTGCCCCTTTTCACAGGATGCGGGGTCGGACCAGGTTAACTACCTGAAAACATAGGAAAAAGTATCGAATTTTTCCCAGTTCTTGAGCTTAAACCGGCCATTTCCACACACCAATCAACTCAAGCCTGATCCCAGTCTTTTGACGTCATGGTTTAACTGGCCCGATATCGACTGTACCTTTGCTGTTGCCATGGGTCGGCGGTATTGCTGAAGCCATCGCGCTCCCAGTAGCCCGGCTCATCCTCAGTCGTGACCTTGATCCCTTCGAGCCACTTGGCGCTTTTATAAAAGTAACGGTCCGGGTTCACCATCCGCACCGGTGCGCCGTGGGGCCGAGGCAAGGGGCTGCCGAAAAGGGTATGGGCGAGAATGACGTTATCGCGACTCATATCGCTGATCGGTACATTGGTGGTGTACCCTGCCGCCGCTTCAAAGATCAGAAAACCTGCAGTTGGCCGGGGGTGCACCATCTCCATGACGGTTCCGAGGCGTACCCCGCGCCACTGAGAATCAAGCAGAGTCCAGCCGGTGACGCAATGGACATCGCAGATCAGATCGATCTGTTCCAACTGCATAAGCTCCGGGAAACTGAGGGTGAGGGGGCGTTTGACCTCACCGTGGATCGTCAGACGCCAATCGGCCCGCGTCGCTGTTCCGGGCTCACCGCCCATATCGGCGATCTTCTGGATCACATGCTGACCAGGAGGGACTCGGGTCCTGCCATCGGGACGGAGCTCTTGTGCAAGCTCGGCCTGAGCCGCATCGCTGAGTTTGACAAAGGTGCCGGGCAGGCCGATACCGACAACGGTACCGCTCGCGGCGGCGAGGAACTCTCGACGGGTGAGCTTGGGTGTTTTCATCATGTCTCCTTTCCCTGCCCATTCAGTGTACAGAAAAAGTGCCTGCCGCGAGTGTTGTGGGCCAGGTTTTGCGCTGTAATCAACCTGTTTATGCAGGACCTTCCCCCTCCTCCATCACTTTGCCTCGCCCCAACGTATCGTACGTGAGCCGCCCAGCCGTAACCTGCTTTCTTCCCCCCATCCGACCCTTCCCAAATGAAAGTCACCAGGCCGCTGTCCATGGGGTCACTCCCGAAAAACACATCTTTCTTCACGAAGCGTATGGGGCCGTGCTTATTGAAGGTCCCATTGACGACATATCCGGCGACAAACACGCCAAGTCGGTAAATATGGCCGTCAACGTATGCTATCGATGGCAAAAGTAGAGAATCTATAGCGCGTTGAATGAAGCCTGTTTTGACCCAAAGTCGGGTGTCGAAAACGGAGAAGGAGGAAAAGTGATGACGAGAAAAGTGAGACTCTATTGTATCGGTATCTGTGTGTGTGGCGTTTTCGTGCTTTCAAGCCTGACTACGGTTATGGCGGTTAGCACCGAGAACCGCACAGTAAGCTTGGACATGCGCTCGCCGAAAACCGCCTTGCTCATTATCGACATTCAAAACGATTATTTCCAAGGTGGTAATTATGCACTTTCCGGCAGTCATGAGGCGGCTTTGCAAACACAAAATATCCTCGAACTGTTTCGAACACGAGGTTACCCGGTTGTTCATATCCAGCATGAATCGAACAAGAAAAGTCCTCGCTTTTTTGCCCCCAATACCGAAGGTCAAAAGATTCATCACTCTGTCCGTCCCTTATCGGAAGAACCGGTGTTTACCAAGCATAAGGTCAGCAGTTTTGATGGAACGCCTCTGCTGGGTTACTTGAAACAAGAAAAGATCAAGCGGTTACTTGTGGCGGGCATGCAAACAAATGTGTGTGTGCAGGGGACGGCCAAAGAAGGCGTAAAATACGGCTTTGAAATGATTGTGCTTTCCGATGCGACAGCCGCCAAGGACGAGAAAAAGCATCAAGAGACCTTGCAACAGATTGCAGCGGATGGTTTTCGGGTCGAATCGGTCGCCGAGGTCGTTGCAGCGATGAGTCAGTAAAACCCGACCCAGTTTCCGGGGCAGGTTTTGTATGGCACCACGTGTGTTCACGCAAAACCTGCCCCCACCTCTCCCCTCCTGCGTTGTCTTGACTCCGGTCAATGCGATGCGGGTCCAATCGATGTAGTTCATAAGACGGTCGCCGAACAGATGTTCGCCATCCGATCAAGTCATCCGGGAATCAATACAGGCGGAGCCCTTCACCGCCGAAAAAAGATGGTAGAATTGCCGCTGTTCGTGCTCTACGAACCACCCGCTGTCTGACCAGGGTACAATTGCGATCCAATCTTTTTTTTCTTCATATCATTGGAGACGATCTATGCTGGACACCTACACCCGGGACGCTCAGGAACGAGAAAACGCCGGTATGCCCCCTCTCTCCCTGACTGCCGATCAGACCGCCGAACTTACCCATCTTCTGGAAGGCAACCCTGCCAACGGCGCCGAACTGCTGGCGCTGCTGAAAGATCGGGTGGCTCCCGGTGTGACCGATTCGGCGCAAATCAAGGCCGCCTGGTTGAAGTTGATCGCTCTGGGCGAGGCAACGGCCAATGCGGTAGCGCCGACCAAAGCGATTGAGATGCTGGGCCAGATGGGGGGCGGATACAACGTTCAGGTGCTGGTGGAACTGCTGGACGAAGAGGAACTGGCCGACTCCGCCGCGGAGGCGTTGACGTCGCTGGTGATGATTTACGAATCGTTCGACAAGGTCGCCGATCTGGCCAAAGGCGGCAACGCCGCGGCTCAGTCCGTCCTCGAATCCTGGGCCAAGGCCGAATGGTTTACCAACAGTCCCGAGCTGCCCGAAACCCTGACACTGACGATCTACAAGGTCGACGGCGAAGCCAACACCGACGACTTCTCCCCTGCCAGTGAGGCC
>JANQIN010000183.1 GCA_028282145.1 Thermodesulfobacteriota bacterium | reverse complement strand
CCATCGCCATCTGGTCCAATTGCTGGGTCACCCGTTCTTCGTCGAAAGTGTAGGCTTCCTTGTCGAAGGACAACCCCTTGTAGGTCTGCAGTTCAACCTCGGGTTTGACGTCAACTTCGGCCACAAATTTAAAGGCCTCGCCCTTTTGGGGCTGGTCGGTTTCAACAATCTCAGGCTGGCCGACAGCAACCACTTCTTTTTCCATGGTGGCCTGCATGTACCCCTGACTGATCAGAGTCTGAACCACATCGTAGGTCACCTGATCGCCATAGGTGGACTCCAGTACGTGACGAGGCACCTTGCCGGGGCGGAAACCTTTCAGTTTGGCGGTCTTACTGACCTTCTGATAGGCCTTTTCTATCTCTGTATCCACCGTTTCGGCGGGAACTTCAATGGTCAGCTTCTTACGGGTGTTGTTGATCTCTTCGATGGTGACGTTCATCAACCTGGTCCTTCCTCGGATTTTAATTGTGCTTCATAAATAAGCAAAAGTCCGCCGGAGTCCTCTCTGCGAACCTGCTGGTCGTTAAATGGTGGGGACGGAGAGACTCGAACTCTCACACCGTACGGCACTAGAGCCTAAATCTAGCGTGTCTGCCAATTCCACCACGTCCCCAGAACGGCGTAGAATAGCCCAAAACAAAACCCCCGGCAACTGTAAAAGGGGATTTTTAAGGGGAAATAACGAAAAAGGGATTTCAACCGGTGGGCCGAAATCCCTTTCTCTGTATAAATGGGGTGAGTGAAGGGGATCGAACCCTCGACCACCAGAGCCACAATCTGGTGCTCTACCAACTGAGCTACACCCACCATGTCGTTTTTTGAGCCGGGACAATTTAGCGGCTCCTCCCGGCCTTGTCAATCCCTTTCGGGAGAGCTTTTGGCACGCCAGGAAGGATTCGAACCCTCGACCGTCGGCTTAGAAGGCCGATGCTCTATCCGGCTGAGCTACTGGCGCTTTTTAAAAATGGTCGGGGCGAGAGGATTCGAACCTCCGACATCCAGTTCCCAAAACTGGCGCGCTACCAGGCTGCGCTACACCCCGACTCAAGGGCCGAATTTCTATCACGCAGACGCGTAAAACGCAATAGTTATTTCACAGCAATCCACATTCCGTGGATTGCTGCGCCCGCTTCGGCAAAGCGCGGTTTACCGTCGCTTACAAAATCTGCCCGTTGGGCCATGATTTTGGCTCGTCCATATCTGGACTCGCGGGCATTTGGTTCCGATGGTGGTCTAAGGACCCTTAACGATCTTTCCTGCCATAACCGCCCCCACCTGGGGTTTCCAGACGCAGGCGGTCGCCAGCCGACAGGTGGCAGCTGAACTTGCCGTTGCAGGCAATTGTTTCCGAGCCGGAACGCACTTCATTGTACCCCGGTTTGCCATCGGCGCCACCCTCGAGCCCGTAAGGGGCCCGGTCCCGCCTCTCCGACAGCACCGTCACCTCGGCTTCTCCCAAAAGCTCCATCTCCCGTACCAGCCCATCGCCACCCGAGGCATTGCCCTGTCCGCCGGAACCTTTGCGCACGGCATATTCGGTTACTCGGAAGGGGTAGGCGTATTCCAGCGCCTCGATCGGTGTATTGAGGGTATTGGTCATATGGCTGTGCATTGCTGAAGCACCGTCGCGATTGACGGTTGCACCGACACCGCCGGCCAAAGTTTCGTAATAGGCGAACGGCTGTCCGTTGCGCGGATCGATTCCACCGACGGTGAGATTGTTCATCGTCCCCTGCCCCGCTGCCGGAACCTTCTCCGGCACCGCCTGCGCCAGAGCACCAAGAACCGTATCAACGATCCGCTGGCTGGTTTCAACGTTCCCGCCAGCCACCGCCGCCGGGAAGCGGGCATCCACGATCGTTCCCGGCTTCGTCACAACCTTCAACGGCCGACTGCAGCCGGCGTTGGTGGGGATCGCTTCGTCCACCAGACAGCGGAACACATAAAGAACGGCGGACAGGGTAATGGCATAGACGGCATTGACGCTACCCCGTGACTGCGGTGCACTGTCGGAGAAGTCGATCTGCGCATTGTCGCCGGCGATCGTCAGATGGACGCAAATCGGAATCTGCTTTTCGACAATCCCGTCACCGTCCAGGGCGTCCACAAAGGTGTAGGTTCCATCCGGTATGGCTGCGATGGTCTTGCGCAGGATGCGCTCGCTGTAATCGTTGAGTGCCTCGGCGTACAGCTCGACCTTGGCCAACCCATGGTGTTCCACCAGTTCCTGCAACCGACGCAGACCGATCCGGTTGGCCATAATCTGCGCCGCAAAGTCCCCCTCACGCTCCAGCGGGGTCCGGACGTTGGCCAGTACCAGATCCAGCACTTTGCGGTCGACTTCGCCTCCTTCGACCAGCTTCACCGGTGAAAGGATCACCCCTTCCTGATAGAGGCTGGTTGACAGAGGCATAGAGCCACTGGTCATCCCACCCACATCGGCATGATGAGCCCGATTGGCGACATAGAATTCGGGCTGATTCCCGCCGGTATAAACCGGTGCCACCAGGGTGATGTCCGGCAGATGGGTCCCGCCTTGGAAAGGGTTATTCAACATGACCATATCCCCATCGGCCATGGGGCAGGCCTCGATCGCCGCCTTCACCGACAGCGGCATCGAGCCCAGATGGACCGGGATATGAGCCGCCTGTGCAATCATGTCCCCTTTTTTGTCGAACAGGGCACAGGAGTAATCCCGTCGTTCCTTGATATTGGGGGAATAGGCGGTGCGTCCCAGGGTGACACCCATCTCTTCAGAGATGGCAGCGAAGCGGTTTTTGAAGACCTGCATCAGAATCGGATTGACGCTCATTGGCAGGCCTCCTCGGGAATGATCAGCAACAGATTGGCGAAGGCATCGACCTCGACCCGCGCCCAGGGCGGGACGACAATGGTGGAGGAATATTCGACCACAATTGCGGGGCCGTCAAAGATATTTCCCGGCACCAGTTTCTCCCGTCGATAGACCCGGGTCTGCTCGCACCGGCCGTCAAAGACCACCGGCTTTTCCACGACGAGCGCCTCCTCGGACGGCTCCCGGGAGCCGAGTTCCTGCGGAACCAGATGTTCCCGTTCGCCGGGACCGACCGCCCGCAGCCGCAGGTTAACCGTTTCGACTGGCTTCCCTTCATGGCTGTAACCGTAGCTTCGCTCATGCAACTGATGGAACTGAGCCACAAAGTCGTCGGTCAACGGCACCAGCAGTTCGAACGACTGCCCCTGATACCGCATATCGAGGTAACGCTCCAACCGTACCTGACCGTCGACAAACCCCTCCCGCGCCATATCCCGTTCCGCTTGTTGTTCCAACGCCGCGTAGAGGTTGTCAAAGTCAGCCTTTTCTGCCTCCTCACCTCGCAGCATGACGGTTTGGCTGTAATCCTTGATCACATCGGCCAGCACCATGCCGCAGGCGGATAGAATACCCGGATTGAGCGGGATCAGCACCTGGGGGATATGGAGGGAACGGGCCAGCTCAGCGGCGTGGAGGCCACCGGCCCCACCAAAGCTGAGGAGAGAAAATTCTCGGGGGTCGTAGCCCCGCTCGACAGAGATGACCTTGATCGCCCGTTCCATATTGGCGTTGGCCACCGCCAGCACCCCTTCGGCCAGCTCCACCGGCGTCACTCCAAGCTCATGTGCCAGGGCTTCCATCGGACCGTC
>JANQIN010000179.1 GCA_028282145.1 Thermodesulfobacteriota bacterium | reverse complement strand
GGTCTTGGTCATGATCGCGAGCCATCCTTTGGAACGGACCAGAGAAAAAAGTCGTTTCCACTCCCGGTTAGGGTGCCGGAAATGCTCGACCACTTCAGTAGCGCAGACGAAGTCGTAATTCCTGTCCAGAACAGAGGGTTCTGAGAAGTAGAATGGATCGTAGAGCTCCAGAGAATGACCTTCTTCCCTCATCATTTCAGACAGCGTTGGGCCTGGACCGCAACCAAAATCCAACCCTTCGGAGTCTGGGTTCAGTCGATATGTCAGGGGAGTGACCAGACGGGAAAGAAACGTCCGATATCCCACATCCTCGGGATCGTTCTTGTGCAGGTCGTACTCCGCCTTTTCGTCCTCCGGCGATAGCCAGAAGGCCTCCGGTACAAAAACCAGGGAACAGAAGGGGCATTGGAAGTAAGCCCGATGGCGGTCTTTAGCGTAAGGGGTGGTTTCGGAGGCGCCACATAAGGGGCAGAAATCTGGGTGAGATGAAGAGAGCATACTTCAGGATACCCTAAAGGGATGGAGCTGTAGACCCCTTTCTGGGAGGTGAGCCCATCCCGTCAGGAGATCATCTTTCTCAAGGTTTTAAGCAAGGGGATGAGAATCAGTCGATACTAGTTGCCTCTGGCGCTGAAGTAGAGCCCATCGATCAGAAAAACAGCGGCGAAAAGCAGAGTTTTTTGCTGCAGCGAACTCACTTTGGGGAAGGAAAGAATATAGGTTTCGGTATTGGAGAGCTTTTCAACCAGCGAACTCTGCAGTCGTCTTTCCAACTCTCCAAGCTTGCCTTTTTCACTCCGAATGCAATAGACATCACAACGGTATTCGTGTGGGGCTAAGGTCAGCAGCAGGTCTCCGTCAAAGTCCCGCACACTGAAGCTCGCTTTATTTAATCCTGAGAGATCCTTTCTTACGGAGCCGATCGGCTTTCCATGATTATCCGAAACGAAGACTTCAGGGCGGAGGAAACGAAAAGGGCGGCTCAATTGCAGCACCACATCCCCTTCAAGAGAATGGACCGAAAGGGAGAACGGCCTGAGTTCTCTGAGAAGAGAACGGGTCAGCGTGGCTTTCCAACCGGGCTTTTTTTCTTCGCAGACCAGACACAAAAGGGTCCCATCATCCCCCAATGCCTCAAAAAGATTGCTGGTTTCTGCCAGCTCAGCGCAATCTTCCAGAAGATCCAGGGCCGGGTTGATCTGCAGTTTTTTTATCGGAGCCAGACTCTCCATTTTCCCCTCACGATGACTTCATCGCCGCCTGGGGGACTATTTTCGTAACGGCCAGGTTGTCCCCATCGGCATTCCACCGGATGTCGTATCCACCTATCAATGTCCAATAGTCACGCGCATCGTCGCCTTTTTGTTTATACGCCGGGCGTGGATCGAGTTGCAACGTTTCAACCAGGAGTTGTTCCAGTTCAGGATTGTTTCCTCGCGCTTCTTCGAGAGCCTCCCGGGCTTCCTCACTGAAGACAATGGTTAATCGCTGCGGCGGGGCGACACTGGCGAAACTGCTCTGGGCTTCGGGGATCGCGTCGCTGTAAGCGATATACGGTTTGATATCGAAGATGGGGGTGCCATCGATCAGGTCGGGCCCCTCGACATCAATGGATATCTTGGCACCTTCTTCCCGAACGGCAATGATTTTGACGACCGAGAGCCCGAGAGGGTTCGGTCGAAAAGGAGACCGGGTGGCGTAAACACCAACCCGGGTGTTGCCTCCCAGGCGGGGCGGTCTGACGGTCGGGCTCCATCCTTCCTCCCAGTTGAGGTGAAAGGCAAAGATCAGCCACACGTGGGAAAATTCTTCCAGGCCCCGGATGGCTTCGCTGTTGGCAAAGCCCTGATGAAAATCGATCGTTGCTACCGCAGAAGGGACGAGGCCGGGCTGGCGTGGCGTTCCGAACTTTTCCTTGAAAGGGGTCTTTATGGTGGCAATGGGATCGATACTGTAGTTCATGGGCCAGGCATCCTAAAAAGATCGAATTTGTCCTAATTTAACAGACCCCGGAAGGAACACCAACAGACAAAAGGCGCATTGAAAAGAGGAAGGGTCAGGGCCGGATCGTTCTGGCCAGAGCTGTGCCGGCGTTCTCGGCAGCCTGAAGGACATCCGCGTATTCCGTGACCTTGCCTTTTTCGAAGACACCAAGAACCGGGAGTGCTTCTCGTACCTCGTAACCCAGGGCCTCCAGAGGCATCTGCATCGCCTCGAGAGTGAAGCCCATATCCCGTTTGGTTTCCTGCTCACAGACGGCGGCAACGATGGCCTTGCGCCCCTGATTGTCCAGTTCGCTGTCCCAGTGCCCGGGGCGTGGCTCGGCGAAGTTGTAGAAACAGTAAAGCCGGTCGATAAAACCTTTCATCCAGGCGGTGACGTTGTAGTTATGCACCGGGGAGATCAGGAAGAGTCCTCGGGACTCAATAATCTTTGGATAGATGGCCGTCAGGTCGTCGTCAAAACGGGTGCAGGCCCCTGTCTTCCGACAGAGTTCACAGCCGACGCAGGGTGTGAACTCCAGGTCCCGCAGTTGAATCTTTTCCGTCTCGACCCCGGCCTGGTTGGCACCCGCGCAAAAATGCCGGAGCAGGATGTCCGAATTGCCATCCTTTCGAGGGCTGGCACCAAGGGCCAGGATCTTGGGCTGTATCAGGTCCTCATCGATCTTGAGCGACATACCGGCTTCCTTGTTGATAAAAAAGCGGCCGGACGTGATGCCCGGCCGCCGGATTGGGCGAGAGCTTATTTTGCAGCGTCGCGGGCTGCCTTCAACCAACCGTTCCAGGTGGTCTCGTTCTTCTTGATCCATTCCTGGGCGTGCTTTTCAATCTTCTTCTGGGATTTTTCACCGTCTTGCATCCGGGTGTTCTGCTCGTTGATATCGGCCAGAGGCAGTTTGAAGACCTCGAGGAACTTTTTTGCCGCCGGGTTCTTGTCGAGGAAATCCTTGTTGGCGACCGCACGGATATCGGCTGAGACAAATCCGATCTTCAATGGATCGGTAATGGCGCCGGTGACACCGGTCACGGTCATCCGGTCGATGGCCGGCAGTTCCACTTCGCGGGCCTTGATCTCGGGCACATTGATCCACATCACGTCTTCACCGGGTTTCAGCTTGAAGATGGTCCAGTTGGGGGCCCAGGTGTAGAAGAAGACGGGGGCACCACTCTTGTGGGTGGCCAGGGTGTCGGCCATGGAGGCGGTGTAACCGGCCTTGATGGTATTGATATGGTCATTCAGGCCGTACTCCTCCATATGGAAGTTGATCGTCTTCTCACAGCCCCAGCCGGCCTCACAGCCGACCAGGTCGGCTTTGCCGTCGCCGTTCTTGTCAAAGGCCTTCTTCACCTCGGGGCGTTTGAAGTCGTCGAGGCTCTTGATGTTGAACTGCTCGGCGTACTTCTTGGAAACCAGATAGCCCTGCAGACCACCCGCTTTCACGACATATCCGATCTTGACAACCTTGTCAGCGCGGTTCTTGGGGATGTCCTGGTTGTGGGTCGGGAACCAGCCGTTCATCCAGTAGTCGACATCGCCCAGGCTGACCGCCTGATAGAACAGAGGCACCTGCAGTTCTTTCGGCTTCTTCACCTTGTAGCCGAGTTCCTTCAGGCCGGCACGAACCAGGGCTTCCTGGAAATAACCGGTGTTCCAATTGGCACGGGCCGGCTGGACCTTGATCCCCTTGCCGGGTTTGTCGTTGGCCAGGGTCGGCGAAATCAGAGTGAGACTGAGCAACAGGGTGAGTGCAATCGTCATCAGACGTTTCATTCGGGTCTCCTTGTATGTGGGTTCAGAAACGGGTCAGTTTTAATTCTTTTTCTGCCCAAAGCCCTGCGTAATCCGGTCGATCACCATGGCCAGCAGAACGATGGCCAGGCCTCCGACGGTGGCGAGGCCGATCTCCAGTGTGTTCAGCCCCTGTACCACCGGTTCACCAAGGCCACCAGCCCCTATCAGGGCGGCGATCACCACCATCGACAGCGACATCATGATCGTTTGATTGAGGCCGGCCATGACCGAGGGCAGGGCCAGAGGGAACTGTACTTTGACCAGCATCTGCCAGGGGGTGCAGCCAAAGGCGCGACCCGCTTCCACCAGTTCGGGGTGGACCTGACGAATGCCGAGGCTGGTCAGACGGATGATCGGAGGTAGCGCGAAGACGATGGTCGCCAGAATGCCCGACACCGTCCCGATACTGAACAGCATGACCACCGGGACCAGATAGACAAAGGCCGGGGTGGTCTGCATCGCATCGAGGAACGGGCGTAAGAAGGCCTCAAAGCGATCGCTACGCCCGGCCATGACCCCCAGCGGAATCCCCATCAGGGCGCAGAAGAAGACCGAACAGATTACCATTGCCAAGGTGACCATAGTCGCCTCCCACAGTCCCAGATAGCCGATGAGGAAGAAGGTTGCCACGGTAAAAACGGTGACCCTCTTTCCGGCGAAACGCCAGGCGGCTGCCGCAAACAGGAGGATAATCACCCAGGGGGGGAGAGTTTCAAAGATCCACTGTAGCCCTTCAAGAAAGGCTTCGATCGGAGCCTTGATGACCTGGAACAGATCACGGTAGTTCAGTACCAGCCAGTCGACAAAGGTCTGAATCCACTCGTCCAGCGGGATCAGTTGTTCCTCAAAGTCAAAGATCCTCATGCCGGCGCCTCCTCGGTGGTCTCTTCAGGGCCGTTGGATTCCTCATGTCCTCGTTGCAGGGTGCGGAGGAACTGGGTTTTAGACAGCACCCCCAGGTAGCGGCCATTATCGTCAACAATGGGGAGGGGCCAGGGGTGGGCTGTGACCTCCGGCAGTACATCCTGCATCGAGTCTTGATGGTTGGCTGGGATAACGTCTTCCAGATAGGCGTTCTGAATGGTGGCGGATTCGGGAGTTTCGGGGCTCTCAATGACCTCTCGCAGCGAATCGGTTGAGATCACTCCCTGAAACTGATGTTCCGTGTTGAGAACGTACCCATAATCCCGGTCCTGCTTGATGAGTCGCTGCAGGGCGGCGCTGGGGTTCTTCCCTTCCTTGATGATAATAGTCGGCTGACTGTCGAGGGCGATCTCGCCAGCAGTGAGGATGCTGGTAGGATCGACGCCGCGGAAAAAGGCTCGCACATAGTCATCGGCCGGGTTCTGCAGAATCTCTTCCGGTGTCCCCACCTGTACCACATGGCCCCCTTCCATGATGGCGATTCGATCGCCGATACGGATCGCTTCGTCCAGATCATGACTGATAAAGACCACGGTCCGTTGGTCTTTGGCCTGCAGTTCCATCAGCAGGTCCTGCATCTCGCATCGGATCAGCGGGTCCAGCGCCGAAAAGGCTTCGTCCATCAGCAGGACATCGGGGTCAACGGCGAGGCCACGGGCCAGGCCAACCCGTTGTTGCATGCCACCGGAAAGCTGATGGGGGTAGCACTCGGCATTGGCTCCGAGTCCGACCTTCTCCAGCGCTTCCATGGCGCGGGCTTCACGCTCCTGCCGCGGAATACTGGCCATCTCCAGCCCAAAGGCGGCGTTTTGCAGCACGGTCATATGGGGCATCAGGGCGAACGACTGGAAGACCATGCTCATCTTCTTCCGTCGTAGTTCGAGGAGTTCCTTGTCACTCATCTGAGCGACATCCTGGCCATCAAACAAAACCTGGCCAGCAGTCGGCTCAATCAGGCGATTGAGCATCCGCACCAGGGTCGATTTACCCGAGCCGGAAAGGCCCATGACCACAAAGATCTCTCCCTCCTCAATTGAAAAAGAGGCATCGGCGACGCCGACGGCGAGGTTCTTTTCTTTGAAGATACGG